>NZ_SZXC01000060.1:0-176061 GCF_005281055.1 Citrobacter sp. wls711 | reverse complement strand
CAGACCAAGGTTTTTGAGAACCTCGGCAACCAATCCGGCTTCGGCCATTTCTTTTAGTGCGTTAGCAATAAGCGGGTATTGCTTATGCGGGTTAGCCTTTTCCTCATGAGCTTTCATGAGTTTGTCGGCGTAACTCTTAACCTCGATGGCTGCATCATCGACATATTTACGGGTTGCCAGCACAACTGACGGGTCAATTTTTAAGGTGATCGCCGACGTGCTCGAGACAACGAGAATCATGCGAATAGTCTGCGTTCGACCGCTACCCTCGGCCAGTAACGGCTTATAGGTTTCCGGGCAGTTGGCGACAGCAATCAAAATGCCGTCGTCATCATAAAGACCGATTTCACGGATGAAAAAACCACCCTCATTTTCCGGGATAATTTGTTCGGCAATAATCTGACCGGCGTCGTTAGCATCCACGCTCAGTGAATTAATCGGCGCGATGCGGGTCTGGTTAATGAGTTTTGTCTGAGCCGGGTCAGGCGTCGGCAGTGTGCCGTTCCCGTCCCCTACGGCCATTTTTGTAATATTCAGTTTAGTACCGAGCGCGGTCGCGTTTGCCAGTCGCGCCGCGCCCTGATTTGTCAGGATGGCAAAATATTTAGTCGTCATGCGCTTACTCGCAGGTTATCAATCAGATGAATGGCCGAAGCCGGATAAAACTCACCACCGACGACAATTTCCCTGGCGGCATAGGGATAAACGGTTAACATGTCGCCGTCATAGCAGCTTGCGCCCACATAGGCGCGCCCGGTGGTGCTCAGGCTGATAGCGAGCCCGGTCAGGTGTCGGCTCGCCGGTTTTGCCCCTTCAATCAGCCGCTCGAGCTCGAGATACATCTCATCGGTGATGCCGGTCTCGAGTACGCCCACAACAAGCCGGAAAGTTCCGGGCTCTTCGTTGAGCTCCCACCACTCCTTAACCTCAATCAGATACCCCAGCGGCTCAACCACGCGCCGTAAGGCGGCGATGGTGCCTTTATGGGCATGAACGTAAAACGCGGAGGCGATCACGCTGCGTTTTGTCGCCTCCGGCCAGTTCGCATCCCACCGGTCAACCGAAAACGCCCACGCCAGATAGGGCAGCAGCCGCACCGGGCAGGTGCGCCAGTTCCACAGCGTGCGAAGCGGTACCGGCACACGCTCGATATCTGCGGCCGCGCGGGCGGCGGCGACCTCGAGCAGCGATGAGCCAACGGGCAACAGTCGGTTATTACTCATCGGCACCCCCGTCAGCGATGCTGTATTCGGTGCAACAGGATGCCTGGTATTTACTGAGCACAATGTCAGCCCGCGGTGCGGTCAGTTCGACACGCTGCACACCTTCGACGTGCAGGGCGGCATAAATGGCCGACTGACGAATGTCGCGACCCAGTCGCTGTTGTGCGCTGATGTATGCCTTCAGTTTTTCCTCTGCGGCCTGACGGATGGGCTCGGCCTCCGGCCCCGGATAAAAATAAAGGGTCGCGTTAATCTGGTACGGCACGATTTCAGCACTCTGCACCGTCACCCTGTCGCCAACGGGGCGCACCTCTTCAGCGTTCAGCGCTTTTTCCACGACGGCCAGCAGGTCAGCGGATGCGGTACCGTCATCCTCGCGTGAAAGTACGGTGATGGTCACACAGGCCGGTGACGGGCTGACGACCGAGATATCAGCAACCCGCCCGTCGGCGCTGCGGCCGTGGTACTCATACGCACCGACCGGGCCAGCCACGCTGAGCCCCTCATACGCCTGTTGCGCGCGTAGCCGTAAATCAGCGTCGGATTCCATGACGGCGGGTGTCGGCGGGATAGCACTGTCATTGGCAGGTGTCACGGTCTGACGCTCGGTATTGTTATTCCCGGCCATCACGTCGAGGTCGTTATTATTCGCATAGGCCAGCGTGCAGGCTTTCCCCGCATCGTTCACACGTTGCCGCCAGATGACTTCGCGGTAGGCGTTTTCCTCCAGATATTTCACCAGAGGCTCAGACTCGAGGGCGAGAGTGCGCGCAACAGCGTCCTGTTGCTCTTCAGGATAAAGCGAGACCAGCGTCGCTTTGCGTTCCGCGAGAATGGTTTCAAAATCCAGCGTTTCCACGAAGTCGGGCGCGGGGAGCTGGCTCAGGTCAATAGTTGCCATAGATTCAACTCACAGGGATGGTTAAAGAAAGTGGTTTGCCGGTGGCTTTTACTTCGCCGGTCAGATCAACAACCATCCGGCCATCAAACTGGCGCTCAACCGTCAGCGAGTTGATGAGAATGCGCGGCTCCCACTTCAGCAGCGCCATATAACAGGCGCACATAATTTGCAGTTTCAGCGCGTCGGTCTGCGGCATATCTATCAGGGAAAACAGCAGCGAGCCATAATCGCGGCGCATCACGCGAGAGCCGACCGGCGTGCGGAGAATATCGCCACAGCTCTGACTGATGTGATCGGCGTCGGTGATAGCTCGCCCGGTCTCGCGATTCATGCCGATATATCGGGTTGTCATTGGGTACCCTCCGTCCAGATCCCGCCCCGTTGCACACCGCCGTGACCGTGGTCATGCACCACCACGCCATTTGATGAAAGCTTACCGCCGGTGTGCTCGATATTGCCGCTCATCTTCCCGCCTTTGGTAACCTCGAGTGTGGCGGTCGTCAGTTTGTTGGTACAGACCACTTCCGGGGTGTCGAGTGTGATGCGGGTCTCGGCTTTCACCATCACCACCGGCACGGTCACATTGATGGAGTCCGACGCCGTCACGTCTGCGGTTTTAATGCCACTCACAGTCAGCGCGCCGGTCTCCGGTTCGTACTCGATAACCGCCCCGTCAGGAAAGGTAATGTGAAATGCATCAGCCGACGCCGACGGCGCGGGGTGGTCATCAGAGAAAATGCCGGGCAGCACAAAGGCGGTATCGAGTTCACCACCCACGGCCAGCAGTAAAACCTGCTCACCCACTGACGGAGCCCACCAGACACGTGAGCGACCTGCGCGTGTGGTCAGCCACTGAAGCCAGTCGGTAACAATGCCGCCAGTCTGGACGCGACAGCGCCCGTCATCGAGGTCAACTTCGACGACGACGCCGGTGCGTATCAGGTTGCGAAGGAGGCGTAAAGCGTCCTGAAGAGTAGCGCGAGTATTCATACAAGGAAGGATGCCGCCCGGTGCTCTGAGCGGCAATTGATGCGGGTTTTACTGTCGATGACACAACGCTAAACGGACAATTTAGCGATAATTATTTCTTCCACTGCCTGACGGTCTTCGTCATTAAACCCGATGAGCGGTCGGGCATCGTACTGTACCGGCGTACTGTTTCGCCCTGGCTTATCTTTGAGGCCGTACTGATGCACATTCGCCATCCGTTGTACCTTGCCGGTAAATTCCACGACGGCCGCATCATTTCCCGCAGTAGCTTTCATAAAGCGACTGGTGCGCAGCTTCGCGAACATTTCCCGCTTAACCCGGCCTTTTTTGGCTTTTACCGGCTGGCGCTTTCTGGCGGCGTAAGGTGTCCCGTCCGGTGCTTTCTGCGTTTTAATCCGGCGCTGTTGACGGGCTCGCAGGGTCTTCGCGATATCTGCGGCCATTCTGCGACGGGCAGCAGGTGACAGCGCCGCTATCAGCCCCGCAAGCTTTTCGTCAAAGGGTTTAAAGTCATTCATGCAATCGACTCACGAGCTCACCGTTAACATACAGCTCAACCGGTCGGGTAACGGGCTCCGGCGGCTGCGGCTCTTCAGCCTGTTCAACGTGAAGCTTATCCCTCTGCTCTTTAACGATAGTGCGCTCGGTCAGCATCAGGCTGATACTGATATCAGCGCTGTCGTTGTCGTTGATATCGGCAAAATAGGTGAATCCCTTTTTACGCCCTTCATCGGTCGTCATAATGTCAGCCTGATGGATGCGCAGCCACGCCTGAATCGGGACGAGTAACAGCTCGATATCATCCGTGAAATCGGTCACCACCACATTCAGCGTGTACCGGTTCTCAAACGACAGCGACGTCGCCAGCGTCGAGGCCAGATTCCCATTATCGATAAAGACACGCATCATATCGGGGTTTCGTGCCAGTACCGGCACGGCGTCAGTTAAGGCTTTTCGCAGACTCTTCGGCTTGTACATCGATTTTATCCTGACAGTGTTTTATCGTTCTGACCTGAAGCGCACAGCGCTCGAGGGCGCTTTCGAGCTGGCGTATATCCGCGCTCAGGTCGCCATTGGTAGTCGGGTCACTTCCCGGCATCGGACAAAGACTGACCCTCGGGCATGCGTTGTAAACAATCACCGGCGTCGGCACAGGCGGCGCGCTGGTGCAACCGGCGCACAGCATCAGGTAAATCAGCGCTATACCAGCGGCGAAGCTGTTCATTTTCATTGAGTAACCTCGTAATGGTCTGTTCCCGACGTTGGGCCCGCGCTCCGGCCTCGATGAGCTCACCGCGCAGTAAGACCTGAGCGGTCTCATTTTCCCCACGGATACGGGAGGCCGTTTTAAGCTGGCTTTTCAGCATGGTAATCGCCGTTTTTTGTTCACCGGCGACACGGTTCGCTTTTTCCAGCGAGCGGCTCAAACTGGCATTTTCATGCCGTAACCACAGGAGCCCGGTCAGCGCCAGCGCGCTGACCAGTACGATCACAATGAGCCGGGTCACTGGACGACTGCCCTGATGCGCTGGCGAACAACGGAGCGCACCGACGTAAATATCAGGACGCAAATCACATACAGTAGCGCCGTCATAATCCAGCCAGCTCCCACCAGACAGGCGAAGGTTGCCGCGAATAACATCAGCGAGCAGAACCGTCGCAAGGGAGATAATTCACGACAAAAAATCGTGATGACGTTTTTTATGTCTTCAGCATTTTTCCGGGTAATTTCAATGCTTTTACTCCCCGTCATCTCGCAGGTCACGATGCCGTAAACACTGGCCGCAATGCAGATAACACTACCGAACAGCGCCCAGACAACGGCGAAATTTACCGCCACGCTTTGTGGGTCAATAATTCCCCTGAGCAACATCAGCGCCAGCAGGACATAAAAAATCATTGAGCAAATAGCTTTTTTCATTGGGTAATCCCTTTCAGACAGTAAGTACGCTCGCGAAAGCGGCGGTTTTCGAGCCCGGCATTACGCTCACCATTCACAAACACCCAGCGGGTGAGCTGGTCACAGGCCTGCCACCATTGCCGGTGTTTCAGGTGATACACCAGCGTCGAGCGACAGGCCGCGCCGGTGCCGACGTTAAAAGCGAAGCTGACCAGCGCGTCATAGACGGCGGGTGGCATGTCCACCGGCACACAGACCGCGAGTCGTTTCTCGACGTTCAGCACGTCGGCGACCAGATTCGCGGCGGCTTCCTTCTCGGTGATATCCCGTTTCGGTACCACCCCGGCAGTGTGGCCGATGCCTGACGTCCACACGCCCGCGCTGCACTGGTAAGGGCGCAACCGGCAACCCTCGAGGTCGGCAATCATCGCGAGCCCCTCCGGCGAGGTGTGGAGCAAACGAAAATCAGGCACCAGTGCCGCCAGCGCCAGCACGACGGCCACACTGCAACGTTTAACGAATGAGCCCACGAATAACCCCCTTATCAATCCCCATCGAGACGAGATAGCGGTATTTCTTTCGCTGGTACCAGAAGTTAACCAGGGCGGTAAAAATGGCGCAGCTTCCCCCGACATAAAGCGCGAGCCGTTCCGGCGTCTGCGTACCGAAATACGCCAGCACCACTGACAGCCAGTAGGTCAGAAAGGTTGTGATTTTATCCACAGTCAGTCCCATAGGTTCACGGTCTCCGATACTGGCGCGGCGTCAACTTCAGGCAGACTGACCGCCGTGCCATGTGGCAGGACGACGCCCTGTTCGGCGAGCCCCGGATTAGCCAGCAATACCGCCTCGACCACACCTTCAGTGCGCCCGTAATGGCGCTGACATAACGTGTCGAGCGTGTCGCCCTGATGCGCGATGACGTTCATCAGATTTGCCCCACGATGCAGCGCGCTTTGTCCTGGATACGGGCAACCGACCAGCGCATGTCACGCCACATTTCATCGATGGTGTCATCGATGCTGTCGGCCTTTTTGTCACCTTTGGCGCTCGCATCAACGCCCCGGTAACGCTCGTACAGCGTCGCGGTCGTCATCGAGCAAACAGCGTTGAAGTAGTGAAAAACCCGCACACTTTCGCCGTCGAGTTCATCCGTCGGCACATCCTCGAGGCGCGGGTAACCGGCGGCGAGCTGAAGGTCGCGCCAGTCGCTTAATTCGGCGTTGGTCTCGGCCATCGCGGTTTTAATCGCCCGGCGCAGACGCACCGGCGTCACAGTCTGCTCGAGGCGCATTTCTTCGCGCATGCGCTTCGGGTCAACATCCGGGAAAAAGGCCGTGTTTTTAATCACCGGCTCGTCAACCGGCACCGGCGGGATGACCATCGGGTCGCGCTGTTGCGCCGGGTTATTCATCACAATCATGGTCATGAGTACCTCAGTAAATAGGTGGGCGGTGGACGCCGGTCGCAGTTACGGTGAATCACCGACATTGACCAGCGTGCCGCCCGGCGCGGGGCGCGTTCTGTTAACCGGTGACTTTCTTCGGGCGTCCCCGCCCTCGTTTCACCGGTGAATCTTGTTTTTTCGCGGGTGCCTTTTTCGCGGCTTTCGGCGCCGTTTTTTTGACGACGACCGGTTTCGGGTTCAGCTCACGAGAGAGGGTCTCAATGTCCTTTCTTACCCCGGCGTTGGTGTCGAGCTGTAAGGCGCGTTGCAGGTGCGCCAGCGCTTCAGGAAGCTGACCGGCATCACGCAGAGTCAGACCGGTGACCTTATGCAGTCGGGCGCGTACTTCGTCAGGCATATCGGCGGCATCGGTCAGCCCCATGACCTCGAGCAGTTGCGCAGCGTCGACCGGCTCACAGGCGATACGGGCGCGGAGAGCCGCGAGCGCGACCTCTTCGGCCAGCATGTAAGGCGCGGGGCGGGAATGGTTTTCCGGCATCGACAGGCCAAAACGCAGGGCATAGCGCGCAATCTCGACAGCGCCGGTGATATCTCCCGCATCCAGACGCCAGAGCATTACCGTCATCAGAATGTCATCCTGTGCGCCGGTGCCGCTTTCCAGTACGCCAGCGACCCACGGCAGGTACAGCGGGAGTAATTCGCGTTTTTTATCCGCTTTACGTTCTTTAGAACGAATTGCTGATAGCGTCCGGCGGTCTGCGGCCAGCTTGACGAGCATCTGCTCGTAAGGTGAGGCATGACGCAGCGGGGCGTTATCCCGCTGCGATGCCCTGATAGCCGAGACCCGCATCGCATGACGCTGTGCGGGGGTTGCCATCGGTTATGCCTCCGTGCCGTCAGTGGTGCTGGTTTTAGCCGGTGCGTCGCCTGTCAGAGACTGCATCGCTTTGACCATTGCCGCCGCGAAGACTTCCGCGCTCACAGGTTCAGTGGTGGCGGGTTCTTCCGGCTCGAGGATCTCGATATTTTCAATCAGGCAACCGGCCTCGTAGTCCTCGATAACGAAATCGACTTTGACCTGTTCGTAGTTTTCCACCTGGTCGAGTTTCGGATTTTCGACGATGTGGCGGCGGTGGCCGTCCTCGTACAGATAAATCGAAATGTTATCCAGCGTGGTAATGAAAACGCTGTTTGCCGGGAAGAACGGCGCGCGCACCGCCTGAAGCTGACCGATGGTTTTCTGGCTGATAATCAACTCACCGGCGAGCTGTTCGCTGTTCGCCTGGAATTTGTTAATCATCGGGAAGTATTTGTCGGTCAGGATACGGCGACCACAGATGACCACCATTTCCGGGTTCTCGCGGTGAATTTCCGCGACCAGTGACTCAAACGCATCCATAACCAGTGCGTCGAGGTTGGCGTAATGCCCACCTTTACCCACTTTGATGGTGTTCGAAATCACGGTGCCGTCAGCGTCGGTGACGCTGGACATCACACGCTCAGGCGCGTCGTTGCGGTATTTCTGCAACCAGCCGACAGCCACATCCTGAAGTAACGGGTTTTTGCTACGGTCAGACGTCGCCGCCCGACTCACGCCGTTAAAGCCGATGGTGATGTAATCCAGCGCCTGACGCTTGATGATGGCGTTGCGGATTCGGATCTGGAAATCCTGAAAACGCGCCCACAGGTCGAGCTTGCCGTACTTCAGGTGATAGTCGAAGTTCACCGGGTGGCAGAAATAGCGGTACGAATCGAGCTTGCCAAAATCAGCGGTCTTACGCTCGACGCCACCGTCGGTGTCAGCGGTGCTGGCAATGGAGCCGGTCACATCAATGCCGACTTTCTCTTCGGTCAGCTCGCCAACCGTCACCATGTTGATGAGTTTCAGGAAGCTGGACGACTGCTGGATTTTGTCAAACAGGGTCTGCGTCACCGACGGCTCGACGGTGAATTTTTTGTCGAGGTCGCTGGTCGCGATGCCGTTCAGCTCGGCGATACGGCTCAGGTACTGATTGAATTTAAAACGGGTCTCTTTACGCATGAGTTTTGTATTCCTTCGGGTTTATCAGGGGTTAGCAGTCGGTCAGCGTGGAGCCGGACGCATCACCGTCGCCACCGGCGCTTAACTTGCGGCGCGGCTGCGTTTTGTCTTCGGTGTGTTCCAGCGTGGTTTTGATGGTGCTGAATTGCTTCGAGGTGGCTGCGACCTGTTCGGTCATTGCCTTTTTGACGTCAGCAAGTTCGCTTTCAAGCTGGCTGAAACGTACCTCGGCGTTTTCGCCGCCGGTCTGCACCTGCTCGGCGATAGCGGTCACGGCTTCGTGCACGTCACCGAATCGTGCATCGTCGCTGGCCTGTTTACGGCTGAAGATGCTTTTCACGGTGTCGCTCAGGCGGGTGATGATGGTGTCGGGCTGGTCTTCAAATTCCAGCGCGGCGAAGGTCGCCACAGAGAACAGATCTCCAGGCTGGTCTTTCTTCCCGGCCAGTGGGTTTTGGTTGGCGCGGGAGCAGAATTGCAGGTATTCGGTGCCGAGGCTCCCCGGGTCATCGGTGACCGCCAGCCCGATGAGGCCGCATTTGCCGGTGTTGGCAAAGTTCGGGCGAATTTCCATCGAGGTATAAACCTTCTGGCCTCTATCCAGCAGCGCAAGCAGGTTGTCGAGCGGGGCAATTTTGCCGAACAGCGCCAGCTTACCGTTGAGCGCCGAATCGTCGTCGATCACTTCCGCTTTCAGCTCCACCACATCGCCATAACGGCAAAACGGGCTGTCAGGATTTACGCTGCGAATGTGCTCGAGGTTGATGCGACAGCCATAGACGCGCGGGTCAAAGCCGTCGGCCATTTCCTGAATATCAGTCGCACTGATGACGCGACCGTCGCAGGTATCACCCTCGACGCCGATGCGAAACCATTTCGAAACTTTGTTTTTAGCCATGAATCAGGTGTCCTGAGTTGGGTTATCGGGTCGGGTGTAGTTTCCCGACTCCCCCCCTCGCCAGCCACCGGTTACAGAAGTGCAACCCCTGACACAACAGGGGGTTAGCGATTCATCCCCCCTGAATCTTTAGCCTTGCCGTGTACTCATCACAGTGAGGTTTTATGACCACTACCAACGACACATCACTACTCAGCGACCCGCGCCGACAGGCCGCGCTTTTGTTCTGGCAGGGCTATTCCGTGCCACAAATCGCGGAGCAGTTGCAGGTCAAGCGCCCCACGGTGCAGAGCTGGAAGCAGCGCGACAAATGGGAAGAGACCGCCCCGCTAAACCGGGTCGAATTCACGCTCGAGGCGCGGCTGATTCAGCTCTATGCAAAGCCCGACCTGACGGCGCACGACTTCAAAGTCGCGGATTTTTTGGCGCGCCAGATGGAGCGACTCGCAAGGGTTAACCGCTACGGACAGACAGGCAACGAAGCGGATTTAAACCCGAACGTCGCCAACCGCAACAAGGGGGAAAAGAAGAAGCCGAAAAAGAACTTTTTCAGCGAAGAAGCCATCGAGAAACTCGAGGAAATTTTCCGCGACCAGTCTTTCGAGTATCAGCTCGAGTGGTGGCGCGCTGGGCTGGCGCACCGTATCAGGCACATCCTGAAATCTCGCCAGATTGGCGCGACATTCTACTTTGCTCGTGAAGCGCTATTACAGGCGCTGAAGACCGGCCACAACCAGATTTTCTTATCAGCCAGTAAGACACAGGCCTATGTGTTCCGAAAATACATCATCGCCTTTGCCCGACAGGCTGGCGTTGAGCTTACCGGCGACCCGATAGTGCTCGGCAACAATGGCGCGGAGCTGATGTTTCTCGGTACCAATGCCAACACGGCACAGAGTCACAACGGTGACCTGTATGTCGACGAAATTTTCTGGATACCGAATTTCCAGAAGCTGAAGCGCGTCGCCGGTGGCATGTCGTCACAGGAGCATTTGCGCACGACCTATTTTTCGACCCCATCATCGCTGGCGCACGGTGCCTATCCGTTCTGGTCGGGCGAACAGTTCAACAAGGGGCGTAACGATAAAAGCGAGCGCGTCGATATTGATATCAGTCACGCCGCACTCGCGAAGGGCGTCGCTTGCCCTGACGGCCAGTGGCGGCAGATTGTCACCATCGAGGATGCGCTCGCCAAAGGGTGCACCCTGTTTAACATCGATACGCTGAAGCGCGAGAACAGCGTCGAAGAGTTCCGCAACCTGTTTATGTGCGAGTTCGTCGACGACAAAGCGTCGGTATTCCCGTTCGAAGAGCTCCAGCGCTGTATGGTCGACAGTCTCGAAAAATGGGAGGACTACGCGCCATTTGCCGACCGGCCATTCGGTCACCGTCCTGTGTGGATTGGTTATGACCCTTCATTACGGGGCGACAGCGCCGGGTGCGTCGTCATCGCGCCGCCGGTCGTCGCCGGTGGCCGGTTCCGCATCCTTGAGCGTCACCAGTGGAAAGGGATGGACTTTGCCCAACAGGCCGAATCCATTCGCGAGCTCACGCAGAAATATACCGTCGAATACATCGGCATCGATGCGACCGGGCTCGGTCAGGGTGTCTTCCAGCTCGTGCGGTCTTTCTACCCGGCCGCGCGTGAAATCCGCTACACGCCGGAAATGAAAACCGCGATGGTGCTCAAAGCCAAAGACACCATTCGCCGCGGTTGCCTCGAGTACGACGTCAGCGCGACCGATATCACGCAGTCGTTTATGTCTATCCGCAAAACCATGACCAGCAGTGGTCGCAGCTCGACCTATGAGGCCAGCCGCACCGAGGAAGCCAGTCACGCCGACCTCGCGTGGGCAACCATGCACGTATTAATCAATGAGCCGCTGACCGCCGCGACCGGTGAGCAGTCATCCAGTATTATGGAGTGGAACTAATGAGCAAGAAACGCAACAAGCGCCAGCAGCCGCCGCGCACCCAAAACCACACCGCCGCACCGGCACAGAGCATGGAAGCATTCACCTTTGGTGAGCCGACACCGGTACTCGACCGCCGCGATATTCTCGATTATGTCGAGTGTATCGATAACGGCCAGTGGTACGAGCCGCCGGTGAGCTTTTCCGGGCTGGCGAAGAGCATGCGCGCCGCCGTGCATCACAGCTCGCCGATTTACGTGAAGCGTAATATTCTGGTGTCGACCTACATCCCACACCCGCTGTTATCCCGTCAGGACTTCACCCGGTTTGCGCTCGACTATCTGGTGTTTGGCAATGCGTTTATCGAAGAGCGTCGCGGCCTGACCGGCAAGCCGTTAAAACTGGAAACCTCACCGGCAAAATACACCCGCCGTGGCATCGAGGATGACGTTTACTGGTACATTCAGTCCTACACACAGCCGCACCAGTTTGCGCCCGGCTCCGTCTTCCACCTGCTCGAGCCCGATATTAATCAGGAGCTTTACGGGATGCCGGAATACCTGAGCGCACTCAATTCAGCCTGGCTGAATGAATCGGCGACCCTGTTCCGTCGCAAGTATTACCAGAACGGCGCGCATGCGGGTTACATCATGTATGTGACCGACGCCGCGCAAAGCAGCACCGACGTCGAGGCACTGCGAAAGGCGATGCGCGACTCGAAAGGACTCGGCAATTTTAAGAACCTGTTTTTTTACGCGCCGAATGGTAAAGCAGACGGGATTAAAATTGTGCCACTGAGCGAAGTCGCCACGAAGGATGATTTTTTTAATATCAAGAAAGTCAGCGCCGCTGACCTGCTCGACGCGCACCGCATCCCATTCCAGCTTATGGGCGGTAAGCCCGAGAACGTCGGCTCAGTGGGTGACGTTGAGAAGGTGGCAAAGGTCTTTGTGCGTAACGAGCTGACCCCGCTACAGGCGCGGTTTATGGAGTTGAACGAATGGGCGGGTGAAGAAATTATCCGCTTCGAAAAATATAGCCTCGGCGACGACGAGTAACCCCACCCACAGCCGCCCGACGTGGCGGCTTTACCCCCACCGCACACAACGCCCTCAGCGCCACGACACGCCGTCGCCGCTCCGCTTCGCCTCATTACTCACCCACGACCACAACAACGCCACAGGGACGCGCTCAGGCGCTGGAAAAATAAAATAAATACCCGCCTCAGCGCGCAATGCTATCCCCGCCACGCCTGCCCGCTTCATGGGTCGATTTTAATGCAATTGCATTTAATGGAAAAAGCCCACCAGGACTGGAGGGCTGTTCAATTATAGTTCGTAAAATACTCATGCAAATTCACGCGTTATGCTGCAAAAAAACAATCATTACTTTGCTTTCACAACTGGATGTGCGCGATCATGTCCACCGCCACGATGCTTAGAAAATATAACCTTTTCATTAGTAAAAGGTTTTTGACCATAAACACTGTCATAGTGGAAAAAAACCTGCGGAAGATGAGGCACACGGATAAATCCATACTTCATTCTAGTATCACCGATGACCCCAAAAACCCTTGTACTTACTGGGTAGCATAGTTCACCACATCGCATCACCAACTCATCTGCTGTTGGGCGTTTAGAAGGGTCCAATTTTAAACAGTCTTCTATAAGTTTAATTATTTCATTTGCCAATGGCGCATACTGTCTATTTGAAAATATAAAGTCAGGGTAAGGAACATGTGTACCAGAAAGTATATTTGGTATAGCCATATAACCAATACCAAAAGGGTATTTTCCAGTAAGAATCCTGAACATCATCGCACCCAATGCCCAAATATCTGTAGGTTTCGAAACCTTACCTTGACTCTGTATGATTTCCGGTGCCATATATGGTAAAGCCCCGATAGCCGTTTGCGAAGAACTAATTGAATCTTGGCCATTTCTTGCAGCCTCATCAATTTCATCTCCCGCCATCTTTGAGATACCGAAATCCGTAATTTTTATCTCAGTAGCATTGATACCACCGCCTACCATTATATTTGAAGGTTTGAGGTCCCGGTGTATAACGTCAACATGATGCGAAGCAGACAGAGCTTTAGCTAAATTATGAAATATTTTAGCAGTTAAATATGGATCAACGCTTGTATAAGTGTCTAAAATAGCCTTATCCAAATCAACTCCATCAATAAACTCCTCCGTTAGAAATTCTCTACCCTCATCATCAATGAAGTAATCTAAGGTTTTAGCCACATTAGGATGGTTAACCCTTGATGCTAGTATTGCACTTCTATGGAATCTTTTTTCAGCCGATTTATTTTTTGGAGTTTTGAGAGCCACATGCCTTGAAAGAATATTATCCATTGCCAAATAAACTTTTTGCATACCGCCTTCACCAATCTCCCTCAATATTGTATACCTGCTAACTTGAATACCTTGGGTCAGATTTATCATAACACAACCTCCGGATGGGAAAGATCAAATGTAATGAAGACCCGCTCTCTTCTTGGCCTAGAAGATGCACCCAAAATAATAACGCATGAATCAGGCAAAATATTATATTGCTTTGCAGTTATATTATTCACATACACCTCACCGCTTAAACTCGATATATAAAACTCTGAACCAGAATATTTAACCTCAATAGTTCCAACCCCTGAATTATTAAAAGCCGCAGATTTATTTGTTGAAGAAATGATGACGGGAGGAGTGTTATCAGATATTAGCAATGCTCTATGAGAGTTGTAGAGAACGAATTTTTTTAGAGTCTGACACACATCAACCATATCAGGTCTCTCACAAGGATTCGTATTTAAGCATTGGAAAAGCAATTCTTTTAGCTGAGTTGGTAACTGTATATTAGAATTATCAAAAGGGTTAGATAGTAATTTTTTTGGTAAAACACTCATTTCCTGTGGTAGTGGAGTCTTAGCCAAAAACATAGCCGTTACAGCAAAAGCATATGTGTCTATGGATTTCGTAAACGCTACTTGATGATGTAAAAATAATTCAGGTGCGGCATATATGGGGGTTCCTTTAAAACCTATTGTATTAGCTTCTTCAACATTTCTAGATAGTCCAAAGTCATAAATTTTCACTACTCCCTCAGAATCAATTTTCATGTTCCCAGGCTTGATATCCCTATGAATAATATCATGAAAATGTATCTCAGAAATACCCGAAGAAATTTGCCACAAAATTTTAATCAGATCCTCAGAATCTAATATTCGATCCTCTATTTCCAATAATGAAGGTCCGTTAACATACTCTTCGACTATAGCAATACCTTTACCTTGACAATTAATAACATCATAAAGCTCTACTACATGTTTCGATCTTAATTTCATCAATGCCGATAACTCATCCATCATTCGAGGAGAATCATCAGGATTACTTATGGATTTTATAGCGACAAATCTTTCGAGGTGAGTATCCAAACATTTGATCACGCAACCAAATCCTCCTGAAGCCTCTTCTTCAGTCCTCTTATATCTTGCAGGGAGAGTAAAATTAGTCATCTTTATCTCCTTTAGTGGAGTTTTTCTCAGAGAATGAAATATCTAACTGTGATATATTATCTAACTTATCATTATTGTTAGCTTCGATAATATTCCTTCCTTCATCACTTTTTATATTACTGTTTTTTTTCTTTGTACGGGGTTTTCTTTTCGATATATCTTTTTTATTGGTGATTTTATCACTGCATTCTAACTCAGTAACTTTTACATCACTAACATTTTTAATAGCAATAGCGTCAGATATATTTAAAGGTGCAGGTTGCACGCTAATTACTTTCATCTCACCAAAAGGATCCCATAAGTTAATTACATCCCCAGATGATATATCCAAAGAACTTAGGATATTCGAAATCTCAACAACCGCAATCGACGCATTATCAAAACCACCAAACCAACTAGCTAGATCTATAACTCTTTTAGCGAACACCCCCATATTATTGGAGTGAGCATATAATTTTCTTAAATTATTACTATCAATGGTATGAGCACCATCTGAAGTTAATGCAATCACCCCCCCAGGTAAGAGCCGAATATCGTGAAAATGTATCTCAAGAACACCATCAAGACCTATAAACTGTACTAACTCCCCTCCTAACCTAGAATCAATAGCACCTGAATCACTGCCAAGATGCTCATTATATTTCTTTGCCAATACAGCTAATGTATCATCCTCACTAATTTGTTTTATTTGTTCAGCATTAATGGAATATATACGACTATCGCCGACATTTATTGCTGTAATGTTATCAGAGTCATCTACAGCTAAGGCAGATAACGTAGCCCCACCGTTCCCATTATATACTTTCAAAACTGATTCATTTGCTTTTAAAACAGCAATTTCAAGACATTGTCTAATTGGCAAGCCTGAGTGTTTAATTATCTCGGTAAAAAAAGTTGATACGGTCAAGGAAGCAGCATTAGCCCCTCCTTCCATCCCCCCCATGCCATCGGCTAAAGCGATGACAATCATGTCCTTATTCTTACTAAAAGGACGAAATTTTAATACAGCTACCCGGTCTTGGTTCTCTTTCCTAACTAAACCTATGTCTGTAGCAATAGCTGCAGGTAGCATAGATACTCTTCGTACGGATGAAGAGATATTTTTTCTATGCAGCCAAGCGTGTATCTGTTCATGAAGGATCTCGTAAGAGTCTCGACTCACAGCGCCTCCTCAAGCAAGCATTTCTCCGAAGCTATAGATTACAAAACACTAACGGCGATTCCTAGCATTACCCACTCAATTTCATTAGAAAATTAATGTAGTACAGTTAGTTGAATATTATTGGGATGACGAATGCCAATCCTCTGATCACTCTGATTGCAACATCACAGCTCCCCGGTCTACGATTCACAGTATTCAGTGATACATGATCTCACCTCGAACTAAGTACATCGTTGATTTATTGGGAGTCCCGGCCACTCATCAGCAACCGGATATGTGAATTTTTTCTCGCCAAATGTCACCGTCGCACCTCGTGCTAGTACATCCAGCTCCCACCGTTCCGGCGTGATGCCATGCTGTGCGAGGTCAAACCGGATACGAGATATCTGGTCGCGCTGCGATTTGGTCAGACGCGCTGAAGGTGCTAATTCACCCGACTTCAACGGTGATCGGCTTCTTTGCTGCCTGTTTCGAGGTTTAGTCCCCGCCTTTAGCGCGCCCCTGAGAACCCTCACAGCCCCCGGATCATCCCAACCAATAACCCCTGCATCAATGAGATTTAGCACCGCTGCGGCTTGCTCAGACGGTGTGGGCGTCATATCCGTGTTGGCTCCGTTGGTAGGTAACCCACAGTTATTGACAGGACTCCGAGGCGCGGCGATGCCGCTTTTTAAAGTCAAAGGCTCAACGGCAACGGCCTTTGGAACGATTCGCCATTCTGATGTACGGGTGATCCGAATGTGACCAGCCCCAAGATGTGGGGCGTAAATACCGACCACTCTCTCGATATCCTCTTCATATTCGTTAACCTCATCAGTCGTGGTGCGCGCAACTCTGACGGTCTGGTCGCCTCGTTTAACATTCGCGCCACCCTGTGCGGCGATATAGAAATCAAACTCCCCCTCATCAGCAGCCGCGCGAGCCGCTTCGACACGCTCGTCAAAGTCGCTGGCAATGCTGACGCCGCGAGGCAGCTTTCGGAGCTCGCGATATGCGCCCATCGTCGGGATGCCAATCGGTTTAAACTGAGGGATGCGCCATGTTGACGCCCATGCGGTGACCGCTGAGGCGGTATCTTTCAGGGGTTTACCGGTGTCTTTATCGAGCTGGCCGTCGAGCGCATAACCATCGATATTTTTAGCGATATACTTCGCGATATAGCCAGCCGCACCGCCTTTGTTGAGGTGTTTAGCCTCGAAGCGATTACGCGCCGCTCCGCGCTCGTTACCGTCTTCCTTCATCGCATAGCCACGCATAATGTCGATAATCTGCTTACGCTGGCTGCGTTTGCAAAACAGCATCATATGCCAGTGAGGGGTGGCGTCGTGATGGGGCTCAACAACGCGCATCCCGTACACCTGCAAATCATTATCTTTGAATGCCGTGCGCATTTTGCTCCAGATGCCGCATAAATAGCGCTGACCATCTTTCGGCGTGTACGCCTCATCATTCCAGCCGTGATTAAGCTGAACGGTTTTATTCTCACCTTTCCCAACCTGACGGGTCGGGTGATATTTTGACGGCGTGGTGATGGTGATAAACATGCCAACGTCGCCGACTGATGCGGCGTAACGCTCAATACCGGCGATGGTATTCATCAGCTCCATACGACGAATTTCAGGGTTTGAAATACTCGCCATAACCTTGCTAATCAGGTCGATACGCTCGCCGGTCGCTTTATTCTCGAGCTCGCAGGATTTGAGGTATTCCAGATTAGCCAGGCGGCGCGCGTGAACGTCCCGAATTGCTGACTTGCTGGCATACGGAGAACGGTCTTTATTGACCTCACCGGCTGCAATCAGCAGGGACTCACGCCAGCGCATGCGCTGGGCTTTAAGCTGGCTGACCCACCACTCGTTATTCATCATGCGCGCGATGGCCGAGTAGGCCATACGGATGGTCATCTGACCTTTCTGGTATTTCTTCCAGTACATCGGGGTGATGTTAAGCGCGCGCACCGCACCAGCGAGCTGGCCGTAAAGATACGATTGAGCATCATCGGTAAACAGCGCCTCTTTGCTCCCGTATGCCTCGGTGTATTCATCGCTAAACTCTTCATACGCCATGAAAATCTGTGCAGATAATCGGGCGGCGAATTTCTTCAGCACTTTGTCATTCATGTCCGGCAGCGTTTCAAATTCATCGCGTTCGGATAAAAGCCGTATCGATTTACTGGTGTCCATCCCGTACACCTGATTAACACGCTCGAGGCGCGGCCAGAGCCGCTCTTCAAATGTTTTTTTCAGGTAAAACAGGCCATGTACCGGGCTTTTAGTCCGGCGTATGTAGTTATAACGCGAGGTGAAATGCGAGCGCAGAAAGAACGGCAGACGGTCAATCTTGAATAAAACCGCTTGCACCTGACGGAATTCGGCACGTGTAAGAGGTCTGTCGCGACCAATGGCCGCTTTTGGTTTATTCCATGGGAAAGCGCCGGTGAAGGGCTCACCGGCATTTTTGCGAAATGGTGGTGGAGGCGAAGGGGCTACACGCCCCCGGTTCTCAACGGCCATTGTTGCAGAAAGCCGCCTGACATTGTTCGGCCACGCGCTCAACCTGCACGGCCAGCGATTCAAATGCGGTTGCGTCGCCGGTCAGAATTGTATGATGCAGCAAACCAGAAACAAGCTGGCTTAATTTCGGATAATATCCGACAGTATCAAGATATTCTTTATCGGTGTTAATCCCGGTTTTTGCGATTTTCTTCTCGCGTAAAATAAATTGAAACTGGTCACTGGTGACGACATAGCGGTCGCCTATTTCAATACGAACACCCATTAGTTAGACTCCTGATAAGATGCTTCAACAATGTTGATAATTGTGTCGGTCAACTCTTTTACAAATTTCCCGGCA
Source organism: Citrobacter sp. wls711 (assembly GCF_005281055.1). Classification (NCBI taxonomy): domain Bacteria; kingdom Pseudomonadati; phylum Pseudomonadota; class Gammaproteobacteria; order Enterobacterales; family Enterobacteriaceae; genus Citrobacter; species Citrobacter sp. wls711. The sequence continues at coordinate 157,258 of NZ_SZXC01000060.1, read as the reverse complement.
TCAGGATTACCCACACCAAAAATGGTTGCCTGAGCCAATGAAATAATGCGCATTTTGTTAATAACTTCTTTTGTTGCTTCACGTCTGATTTGTTCATTACTTTTATTTGCTGACATTTAAACAAGCCCCGTTAATCATGACTGCATCGTTAGAAAGGGAGACCATCATCAAAACCGGATTCGCTACGCTCGGCACGACGTCGCCGCTGCTGTTCGCGCCAGACGTACTTGACGATTTTGTTGATATCACGCGCTGACAAAGAAACTGCTGTAGTACTGGCGGGCACAAAAGAAGGTTTAGAAGCAAGGTAAAACAGATAACCAACTTCGCCTGGTGCAAAAAACTCGTCTAAAACTGCTGAGATAATTTTGTTTATATCAACATTAAAAATAAATGCTTGCTTATGCTTTTTAATAAAGCGCCAGCAATCATACACCTCACAAGTATTGCTTTTATAAATAAGCTCTATTAATTCTTTCATTCCATTCTCCAGATAAAAGAAAGCCCCACGCAGTTAAGCGCGTTAAATTCACTCCCGGCTTAATTAATGCAAATACTGCTCAGGCTTTACCGATGTTAAAATCGTTGGTGCGTTTTCAAATAGCGCAATTAATTCACGCAGTGCGCGTAAGAGCTTCTCACGCCAATAACATGACGCCTCATCGGTGCGCCAGATGGGCTGATTAAATTCTTTTTCTGTTAACCCGGCATGCATGAATAGTGCGCGGCGCTGGCTGACGGTCATTCGCCCGACGAACGTTGAGGCACTCGCCCCCATCTGACGGGATTTAGAGAAGGTATTGCGCAGCTCGTCAATCGCGTTAATCAGACGTTCGCGATCGGCGTCGTTCATTTCCTCGAGGCGCATATTTGCGTGACGCTGTTTTAACTGAGCATGAAAGCAAATTGTCAGGCGCTCGCGCTCCATCATCTGGTTATAGAAATCGCAGGTATCTGACCAGCGAGGCGCGGCCAGATACTTTCCAATCAAGCCGCGAAGGGCAGCAGGTTGTTTGTCCACTATGGCAAAAGTCATAACCGTCATAACGATAACCCTCTTGATTTTATGAAGCGTTTAACCTTGGAAATAAATCCCGGCTTACCAGTGCGAATGATGATTCCCTTACGTCCTTTACCATGAGTAATTTTGAACGACATCGGGCGTGGGCTCTCGCTACTCAGTAACTGAGCAATGCAACGGGGTTCCTGCATAAATCCTCCTCAAACTAAGCCGGTTTTTAACCATGTCCGGCACATGGTCTTGTGGTAGGATTGAATCGCCAAAAACAAAACAACCACGAAGAGGTAAAAAGTGAACGGTCAAAATATTAATGAGTTAATTACCACTCTTGAAAAAGCAGTAAAATTAATTGAGTCTCTGCCAACCCCAATGGGAGATTCAGAGAAATCAAACCAAGTCGATAATTTGACTATTAAGCTGCGAGAGTTAGCGCATAAAAAAAAGCCAAGCCATCTAAAAGGTTTTTTCGAAATTAATTAACAATTATCTAATTCATATGGTGTGGCTTTTTCAGAACGGTGTGGCCGCACCATTACATTAAAAACGTCATCCCAATCATCTTTGCTTATAGCTCTAATTCCTAACTCTTTCGCCTTTTCTCTCATGCAAATTGACAGCGCGAGTCGATGGTCAACACTCAGACCAATAGCTCTTTCTTTCAGGCGGCTGTAGTCATCAGATAGAAGTTGCACCAAGTTAAGGCGAAGTATTTCAACAGAGCTATCAGCACAGCGAAAAACCAAATCATCACCATCAATAAAGACTGGTTCATTTTTTAGTTCTTCATTATTAACCCACTTGCGTTGATTACGTGGAACAACAAGACTATTTGACGGCGTTGCGTTGTTTAACTCGCCACGAAATAAAGCAACTTTTAATGCTTCCATCTTTCTCTCCACTTATTACCCCTTGAACTGTACATGATTATCCCCTAAGCAACCGCGCGACCATGAGCTGATTTGCTGTAGCTAATGCGGTTTTTCCAGTCATGCCACTCGGTCGGAGCATCCTGCACCAACTGCGCGGCGTACTTATCCCACTCACGACGGTTTACCCAAAGCTCAGCGTTACCGCCTGGCTTCAGCGGATCTGTCATGTAGAAAGCGGGTAACTTACCGGCCTTTGCCATTTCAGCAACCGCGCGCGGTGTTTTACCGATGTACAGAGCAAAACCTTCTTTTGAAAGCAAATCGGAAGGCTTATCAGCAATCTTCACGGTTTTGTGAATGGCTTTTTCCGGAACTGATAATTCCTGTCCGATCTCATCATCAATTTCTGATCTAGTATTCAATTTGATATCCTCGGCCTTGGAGTTGTTCAACTGGAGCCACTTAAAGTGACTTACAGCCTGTAACAACACATCACATGAAACACAAATTACGAGATAAGACAATCAATGTCAAATACAACGGAATTAACTCAAGCAGAAAAACTCGCTCTCATCAGAGAGTCTGAGAGGATGACTAGAAAGCAAATAGCTGAATTTACAGGCATTAACTACAACACTTATGCAGGATATGAGCAGGGTAAAGTAAAAATGTCTTTCGAGGCGGGTATGAAACTTTTCAAAACAGCAAGATTTCGAAAATATCGCGATTGGTTCATGTTTGATGAGACTGACCCTGAAGCCGGACAGATAGCTCCGGCGCTCGCACACTTTGGGCAAGATGTAACAACCTCGCAGCACTCAGACCAAAAGACTGGTTAACCATTCACCATGCGCATGTTTATTACAAAATTTGTTTACTTGTTAACAAACATGACAAGCAACGTAATCATAGGAGACTCAAACCGCAAAAAATAGCGTCAAAGGCACAAAAGAAGAATTTATACACCGCATGGAGAATCTTATGAGTATTAAGAAACTCGATGACGGTCGATATGAAGTGGACATAAGGCCGCAGGGTGCAGATGGAAAACGCATCCGGCGCAAATTTAACACAAAGGGCGAGGCGCAAGCCTTTGAACGCCATGTACTGGTTAATTTTCACAATAAAGAGTGGATTGAAAAACCAGCAGACCGAAGAAGAATTACCGAACTTTTAGAACGTTGGTGGATATATCACGGCAAGATGCACCCCCGCGGGGATATCGAAAGGGGTCGACTTACAACAATAGCCGCAAAGTTTGAGGAAATGGGTATAACCAGAGCTGATCAACTTACCAAAAAATCGATAACCGATTACCGGGTGTTGATGATGAATGAGGGGTTGAAACCTGCCAGTGTAAACCGACATATGGCAATGATGAGCGGCGTATTCACAAAACTGATTGATGCTGAGGAATACAATTGCCCTAATCCGTTCAGGGATATCAAGCGGTTGAAAGAGGCTTCTTTCGAAATGGCTTTTTTGTCAGGCGAGGAAATTGAAGCTCTGTTAGCCCGCCTTGATGGCGATGAGCGCAGCGCCGTTCTAGTTTGTTTGTCAACCGGCGGCAGGTGGGGTGAGGTTTCTGACTTAAAAGCCGAGCACATCATAAATCAGATGGTTACATTCATGAAAACCAAAAACGGGAAGCGCAGGACAATCCCCCTTTCGCTTGACCTAATAAAGCGAATCAAGAAGAAAAACTCAGGCAAGCTCTTTAACGCCAGTTACTACAAAGTACGTACCGCCTTAAAAGAGGTTAAACCCGATTTACCCGATGGACAGGCCGTACATGTTTTGAGGCACACATTTGCCACACATTTTATAATGAATGGAGGTAACATAATCACATTGCAGCGCATATTGGGTCATTCAAACATACAGCAAACTATGACCTACGCACATTTCGCGCCGGATTTCCTGCAAGATGCAGTGACACTAAATCCGGTGTCTGGAATGTCCATAATGCGTCCATAAACCAGAGCTACTTAGAGCGAATTAGAGCGATATGAGTAATTTAAATCACTGTAATACAACAGAAAACCCCGCTGCATCGGGGGCTACCAAGTCAGTTATTGGTCGCATTCACTCCTTTGAATCCTGTGGCACCGTAGACGGCCCGGGCATCCGCTTTATTACCTTCTTCCAGGGCTGCCTGATGCGCTGCCTGTATTGCCATAACCGTGATACGTGGGATACGCACGGTGGTAAAGAAGTCACAGTCGAAGAATTGATGAAAGAAGTGGTAACCTATCGCCACTTTATGAACGCCTCCGGTGGCGGCGTAACGGCATCCGGTGGTGAGGCTATCCTGCAGGCCGAATTCGTTCGTGACTGGTTCCGCGCCTGTAGAAAAGAAGGTATTCATACCTGTCTCGACACCAACGGTTTTGTCCGCCGCTACGATCCGGTGATTGATGAACTGCTGGAAGTCACCGATCTGGTGATGCTCGACCTCAAACAGATGAACGACGAAATTCACCAGAACCTGGTCGGTGTGTCTAACCATCGTACGCTGGAGTTCGCACGCTATCTGTCTAACAAAGACATCAAGGTGTGGATCCGCTACGTCGTCGTACCAGGCTGGTCTGACGATGACGACTCAGCACACCGTCTGGGCGAGTTTACCCGTGATATGGGCAACGTCGAAAAAATCGAATTACTGCCTTACCATGAGTTGGGTAAACACAAATGGGTGGCGATGGGCGAAGAATATAAGCTGGATGGCGTTAAGCCCCCGAAGAAAGAAACCATGGATCGCGTGAAAGGTATCCTGGAACAGTATGGTCATAAAGTGATGTATTGAGTTTACATCCTTGTAAAACGGCTGCCTGACATGGTGGCCGTTTTGTTATCTGCACTTACCTCTTCGGCAAACGGGTCACAACACAGGAAAGGACGTCATGCGGTTATTCATCTCAGGAGTGTTACTGTTGTCTGCTCAGGCCGCGAATGCCGCCAGCAACTGCGATATTAATGCCATCATCCAGCGCGCCTGGCCGGATGCCAGGACAACGTCGCAAGGCACCATCACTCAAGATAACCGGGTCATTACCACCCACAGTGATTCACCCAAAATCGCGATTTGCCGCATCTGGCCAGCGCACCCTGAGCTGACGCTGGCCGCTGTACCATTAATGACACAGCAGTATAGCGATTACGATAACGTCGGCGATATGGAGCTTCTGGTGCTCGATTCCACCACGCTCGACGTAAAACAACGATTACGCCTGCCAGAGAGAATGAGCGACGATGCCATTCGTATCACCGGCCTGGCACTTGATACCGCTCGCTGGAAGGTTACGCCTGAACAGACCGCATTCGGCTTGCGTATCTCCCGCACCGGCAGTTCTCGGGTAAATCCATTTAGTGAAACGGCACTTTCGCTGTATGTCATCGACAATAATCAGCTCCGGCCAATACTAAACGGTATCGTGCTGGAAAATAGCAGCGGAGAATGGGATGGCAACTGCGAGGGAACCTTCAGCGACAGTAAACGCAGCCTGGCGCTCGATGCCGGTACGCAGAATGGGTATGTTGATATTCGGGTAACCGAGAAAAGCGTGACATCCACGAGCTATGTTGATGCCAATGAGCAATGCGCAGCGAAAGATAAACCGGGTAAAGCCAACTGGTTACTGCGCTATGACGGTCACCAGTATACCATTCCCGACGAACTTGCCCCGCTGTCCTGAGCCGCCAGAAGGAGATAGCCTGGCTATCTCCTTCTTATTATCGCTCGTTTAACTCTTTCTTCTCGCCAGCAGCGGGAAAATTAAGCCCAATCCGACCAGTACAAACGGCGTCACAATGTTCAGCGTCAGCTGGAAAGTCCACTCCGGGGTAAAGGCTTCCATTTTTGGAAAAATCCCGGTGACGCAAGCAAATGCAGTGAAGGCAAAACACCATCCTCCGACGGTTAATGCCAGCGTTTTGTTGCGAATAAAGACATATTCTGACTTATATTTCTGCGCCAGCCGAATAACGGCAATAAATGCCACGAACACCCATAAATAACGCAATGGCATAACAACTGAGTTGAGATTCAGCAACCATTTATACAAATTATTCATGTCACCAATACCCAGCGTCGGCAACATAATCAGAATCGCGACTAATACTAACGTCAATATATAACCGTTCACCGGTGTACCGGACGCATTCGTACGGCACAAACGCGCAGGGATATATCGACTGTCCGCATCACCCAGCAGGACTTTAAGCGGCGCATCGATAGAAAAGACCAACGCAGCAATCTGCCCCAGCGTGTTGGCAACCGCATAAATGACCATCAGCGTGTTACCCATCCCGTAATACTCGCCCAGTTTCTGGAAAGCATAATATTGACCATTGGTCATTAAATCATCGGGAATATGCCGGGAGTCAAACATCATCCCCATTGCCAGCGAGCCGAGAATTGCACATACCGCCACCATAATCGCCAGAATCAACATCCCTTTCGGGAATTCTTTGCCTGGATTGCGGGTCTGGTTAACGTAAGGTGAAATTTTTTCCGCGCCACCCACCGCGAAGACCAGCATCGAAATCGTCGTGATATAGGTAAAATCAATATGCGGAATGAACGATTCCCAGGTGATGTTGGTGGTAGCGATCTCAACATCCGTAATTGCCGGCGCGGTTACCGCCATCACGACATACAGAATCGACATCACAAACATCGCAATTCCCGCCACGGAACCCACAATTTTCAGTGACTTCATCCCACGGGATGCAACCCACATGAAGAAGACAAACAGCGCCAGCGTCAGCCCCTGTAACGCCACGACGGTGTATTCTTTAATGAGTGACCCATCCCCCTTCAGCGCCCAGCCCAGGGCAATCAGGATAGCTTGCGGTTTCTGCGCCAGGTAAGGAATATGCACGACCCAGTAAGTCCATGCGGCAAGGTAAGCCAGCCCCGGACCCATGGTGTGTTTAATCCAGGTACTGACGCCACCTTTCCCCTCTTTAAACGTGGAGCCAAGCTGCCCGACGATCAGTGCGTAAGGGATAAAATAGAGCGCAAAAATAAAAATCCAGGAGGAGACAACGACTAATCCCTGATTAGCATAGTTGTTTACAACGTTGCCAAACCCCCAAACGGTAATAAACGACATCAAGGCGATGTTGTACCATCGCAACTGTTTTTCCTGTGCACCGGCCATACGCGATCCTTCGTGGGGTTATTTTAAATATCAATAAATGAGGCGAGGGATTATGCGCGGTAAAATGAACGGCCGGAAATGGCAGAATGTAAAACTATAACCTTCTGCACAGTTTATTTTTCAGTAAAGATGAGGGGGAATTAAATACGGTGGATTCTCACCAAACATACATAATTTATATGAATGGAAACCCACCGTAATCGTTAAATAGCCTCAGATATGTGCCACGGAATTGGGCTTGTGTCCTGTTTTACGCAGCAGCATCAGTAAATAAATAAACGACACGCTGGCGATCATGATAAACAACAGGCTATCTGAGAAGTTCTGCATCAGCATCGCGGTAAATGACGGCCCCAGCAGGCTCCCCACGGTATAGCTTAATAACAATGCCTGGTTCATGGCAACCAGTTGATGATGTTCCACTTTTTCGCAGGCCCAGGCCATTGCCACTGGATAGAGCGTAAAACCGGCCGCACCTAACATGAACAACGCCGGGGCCATTGCCGCCTGATTCAGCATCGCAATGCTACCGAGGATCACCACAAAGACCTGAACGCGTAAAACCAGCAGGCGACCTAATTTATCCGCCAGACGACCAATCGGCCATTGTCCCAGAATACCAGCGCTGACCATCACCGCCATCCAGAAACCAATGCTGGCGTTACTGGCCCCCTGATGATTAAGGTACAGCGGCATCAAGCCATACAACGAGCCCAGCACAATACCGGAGATAATGCAGCCATTCACGCCCAGTCGCGCCTGACGAAGTCTCAACATCGATGCTATCGGCGTCGAATGTTGTTCCTCGCTTTGCTGATTCATAATGCGGGTAAAGAGCAGTGGTAATACGCCTGCCAGAATCGTGCCAGTAACCCACGGCAAAACGCTCATGAGATCTGTCGAGACTTTACTGACTAACAGCTGCCCTAAAAACGTTCCCACGTAATAGACCATCATATAGGCAGCCAGTAAGCGTCCGCGGTTGCGAGAGGTCCCGCTGCACATCAGCGCGCTTTCCACCACCACCCAAATCATGGCACAGCCGACACCGGCGATAAAACGCCAGGTCATCCAGCTCCAGAATCCCACCATCACACCCAGCCCAATACACCCCACGGCGAAGATAAACGAGGCAATGTAATAGCTGCGGTTGAAGCCAAGATGTCTGATTAAATACCCGGTCAGCAACGTCCCCACCAGATTACCGGTGAAATAAGACGAACTGACCACACCCACCTGCCAGGTCGGGAGATTTTCATGGGCGAGCCAAAGCGGGACGAGCGTGTTTAACACGGCGATCGCCAGGGTCAGCAGCAGTAGCCCGCACAGCAATAGCATAACGGGTCGGGTATAGGTAGACATGAATAAAAACCGTGAGGAAGTTCAAATTTCATGCGCATCATGCCACTGCCAAAAACATTGTCAATCGGCGCAATCAGGGGCCTGAGGCGCTTTCATGACGATCGATTCGTATTACTGATTCTTAATATGAATGGATAAAAAAGAGGAAAACACATCTGTTTGTTTTAATTGATCTAAAACAAAATTATCGCGTTTCGTTCAGTCGAAATATTTCATGGATGTATCGCATTTTTTATTTGCCGAATGGCGCCGTTAGCTGCGCCATTCGGCATTCTTTAGGTCAGCTGGCAACCGCCATGCCCACGGTCATATGCAGACCGTAGAACACACCGCGCCCGATCAGTTCACCGACAAGCAGCAAAATAAACGCCACTGACAGTAACGGTACGGCCGGTTGGTAGCCTTTAACCTGCGGCACAACCCAGCAGCACAGCGCCAAAGCCAGTGCCGCAATACGCCACGCCATCAGCGAGCCGTAGTCCGGTACCAATGCAGATGCCTGCTGAACAGAACTGTGAATAGTCGCCAGTTCAGCGCCCTGCATCACCGCCATGATAGCACTCACCACCAGCGCAAATATGGAAATCGCCGGCAGCAGGCGCATTGCCCAGCCGTCTACTCCAGCCACGCGCAGCAGCAGATAGCCTAACAGCGGCCCACCCAAAAACAGCGTCAGGAAGAAGCCCAGCGGCGTCCAGAGGCTGTACCAGGTTGGGATCGTATCAATGGTGTTATACACCCGCACCATCATCCAGACGAAAACCACGCCCAGTACCATAGTGACGATTAGCCACAGAGTACGTAACGCAGACGGCATTTTTTTCAATGTCGCCATCAGCCAGCCGATACCGCCCACCGCGAAGAACAGCGAACCGCTGGCAATTTCGTTACTCAGTGCAGAGGCACCGATGCGGTTAAGGGAGTTAAAAGCACGCATCGGCGATCCCAGGTGCAGCATGGAGGCAATAAAGCCGATGCCCATTAACACCCACAGGCCCAACATACAGGCAACGACGCGCTGCTGTGCGTCGGGACGTAAGCCCCCTTTCATCAATGCCAGCGCCAGAACAATAAAGCCGCCAACCACGCACTGCCCGAAGACCGTGAAGATCATCAGCGGCCACTCATGCCATCCACTTCCCATCTTACACCTCCTTCGGATTAGCCAGATAACCCGTGGTATCCCCGGTCGGGCGGCTATTGGCATTAGGTTTGATTACAATACTGGGTTTGGTGAAATGTGCGCCCGGTAGTGGCGCAACCGCCGCCAGCTCACCGTGTTTTTTGCGCAGTTCATCAATCGGACCAAAATCCAGCGCGCGCAATGGACAAGATTCGACGCAAATCGGCTTTTTGCCCTCGGCCACACGGTCGTGGCAGCCATCACACTTGGTCATATGCCCTTTGGCCGCATTGTACTGTGGCGCGCCGTAAGGACAGGCCATATGGCAATAACGACAGCCAATGCACACATCCTCATCGACGACCACAAAACCGTCTTCACGCTTGTGCATCGCGCCACTCGGACACACCTTGGTACACGCTGGGTCTTCACAATGGTTACACGCAATGGACAGGTAATAGGCAAAGACGTTCTGGTGCCAAACGCCGTTGTCTTCTTGCCAGTCGCCACCGGCGTATTCGTAAATACGACGGAAGCTGACATCCGGGGTTAAATCTTTGTAGTCTTTGCAGGCCAGTTCGCAGGTTTTGCAACCGGTGCAACGGCTGGAATCAATAAAAAATCCATACTGGGTTGTCATCGGTTACTCCTTACACCTTTTCAACCTGAACAAGGTTCGTATGTGACGGGTTCCCCTTCGCGAGCGGAGAAGGACGCTGGGTCGTCAGCACGTTGATGCAGCCGCCCTGATCCACACGTTTCATATCCGGGTCATACCAGGCTCCCTCACCTAGCGCTACCACGCCCGGCATCATACGCGGCGTCACTTTTGCCTCGATATGCACCTCGCCACGCTCGTTAAAGATGCGTACCTTGTCGCCGTTGCTAATACCGCGTCGTTGCGCGTCCAGTGGGTTGATCCACATTTCCTGGCGGCAGGACGCTTTCAGTACATCCACGTTGCCATAGGTCGAGTGAACGCGAGATTTGTAGTGGAAGCCCGTCAACTGCAGCGGGAATTTATCCGCCAGCGGATCGCTTAAACTTTCAAAGCCCGGGGCGTAAACTGGCAATGGGTCGATCACATCGTCTTCAGGCAATTCCCATGTAGCCGCAATGTCTGCCAGCGCCTGAGAATAAATTTCAATTTTGCCCGATGGCGTTGTGAGCGGGTTGGCTTGAGGATCCTCACGGAACGCTTTGTACGCCACATGATGTCCTTCTGGATCGCGCTGTTTAAAGATCCCCTGCTTGCGGAACTCTTCAAACGTAGGCAGTTCAGGTATCGCTTTGCGCGACTGTTCATACAAATGACGCATCCACTCTTCCTGAGTACGGCCTTCCGTAAACTGCTGCTCAACGCCAAGGCGCTTCGCCAGTTCGCTGGTCATTTGATAGATGGTCTTGCATTCAAAGCGCGGTTTGATGGCCTGATCGGTGAAAATCACATACGACATATTCCCGCAGGAGGCATCCAGCGCGAAGTCCATTTGTTCAGACGCTGTGCAGTCTGGCAGCAAAATATCCGCGTATTTCGCCGAGGACGTCATGTGGCAATCAATGACGACAATCATCTCGCACTTCTTATCATCCTGCAGGATTTCATGCGTGCGGTTGATATCAGAGTGCTGGTTAATCAGACAGTTACCAGCATAGTTCCAGATCATCTTAATGGGCACATCAAGCTTATCTTTACCGCGAACACCGTCACGCAGTGCCGTCATTTCCGGACCGCGCTCAATGGCGTCCGTCCACATAAACATCGAGATACTGGTTTCAACCGGGTTTTCCAGCGTCGGCATACGTTCAAACGGCAGATCGTAAGAGCCTTCACGCGCACCGCTGTTGCCACCATTAATACCGACGTTACCGGTCAGGATAGCCAGCATAGAAATAGCACGGGTGGCAATTTCACCGTTGGCGTGACGCTGTGGTCCCCAACCCTGACTGATGTAGGCAGGTTTGGCGCTGCCAATTTCACGTGCCAGCTTAACAATGCGTTCCACAGGAATACCGGTTATCTGCGCGGCCCATTCCGGGGTCTTCGCGATACCGTCTTTACCCTGACCTAAAATGTAAGCCTTATAATGGCCATTCTTTGGTGCGCTCGCCGGGAGAGTTTTCTCGTCATACCCCACGCAGTATTTATCGAGGAACGGTTGATCAACCATATTTTCGGTAATCAACACGTACGCCAGGCCATTGACCAGTGCCGCATCGGTGCCCGGACGAATCGGGATCCATTCATCTTCACGACCCGCACCGGTGTCCGTGTAGCGCGGATCGATAATAATCATTCGCGCATTGGATTTCTGCCGTGCCTGTTCAAGGTAATACGTCACCCCGCCACCACTCATGCGGGTTTCACCAGGGTTATTACCAAACAGAACAACCAGTTTACTGTTTTCGATATCAGACGGACTGTTACCGTCCGCCCAGCCGCCGTAGGTATAGTTCAAACCAGCCGCGATTTGTGCAGAAGAGTAATCCCCGTAGTGGTTCAGATAACCACCACAGCAGTTCATCAGACGAGCGACCAGCGTTTTACCCGGTGGCCATGAGCGTGTCATGGTTCCACCCAGCGTACCGGTGCCGTAGTTCAGGTAGATAGACTCGTTGCCGTAGTCTTTGATCAGGCGCTGCATGTTGGTGGCGATGATGTCATAGGCCTCATCCCAACTGATGCGCTCAAACTTACCTTCACCGCGCTTACCCACGCGCTTCATTGGGTATTTCAGCCGATCCGGATTATAGACACGACGGCGCATAGAGCGGCCGCGCAGGCAGGCTCTAACCTGGTGCAGGCCGTCATAATTGTCATCGCCGGTGTTGTCGGTTTCAACATATTTGATTTCACCGTCCACCACGTGCATACGCAGCGGACAGCGGCTACCGCAGTTCACCGTACAGGCGCTCCAGATCACTTTCTCATTGATCTGCGCCGGATTAATGGCTTCTGCAGCATTGGCAATACGGGTAAATGGCAGGGTAAACGCGCTGCTGGCCATCGCCAGCCCGCCTATCGCCGTCGTTTTGACCAAACCGCGACGACTCACCTCAGCTGCCAGCACGGCATCGGGGATCTTAGTTTTCATAGTGGCTCACTCTGCTGCTCACAATAAATAAACAAACGCTGTATAGATACTTATATATCGATATTATCGTTATACAGACTGATAAATAGTGAATTTGCGTAAAGACAGAGATAAATACTGACTTTCATTCGAAGGTAGTATTACCACTAATGGGGTAAGGGTTATTGTTCGACGTCAAGCAGGCATAAAAAAAGCGCCCGCAGGCGCTTTTTTAGCAGGGAAAGCTAACTTATCCGATGTATTCCAGGCCATTCATATACGGACGGAGTACTTCCGGAACCTGAATGCGGCCATCGGCCTGCTGGTAGTTTTCCATTACGGCAACCAGCGTACGACCAACCGCCAGACCAGAGCCGTTCAGCGTATGCACCAAACGAGTCTTCTTGTCGGACTTGCTGCGGCAACGTGCCTGCATGCGACGCGCCTGGAAATCCCACACGTTGGAGCAGGAAGAGATTTCACGGTAGGTATTTTGCGCCGGGATCCACACTTCCAGATCGTAGGTCTTGCATGCGCCGAAGCCCATGTCACCGGTACACAGAATGATCTTACGGTACGGCAGACCCAGTAACTGAAGGACTTTCTCGGCATGACCGGTCATTTCTTCCAGCGCATCCATCGAATCTTCAGGACGAACGATCTGCACCATCTCAACTTTATCGAACTGGTGCATACGGATCAGACCACGGGTGTCACGACCATAAGAGCCCGCTTCTGAACGGAAGCATGGGGTATGCGCAGTCATTTTGATTGGCAGCGCATCTTCGTCAATGATCTCATCGCGCACCAGGTTGGTCAGCGGAACTTCTGCCGTTGGGATCAGCGCATAGTTGCTGCTGTCGGCTTCTTCGTCCAGCGGACGGGTATGGAACAGATCGCCGGCAAATTTCGGCAACTGACCCGTACCGTACAGCGTGTCATGGTTAACCAGATACGGAACGTAGTTTTCACTGTAGCCATGCTGTTCAGTATGCAGATCCAGCATGAACTGGGACAGCGCACGGTGCATACGCGCAATCTGCCCTTTCATGACCACGAAACGCGAGCCGGTCAGCTTAACAGCGGCGGCAAAATCGAGCCCCGCGTGCATTTCGCCCAACGTAACGTGATCGCGAACGTCAAAATCAAACTCACGCGGCGTGCCCCAGCGGCTGACTTCGATGTTGTCATTTTCATCTTTACCGACCGGGACTTCGTCCGCTGGCAGGTTAGGAATGGTCAGCGCAATATCGCGAATCTCAGCCTGCAAGGTATCAAGTTCAGCTTTCGCGGCATCCAGCTCTTCGCCCAGTTTGTTCACTTCCAGACGTAAAGACTCGATATCTTCCCCGCGCGCTTTTGCCTGGCCAATGGATTTCGATCGAGAGTTACGCTCTGCCTGCAGATTTTCAGTTTGTACCTGCAGAACTTTACGACGCTCTTCAAGAGCGCGCAGCTTATCTACGTCCAGCTTAAAGCCCCGGCTTGCCAGTTTTTCAGCGACTGCGTCTGGCTCATTACGCAGCAGATTGGGATCGAGCATGCTTATCCTGTGCTTATCGAATTAAAATGGGAGAAAGTGACCACAGCCTGCAGTCACAGGGATACATTGCCAACATTACCGCAACGATCGCGCTAACGGTAGCGTTTTATAGGGCTATTTTGATCCTGTCCGGCAAGCCAGGCGAGCTTTTCGCCAATCTTACCCTCAAGACCTCTGTTTGTCGGGCGATAATAGCGTGTTTGTGCCAGTTCCTGCGGGAAGTACTCTTCACCGGCAGCATACGCATTCGGCTCGTCGTGCGCGTAGCGATATTCCTGGCCGTAGCCCATTTCTTTCATTAACTTCGTCGGTGCATTACGCAAATGCACGGGTACGTCGTAATCCGGACGATCGCGTGCATCTGCCAACGCCGCTTTATAGGCGGTATACACCGCGTTACTCTTCGGCGCGCAGGCCAAATAAACAATCGCCTGGGCAATCGCCCGCTCACCTTCCGCAGGTCCAACGCGGGTGAAACAATCCCATGCCGAAATCGCCACCTGCATGGCTCGGGGATCGGCATTACCCACGTCTTCAGAAGCGATCGCCAGACAGCGGCGTGCAACATACAGCGGATCGCCCCCAGCCGTAATGATGCGTGCGTACCAGTAGAGGGCCGCATCCGGCGCGCTTCCGCGTACTGATTTATGTAATGCCGAGATAAGATCGTAAAAACGATCGCCTTTATTATCAAAGCGTGCGCTACGCTCTCCGGCAATCTCTGTCAGCAATGTGGGTTGTAAAACGCGTTTTCCGCTGGCGTCGACTTCCGCCATATCGGCCATCATTTCCAGCGTATTTAGTGCCCGACGCGCATCGCCATTCACCAGCTCGGCAATGGCCCGACGGGTTTCATTCGGCAGAACAATATCCTGGCCGCCGTAGCCTCGCGCTTTGTCCGCCATCGCCTGATCAAGCACCTGCTCGATATCGTCGGTAGTGAGCGATTTAAGCAGATAGACGCGCGCACGCGACAGTAATGCCGAGTTCAGTTCAAACGAGGGGTTTTCAGTCGTGGCGCCTATAAACGTAATGGTGCCATCTTCAATATGCGGGAGAAAGGCGTCCTGCTGACTTTTATTAAAGCGGTGGACTTCATCCACAAACAATATAGTGCGCCGACCGGCGTTACGATTCTGACGCGCACGTTCAATCGCTTCACGAATTTCTTTCACACCCGAGGTGACGGCCGAAATGCGTTCAACATCTGCGTTCGCGTAGCGGGCGATCACCTCAGCAAGAGTCGTTTTACCCGTGCCAGGAGGGCCCCATAAGATCATGGAGTGCAGGTGCCCGGCCTCGATGGCGCGTGGCAAGGGCTTACCTGCAGCCAGCAAATGCTGCTGGCCGATATACTGCGCTAAATTTTCTGGCCGCATACGCGCGGCCAGCGGCTGAAAGGTATTATCAGAAAAATCGAGCGACAGATTACCCACTCACACGCCTCTACTTACGTTGATCGTCTACCGTGACACCCTGCGGAGGGGTAAAGGTGAATTTGGATGGTTCGATTGCGCCATTCTGCTGAGATTTCAGCTGATAGCTACTGCGCTGATCGTCCTGCTCGACGGCGCTAAACTGATGGATAGTGCCGTCGCGTCCCACATTGATGGTGAACTGCTTCAGATTGCCGCTGCTGGTTTTCGGAGTCAACACGAAGTCATCACCGTTTTGCTTGATGTTGTACTGCTGCCAGTCGCTGGACTGGTTGCGCGCAATCAGCATAAACGGCGTATTACCCGTGGCATCTTTCAGCCAGGTTGCCGTGGCCTGTTCGACAAACGGATTAAAGAACCACAGCGTTTTACCGTCGGAGACCAGAATGCTTTCATCAGGCTGTGTCATATGCCAGTTAAACAGGTTCGGACGTTTAACCCACAGATCACCCTGACCTTCCTGTACCGCTGCGCCGCTACCATCGGTCACCTTCTGAGTAAAGCTGGCATGGAAGCTACTGACTTTATCCAGACGGCTTTTCAGGTCACTGGCGGCGTCAGCCCAGACGCTGCTCACCACAAAGCTCGACAGTAATGCACAGGTGATTGCGATCTTTTTCATCGTTATTCCTCAAAATTCGTCACTCCCGACGGGGAGATCCCTCTGCTATCCATTCCAGGCCAAAAATCAGCATGAGGAAAGTAGAAAATACTGAATTACTTAACTTTGCAATCAATCGAAGGGCGGCGGCGCCAGCACTTCACGATTACCATTATGCCCTTGCTCACTGACAATCCCCTGCGCTTCCATCTGCTCGATGATACGTGCCGCGCGGTTGTAACCGATGCGGAACTGACGCTGGACGCCGGAGATGGAGGCTTTGCGTTTTTGGGTAACAAAATTCACCGCCTGATCAAACAGCGGATCCAGTTCTTCCCCATTGTCAAAACCACCGCCGCCGCCTTCGCTTTCGCTATCAGAAGTGATGCCCTCAACGTATTGCGGACGGCCGCGCGCTTTCCAGTCTTGAACAACGGCATGAACTTCTTCATCACGCACAAAGGCACCGTGTACACGCACCGGAATTGTCGAGTTTGGTGCGGAATAAAGCATATCCCCCATCCCTAACAGTGATTCAGCACCTGACTGATCAAGGATGGTACGCGAATCAATTTTACTCGACACGGTAAAGGCAATACGGGTCGGGATGTTGGCTTTGATAAGCCCGGTAATCACATCAACCGACGGACGCTGGGTCGCCAGCACCAGGTGGATCCCCGCCGCACGCGCTTTTTGCGCCAAACGAGCGATCAGTTCTTCCACCTTTTTACCGACGGTCATCATCAGGTCAGCAAATTCATCGACCAGGACAACGATATAAGGCTCTTTTTTCAGCACCGGATGGGTAACATCCATGCTATCGCCCGGTTTCCAGTACGGGTCCGGGATCGGGCGTCCCATACGATCCGCCTCTGCGATCTTCTCGTTGTAACCCGCCAGATTACGCACGCCCAGCGCTGACATCAGTTTGTAGCGGCGTTCCATTTCATTGACGCTCCAGCGCAACGCGTTGGCAGCATCCTTCATATCTGTAACCACTTCCGTCAACAGATGCGGAATGCCCTCATAAACCGACAACTCGAGCATTTTTGGGTCGATCATAATGAATCGCACATCTTCCGGCTGTGCCTTATACAGCATGCTGAGGATCATAGCATTGACCCCAACAGACTTACCGGAACCCGTGGTACCCGCCACCAGCAGATGCGGCATCTTCGCCAAATCAGCCGTAACCGGTTCGCCGGCAATATCTTTACCGAGCACTACAGTCAGCGGAGAAGGATTATCACGGAATTTCGCGTTATCCAGCACTTCGCGCAGGTAGACGGTCTGCCGTTTTTTGTTCGGTAATTCCAACCCAACATACGGTTTACCTGGGATAACCTCCACCACACGAACCGCAGCGGTTGACAGTGAACGCGCCAGGTCTCGGGAGAGGTTAGAAATCCGTGCAGCCTTAACACCCGGAGCCAAATTCAGCTCAAAACGGGTTATCACCGGGCCCGGTGAATAGTTCACCACATCAGCCTTAATACGGAAGTCTGCTAAGCGCGCTTCCACCAGTCGCGCCATTTGCTCCAGCGCGAAGGTGTCCACCGGCTCAACTTCACTCGGTGGCGGGGTGAGCAGATCCAGCGATGGCAGCAGCGTGGTTGGACGCTGAACAGGACGGCTGTCGCCATTGCGCATCAATAATGGATGGATCAGGCTATCCTGCGGCTGCGGTGTAACAGGCTGTGACGGTTGCTGATAATGCTGCTGCGGTGCAACAGGCTGTGGCGGCTGCTGATAATGCTGCTGCGGCACAGGCTGTGACGGTTGCTGATAATGCTGCTGCGGCGCAACAGGTTGTGGCGACTGCTGATAATGCTGCTGCGGCACAGGCTCCGGTTCAGGCATAACGCTTGGGGTAAACAGCGGCTCATGCGGGCCATCATCCACCAGTGCTTTCATCGGCGAGAAGGCAAAGTCATCTAACGAGAACGGATTAGCGCCCGCAGGCTGTTCGCCGGAATAGCGCTGCTGCTGGGAAGAGGCAAACTGACGGGCCAACTCCGCTTCTGCTGCAGACTCTTCGTCCTCAATCTGATGCGTATTGTCCTGATACTCTTCACCATAACGATGCTGCTGCGACTGGGCGAACTGACGCGCCAGCTCATCCTGTTGCATCGCTTCAATTTCATCGTCGGTATAATCCGTATCAAGCTGCTCTTCTCGCGCTTTCTCTTCGGCCATACGTTGCGACGGTAGTTTGATACCATATGAAGCCAGCTCACGACGCGTTGGCACACGGACGCGATTTGGACGCGGCAACTGCGGACCAATGCCTTCTTTCACCTGTGGACGCGGCGCACCGCTACCCGCCAGGCTAAACACAGGTGCAGCAACAGCGGCGGCCCCAGCGCCCATTGCGGCGTTTTTCACTCCGGCAGCCAGCGGCGCGACGGATTCAACCGGCGGTATAGATGCGGCAGTTGGCATTGATGGCATTGACGGTTTAATTCGCTCAGGTTCCTGCAGTGGTTCAGGAATGGGCTGATACCAGGCCGCGAGCTGTTCACGCTCACGCGCGCGCTTTTCTTCCACCTCTTCAAAGTAATAGAGTGGCGGACGCGCCGGTTTCGTCTCTTCCACAACCGGTTCAGGCTCGACAACCGGCGGTTGCTCAACAACAGGCTCCTGCACGAAAGCAGGCGGCTGCTGAGACGCAGGCTGCTGGAATGTGGATTCCTGCTGGTAAGCCGGCTGCGGGTGATAAACAGGATCCGGTGAAGGAACCGGCTGCTGTACCGGCTGTTGCTGCCAGCTTTGTTCTGGAACAGGCGACTGCCACTGCGGCTGCATTTGCGGCTGCGGAGCTACCGGCTGTTGGTATTGAGGTTCGACAACGGGCGGCACAGCATATTGCGGCTGAGGCTCAACCGGTGCGGGCTGCTGCCACGGCTCATAAGGCTGTGCCGTCGGTTGAGTATATTGTGCAGGCTGAACAGGAACGCCACCGGAAACCAGCGGAGCTTGCATTAAAGGATCGGCTGGCGCACTCCAGGCCTGCGCGGTCGCCGTGGCTGCGGCGGCGGCTGTCACAGGCTCAGTCACCGAGTGACCACTTAGCAGCGGGTCGAACTCATCATATTCAGGCAGCGTCGCGCGATTACCCGAGAACAGAACATCATTCGGATCGGCGGCAACACCACGGGCGCTGTATTCAATTTCATCTTCGTCATCCATCCGTTTACCGGAGAACAGCGCAGCATCGGTATGACGACCAAGCGGATTGGTAAACTTCTCGGCCAGCCGCTTACGACGTGCTAATGCCCCACGAAGAATACGCGCCCGGCGTGATTCATGCGGTTTTCCTTCGGCGATGTCGACGGACTCTTCATCGTCTTCATATTCTTCGTCATCGACCCAGGTATCGTCACGGCGAGTGCGGTTACTGGCAAAGGTCAGGATATTGAGTAACCAGCCGCCCAGTTTTTCCGCAATGCTCACCCATGACCAACCGGTAAACAACGTCAGACCTGCCGCCCAGATGCACAATAGTGTGAGTGTTCCCCCGCTGCTATGCAGCAGAGGTTGTAGCGTGGTACTGAGCAGACTGCCAATCACGCCGCCAGACGCGAAATACCAGATATCATCGGCATTGATTGCCGCCAGTCCGCAAGAGGTGAGAATGAGCGCCAGAACGCCAATGATGCGCAGCGATACGGCGAAATAGTCAACGTACTCGTCACTGGCCTGATGTCGCCAGGTAAACCAACAGCCCCCAACGATGATCACAGGTAGGGTGTAGGCCATGATGCCAAAAATAAAGAACAGCGTGTCCGCCAACCATGCTCCGGGTATTCCCCCAAGATTGTGGATTGGCTCGTGCCACGCGGTTTGCGACCAGCTGGGATCCGAAGGGTTAAAGCTGAGTAAGGCAGCCATCAACCAGACGGCAAAAAGGGCAATAAGGATCAGTAGCGCTTCCAGAAGTCGGCGCCCGCTGCTTAACTTCGTCAATGTGACGTCTTTGTCTTCAGTGTATTCCTGGCTCAAAAACGGCTCTCCAGGTTTCAGGCTTTTCCTGCCCGATGCTAAAACGGACAACAGCACCGGGTTGCCCCGGCACTGTTGCTGTATGGATTAACAGGAGTGTAATCAAACTACGTCGATTTTGCACCTGTTCCGTGTTAGCGCGTCTTAATTACCAGACGATTGCTCTGTTTAACTTCTTCCATTACCACGTAAGTACGTGTGTCATTCACGCCAGGCAGACGCAGCAGGGTTTCCCCCAATAGCTTGCGGTATGCTGACATATCCGGTACGCGTGTTTTCAGCAGGTAGTCGAAATCACCGGAAACCAAATGACACTCTTGAATTTCTTCAAGTTTTTGCACTGCAGTGTTGAACTGCTCAAAGACATCCGGTGCGCCACGATTCAGAGTAATCTCAACAAAAACCAGAAGTGATGCATCCAGATAATGCGGGTTTAACAGCGCCGTATAGCCCTGAATAAATCCCTGTCTTTCTAACCGACGCACACGCTCAAGGCAGGGCGTTGGTGAAAGTCCCACTCGTTTAGAAAGCTCGACGTTAGAAATACGCCCATCCTTTTGCAGCTCATTAAGAATGTTACGATCGATACGGTCGAGATCTTTGCCAGGGCGCTTCTTACTATCTACCATTATTATTGTCTCTCTGTATTCCTTCCCTACTCCTGCCTGACCCTTCTAACATCACTGTTCAGAGTCGCTACCCATCACAATACCCGAAACCCAGAGGGATTTACGGTGTGAAATGTCTGGGTTTATGGTGAGAAGACCGTTGCCTGTCGGCGGCTATCGACATCACGAATGGCATCTGTCCACACCATGCGTAGATTTCGCTAACTCGGTAAACATGGTATCTGGATGCATGATTATGCAGCACACACACGACACTGTTTTTTTCTTCCTTGAATGTTTTCGCAAAACAGCAGGGGATTGTCAAAGCAAAACATCGATTTTTAGTACAACATGCCAGTTATTCATTGGGAGTGATGGAAAATCGTCATTTTATCGCCTTATAACTGGCCGATTTTAAGTAGAAATCTTTATGTCCCGTCATACTTCATGTTACCTGTGCGTTGGTTGACGTCCGTGCCGCCTGTCTGGCCGATCATCGGCTCCCGCTATTGCACAAATTGTTAACAAAATTGCCATACTCTTTTTTTACGCCTGCAAATTCCCTACAATCCAGTTCATTGCCTGCCAACAACTATGGGGATCTCATGGGCACGACCAAACACAGTAAACTTCTTATTCTGGGTTCAGGCCCTGCCGGGTATACCGCTGCGGTCTATGCTGCACGCGCAAACCTGCAACCGGTACTGATTACCGGTATGGAAAAAGGGGGTCAGTTGACCACGACGACGGAAGTCGAAAACTGGCCTGGCGACCCGCACGATCTTACGGGCCCACTGCTGATGGAACGTATGCATGAGCATGCGACAAAATTTGAGACGGAAATCATTTTTGATCACATCAGCAAGGTTGATCTGCAGAACCGTCCATTCCGTCTGACCGGCGACAGCGGCGAGTACACCTGCGATGCGTTGATTATCGCCACCGGCGCTTCCGCTCGCTACCTTGGCTTACCGTCTGAAGAAGCATTTAAAGGTCGCGGTGTTTCTGCCTGTGCGACCTGTGACGGTTTCTTCTATCGCAACCAGAAGGTAGCGGTTATCGGCGGTGGCAACACGGCTGTAGAAGAAGCGTTGTATCTGGCGAATATCGCCTCTGAAGTGCATTTGATTCACCGTCGCGACAGCTTCCGTGCAGAAAAAATCCTTATCAAGCGCCTGATGGATAAAGTCGAAAACGGCAACATCGTGCTGCACACGCACCGCACGCTGGAAGAAGTGACCGGCGATCAAATGGGCGTCACCGGACTGCGTCTGCGTGATACCCAAAACACCGATAACGTCGAGTCTCTGGACGTTGCAGGACTGTTTGTCGCCATTGGTCACAGCCCGAACACTGCGATTTTTGAAGGCCAGCTTGAGCTGGAAAACGGCTACATCAAAGTTCAGTCCGGCATTCACGGTAATGCGACGCAAACCAGCATTCCAGGCGTGTTCGCGGCCGGTGACGTGATGGACCATATTTATCGCCAGGCGATTACCTCTGCAGGTACGGGTTGTATGGCAGCCCTTGATGCAGAGCGTTATCTCGACGGTCTGGCTGACGCCTGCAAATAAGCTTTACAAATCAGTAATAAAAGTAAAAAAGGCGACTATCAGTCGCCTTTATTTTTGCCCCGTTGTAACATTGTCCTGCCTAAAAATTCCTATAACTCACCTGCTAAGCGAGCAATGAATAAAACCCGTCAAAAAGAGCTAACACGCTGGTTAAAACAGCAAAGTGTCATTTCCCAGCGTTGGCTGAATATTTCACGCCTGTTAGGCTTCGTCAGCGGCCTGTTAATTGTCGCTCAGGCCTGGCTCCTGGCACGCATTCTTGATCACATGATCATGGATAATATTCCCCGCGAAGCCCTTCTGCTCCCTTTCATCGTATTAGTGCTGATTTTCATCCTGCGTGCATGGGTGGTCTGGCTACGTGAGCGGGTCGGTTTTCACGCGGGACAGCACATTCGTTTTGAAATTCGCCGTCAGGTTCTGGACCGTCTGCAACAGGCAGGCCCCGCGTGGATCCAGGGTAAACCAGCCGGAAGTTGGGCCACGTTGGTGCTTGAGCAGATTGACGATATGCATGATTACTACGCGCGTTATCTGCCGCAAATGGCGCTTGCCGTCTGCGTCCCCATTTTGATTGTCGCGGCCATTTTCCCGTCTAACTGGATAGCCGCCCTTATTCTGCTTGGCACTGCACCGCTAATCCCCATGTTTATGGCAATGGTCGGTATGGGCGCTGCTGATGCTAACCGACGTAACTTTCAGGCGCTAGCCCGACTCAGCGGTCATTTCCTCGACCGCTTGCGTGGTATGGAAACGTTAAGAATATTTGGTCGCGGCGAAGCGGAAACAGAAAGCATTCGTGCGGCATCACAAGATTTTCGCCAGCGCACCATGGAAGTTCTGCGCCTCGCGTTCCTCTCCTCCGGCGTACTGGAATTTTTCACCTCGCTGTCCATCGCGCTGGTGGCAGTTTACTTTGGCTTCTCGTACCTCGGCGAACTCAACTTCGGCCACTATGGCGTTGGTGTTACCTTAGCCTCTGGATTCCTGGCACTGATTCTTGCGCCTGAGTTTTTCCAGCCCTTACGCGATCTGGGCACGTTTTATCATGCCAAAGCCCAGGCCGTCGGTGCCGCAGACAGCCTGAAAACGTTCATGGAAACGCCGCTGGCGCATCCTGAACGTGGCGACATTGAGCTGGCCGTAAAAGAGCCGGTTTCGATTACCGCAGAAGATCTGGTTATCACCTCCCCGGAAGGAAAAGTACTTGCTGGTCCACTTAACTTCTCGCTGCCAGCCGGTCAGCGCGCGGTATTGGTGGGACGTAGCGGCTCCGGTAAGAGCTCGCTGCTGAATGCCCTTTCTGGTTTTCTCTCGTATCAGGGTTCGCTGCGAATTAATGGTTTTGAGCTTCGCTCCCTGGCCCCTGACTCCTGGCGAAAACAGCTGTCGTGGGTAGGACAGAACCCACAGCTTCCTGCCCCAACGTTGCGCGATAATGTGCTGCTGGCACGTCCAGATGCCAGCGAGCAACAGCTTCAGGCCGCGCTCGACAGCGCCTGGGTAAGTGAGTTTTTACCTCTGCTGCCTCAGGGCGTGGATACCCCGGTCGGCGATCAGGCCGCCCGGCTTTCCGTCGGGCAAGCGCAGCGCGTTGCCGTCGCCCGCGCCTTGCTCAATCCGTGTCAGCTAATGCTACTGGACGAACCCGCCGCTAGCCTCGATGCGCACAGCGAGCAGCGCGTCATGCAGGCGCTGAATGCGGCATCACGCCGCCAGACCACGCTGATGGTCACGCACCAGCTTGAAGACCTTGCCGAGTGGGATGCCATTTGGGTCATGCAGGACGGACAGATCGTCGAGCAAGGCACTTATGCTCAACTGAGCGCAGCCAACGGGGCTTTTGCAACACTGCTGGCTCACCGTCAGGAGGACATCTAAATGCGCGCTTTGCTACCTTATCTGACGCTGTATAAACGTCATAAATGGATGTTAACGCTGGGAATTATTCTGGCGATCATCACGCTATTAGCCAGTATCGGCTTGCTGACACTTTCCGGTTGGTTCCTCTCCGCTTCCGCGGTGGTTGGCGTCACCGGGATTTACAGTTTTAACTATATGCTCCCCGCTGCCGGCGTGCGCGGTGCGGCGATCACCCGTACCGCAGGTCGTTATTTCGAGCGACTGGTCAGTCACGACGCGACATTCCGCGTGTTGCAGCACCTGCGTATTTATACATTTAGTAAGCTGCTGCCACTCTCTCCGGCGGGTCTGGCCCGTTATGGCCAGGGTGAACTGCTTAACCGCATCGTTGCGGATGTCGATACGCTTGATCACCTTTATCTGCGCGTCATCTCTCCGCTGGTTGGGGCATTTGTCGTGATTATGGTGGTGACGCTGGGTCTGAGCGTGCTCGATCTCACGCTGGCCATCACCCTCGGTGGCATCATGCTGCTGACCTTGTTTATTTTGCCTCCGCTGTTTTATCAGGCCGGAAAACGCACCGGGCAAAACCTGACGCACCTGCGCGGGCAATATCGCCAACAGCTGACCTCCTGGCTGCAGGGCCAGGCCGAGCTGACCATTTTTGGCGCAAGTGTTCGCTATCGAGCACAAATGGAAGCCACAGAGTTACAGTGGCACGAAGCTCAGCGTCGCCAGTCCGAATTAACGGCGCTGTCTCAGGCCCTAATGCTGCTGATTGGCGCGCTGGCCGTCATCGTGATGCTCTGGATGGCCTCGGGCGGCGTGGGAGGCAATACCCAGCCAGGTGCGCTGATTGCGCTGTTTGTGTTCTGCGCACTGGCCGCATTTGAAGCCCTGGCCCCGGTAACGGGTGCATTTCAGCACCTCGGTCAGGTGATCGCCTCTGCCCTGCGCATTACAGAACTGACGGAACAAAAACCGGAAGTCACTTTCCCCGACGCAGGATCGACAGTTTCTGAGCCGATTACCCTCACGCTGCGCGACGTTTGTTTCAGCTACCCGGGCCAGGCGCAAAATGCGCTGGATACCCTCTCCCTGCAAGCAAAACCCGGCGAGCATGTTGCGATTCTCGGCCGCACCGGCTGTGGAAAGTCCACCCTGCTACAACTGCTGACCCGCGCCTGGAACCCGCAACACGGTGAAATTTTGTTTAACGACCGCCCGATTTCAACCCTGAGTGAGTCAACGCTGCGTCAAAGCATCAGCGTCGTGCCGCAACGTGTGCACCTGTTTAGCGCCACATTACGCGACAACCTGCTGCTGGCCGCGCCGCAGGCCAGTGATGACGCATTATCCGAAATACTGTGCCGCGTTGGTCTGGAAAAACTGCTGGAAGATGATGGCCTCAACGCCTGGTTAGGTGAAGGTGGTCGTCAGCTTTCCGGCGGCGAACTCCGCCGTCTGGCAATCGCTCGCGCGGTACTCCACGATGCCCCGCTGATGCTGCTGGATGAACCTACCGAAGGACTGGACGCTACCACCGAAAGCCAAATGCTTGAATTGATTAGTGATGTCATGCGAGATAAAACGGTATTGATGGTGACGCATCGCCTGCGCGGGCTATCGCGTTTTAATCAAATAATAGTGATGGACAACGGACACATTATTGAGCAAGGTAATCACGCAGATCTGTTAGCCAGGCAGGGGCGTTATTACCAGTTTAAGCAACGTCTGTAAGCTATTATTGAACGATCGACTCGCGTAGTGGAGTTTCGCTGTCATGCGCCTGGTGCAACTGTCCCGCAATTCTATCGCCTTCCCGTCACCGGAAGGCGCGTTACGCGAACCTAACGGTTTGTTAGCGCTGGGTGGCGATCTCAGCCCTGCCCGTCTGCTTATGGCGTACCAGCGCGGTATTTTTCCATGGTTTTCTCCTGGCGACCCCATTCTTTGGTGGTCGCCCGATCCGCGCGCCATTTTGTGGCCTGAGACATTTCATCTTAGCCGTAGCATGAAGCGTTTTCATAAACACTCACCTTATCGTGTCACGTTAAATTACGCCTTTGGTCAGGTGATTGAAGGTTGTGCCAATGACCGCGAAGAAGGGACCTGGATAACGCGTGATATTGTTGACGCTTACCACCGCCTGCATGAATTGGGGCATGCGCATTCCATTGAAGTGTGGCGGCACAATGAATTAGTCGGCGGTATGTACGGCGTTTCGCAAGGCACGCTCTTCTGCGGTGAATCAATGTTCAGTCGTCAGGAAAATGCCTCAAAAACCGCGTTGCTTGTTTTTTGCGCTGAATTTAGCCAGCAGGGTGGGAAGTTAATTGACTGTCAGGTGTTAAATGGACATACAGCGTCGCTGGGCGCCGTCGAAACGCCGCGTCGGGAGTACCTTGAACACTTGAGCAGACTGCGCCAGCAGCGGTTACCCAGCCATTTTTGGGTACCGCGGACGTTATTTTTACCTCAGGAGTGAATGTTTTCGGCACATTTTTTGTCGGGGTGTTATAATTGCGTCGCAGAGTTGGTTTAGCCCATTACCCCGCCGCCGTTAAGGAACAGTTCGCGTCAGGCAACGCCTATCGTTTATCTCATCGTTCCCTTACACGTTGCGCTTTAAGTGCGGCTTTGCCGTGTGTGGATAGAGTAATGCGCCAAACTTGATTTGCTGTATTTTAATCGCGCAAATCTTTACTTATTAAAAGAACTTCGGCATTATCTTGCCGGTTCAAATTACGGTAGTGATACCCCAGAGGATTAGATGGCCAAAGAAGACAATATTGAAATGCAGGGTACCGTTCTCGATACGTTACCTAATACCATGTTCCGCGTAGAGTTAGAAAACGGTCACGTGGTTACTGCACACATCTCCGGTAAAATGCGTAAAAACTATATCCGCATCCTGACGGGAGACAAAGTGACTGTTGAACTGACCCCGTACGACCTGAGCAAAGGCCGCATTGTCTTCCGTAGTCGCTGATTTTTTTCACGCCAGACTGGCGTCCAAATAATAAAAGGTCGGTATATCCGGCCTTTTTTGTGGGCCAAATTTGAGGCTTTAGTCCTCAATCATGCGTGCATATTCTTCCGTCAGGAAATCCACTAATGCGCGCACCGAGGGCAATAACCCCCTACGCGATGGAAAGACCGCGTGAATAATCTCCCGCCTCGGTTCCCAGCCATCCAGCAATGCCACCAGCTCCCCTGCGGCTAATTGATCCTTGACCATTAACTGCGGGAGTTGCACCACGCCTACCCCGGCAACCGCGGCCTCGCGCAGCGCCAGCATATCTGTGGTGATCATACGCGGCGTAAAATGCACTTCCGCGCGGGCCCCCTGTGGGCCAAACAACTCCCAACGATGAACATGTTTCCCCGCCGCCAGACTCAGCCCTGGCCAACGGGTCAGCTCTGCCGGGGCGTGTAATGTCCCCATCTGCTCAACCAATCGCGGACTGGCATACAGCCGGTGCCCCCTGTCAGCAAGCACCCGCATGACCAAATCACTGTCTTCAAGAGGACGAGGTCGGACGCGAATCGCCACATCCAGACCTTCTCCGACGACGTCGACGCGGCGATTCGTGGCTTCAAGCTGTACTGCGACATCCGGATAACGCGCCATGAACCGGGCCAGCATGGGGCCGATATGGACATGCAACAGCGTCACCGGGCACGTCAGTTTAACAATGCCACGTGGCTCAACCTGCAACGCCGCAATGGCATCCTGTGCCGCCTGCGCCTCCACCAACATCGCCTTACAGTGTTCGTAAAAGGTCTGTCCGACTTCCGTGACATTAAACTGTCGGGTTGTTCGCTGAATCAAACGCACCCCCAGTCTCTCCTCCAGTTGCGCAATACGCCGACTGAGTTTGGATTTGGGCTCATCAAGCGCACGGCCTGCCGCTGCGAATCCTCCCTCTTCGACAACATGCACAAACCATGCGAAATCATTGAGATCCAGCTTCGTCATCTTATTGTCCTATTAATGAGACGGTGAGGACTATTTTAGCCACTACTCAGCTCATTGTCATGGATATAAGCTTATTCACATCAAGATAACGCCACTGAGGAGATACATATGAAACACGTAACAGGCGTCTATACCGCACCTCGCCCACACTGGGTTGGCGATGGATTTCCAGTTCGCTCGATGTTCTCTTACCAGTCTCATGCTGAGCAGCTCAGTCCGTTCCTGCTGCTGGATTACGCGGGTCCGCATACCTTTACACCGGGTAATGAAAAGCGCGGCGTCGGTGAGCACCCGCACCGTGGTTTTGAAACAGTGACCATTGTTTACAGCGGTGAAGTTGAACATCGCGACTCAACCGGGCGCGGCGGCATTATCGGTCCAGGCGATGTGCAGTGGATGACAGCAGGGGCCGGGATTTTACACGAAGAATTTCATTCGCCGGAATTTACCCGTAAGGGCGGCGAGCTGGAAATGGTCCAGCTGTGGGTCAACCTGCCAGCCAAAGACAAAATGACCGTGCCGGGTTATCAGGGCATCAGCAGCGACGTTATTCCCACCGTCGACCTGCCAGATGAAGCAGGTACCGTGCGCGTGATTGCGGGCAGCTATCAGGATACGAAAGGCCCCGCGCATACCTTCTCACCGTTAAATGTGTGGGACATGCGCCTGCAAA
This sequence comes from Citrobacter sp. wls711, assembly GCF_005281055.1. Lineage (NCBI taxonomy): Bacteria > Pseudomonadati > Pseudomonadota > Gammaproteobacteria > Enterobacterales > Enterobacteriaceae > Citrobacter > Citrobacter sp. wls711. Next base: position 128,362 of record NZ_SZXC01000060.1, on the reverse strand, counting down.
GTAATCGCCCGGTCACGCTGTCCCAGCCGGAAGGATGGAGCACTGCGCTGGTGGTGCTGAAAGGCACGATCACCATCAACGGTGCCACCTCCGCAAGTGAGGCGCAGCTGGTGGTATTAAGCCAGCAGGGTAAAACCCTACATATCGAGGCCAGTAGCGACGCCAGCGTGCTGCTGCTGTCAGGCGAACCGTTAAATGAACCCATTGTCGGTTACGGTCCGTTTGTGATGAACACAAAACAAGAGATCGCTGAAGCCGTACGCGATTTCAACTCCGGCCGTTTTGGCCAAATCTAAAGCGAAGGAGAATACGATGTCCAGTCCTGCAAATTTTAATGGTTCACGCCCGGTTATCGACGTAGATGATGCCGTGATGCTGCTTATCGATCACCAGAGCGGTCTTTTTCAGACCGTCGGTGATATGCCAATGCCCGAACTGCGTGCCCGTGCCGCTGCGCTGGCAAAAATAGCCACCCTGGCGAAGATGCCGGTGATCACCACCGCCTCCGTTCCACAGGGACCCAACGGCCCGTTGATTCCGGAAATCCACGCCAATGCGCCCCATGCTCAGTACGTGGCGCGCAAAGGCGAGATCAACGCCTGGGATAACGAAGACTTTGTTAAAGCCGTCAAAGCAACAGGTCGTAAAACGCTGATTATCGCCGGTACCATTACCAGCGTTTGCATGGCTTTCCCGGCCATCAGCGCGGTAGCGGAAGGGTATAAAGTGTTTGCCGTCATTGACGCTTCCGGCACTTACAGCAAGATGGCGCAGGAAATCACGTTGGCGCGAGTGGTACAGGCAGGCGTGGTGCCAATGGATACCGCAGCCGTTGCGTCTGAAATACAGCGGACCTGGAACCGGGAAGATGCCGCTGAATGGGCGGAAGTGTATACCAAAATTTTCCCGGCCTATCAGCTGCTGATCGAAAGCTACAGCAAGGCTCAGGAAGTCGTCACCAACGGTGAAAAACTGGACTCTCAGCGCTAATCATGTTCTCTGCGCCTGTCCGGGCGCAGAATATGTCTATTGCGTAACCAAACGAGAGTGAAGACGTAAATTCTGCTTGACCGTTTTAGCGCAACTCCCTATAGTAGCGCCCCGTTGCCCCCCCAAGCGGTCAGGCAGCAATACAATACGGTGAGGTGTCCGAGTGGCTGAAGGAGCACGCCTGGAAAGTGTGTATACGGCAACGTATCGAGGGTTCGAACCCCTCTCTCACCGCCACATTTGAGAAAGAGCTCGTACGCAAGTACGGGCTTTTTTTTCGTCTATTGCATTTGCCGAATGCGGCCAACAACCCGCATCCATCCTTAGACCTGACAAGCGAAGCGTCATCAGGCATTCCCTGCGAAGAAAAGAAACTATTGTCGGCTGAGCAGCGTCAATACTTCATAGTGCGCGGTGTGCGGGAACATATCGAAAAGTTGAACCCGTTCTATGCGATAGCCTGGCAGCTCGCCAATATCCTTCGCCATGCTTTGCGCATTACAGCTGGAGTAGATGATAAACGGCGGTGCCATGTTGGAAAGATAATCACACAGGGGTTTACCAATGCCCCGACGCGGCGGGTTCACCAGCACCAGATCCGGAACGTCTTCCTGTGCCGTCGCGAATTGGGTCGAATCGAGCGCTTGAAAGTGCAGATTCTGTAACCCCAACGTCTGCGCAGATTGTTTCGCACAGGCGATCGCCTCTGGTGCGATCTCGATACCCGTCAGTTTCATCTGCGGCGTAGCGCAATGCAGGCCAAAACCGCCAACACCACAAAACAGATCCCACATATGGTTGACCGAAAGCTGACGCACCCAATCGCGAGCCGTGGCATACAAACGCTCAGCCACTACCGGGTTGGTTTGAAAGAAACTCTGCGGGCGGATCCACAGCGGTACATCATTAAAACGTTCAGCCAGCGCCTGCTGCTCCGTCAGGAAGATTTCTGTCTCCCCTTCCATAATCGCCATATGCACCGGCTGGATATTGACCGTTATCACCTTTAACTGCGGTAACTGCGCCTGCAGCCACGGCAACGCCGCGCGCAGTTGGCTCAGCTTGGCCTCTGAGCGTAAGACAAAACGCAGCATCATACCGCCGTCAAACTGGCTTTCCGTTAACAGCACATATTTCAGTTCGCCCCGCTTACGCGCTACGTTGTAAGGCGTCAACCCGGCACGGGCGATAAAGGGTTTTAGTGCGGCAAATACCGGCGCAAATGAGGCAGGATAAAGCGGACAGTCGCACAAATCTTCAGGTGTACCGTCACGATGCAGCATGCCCAACAGCGGTTTTTCCACGCTACCGCTCACCACCATTTTGGCTTTATTACGAAAAGCGCTCTCCGGGCCAACGACGGGCGCGCACCACTCCCCGACCGAATAGTCGGCAAGAAGAGTCTGGAGATCGGCCATTTTTGCACGGAGTTGATCGCCAACGGGCTGTGTTATCCACTGACAGGAACGACAGCGATCGGCGTCATAAAGAGCGCACTGCATAAGAAAACCTTCAAATTAACCGGGGCGAAGATTATACACATTATTGCAGACGGAAGAACCGTCGACTGGACGCCGGAACAAACAGCAACAACAGCACCAGCATATCCGGTAATTTCTGCATCACCAGCGTGCGAAAAATTTCACGCTTCGATTCACCCGCAATACTGAACAGCTCGGGATAACCATAACCTAACGATGCCGCCCACAAATAACCGGAGGCCACCACCTGGGTAAATAGATAAATCCAGCGCGCCCAGTTACGTCCTTTGACCAATGAAAAGGCACAGTAAATTTCGATAAACACCAGTATCAGACTGCTTAAAAACACCAGCGTTAAATTCCAGGTCTGCACGCTACGCTGGATAAATGCCATTGTCCCGCTCACACCCAACGTATTGAAAATCATCAACAGATCGAGGCCGCGGATCATAATAATAGCGAGCGCCGCCACCTGCACTAAAGCAGGAACGTTTAAGCGAGCATGTGATGTGGATGATTTCTTAAAAAATCCCAACGCGTCGTCTTCCGTGAAAACGGTGCAGCGCCACATGCTGCACCGAGTAGAGGTTGGCAGATTTTAGTTTTTTCAGCCGCGTCTTGCACGCTGGATATCGCGCAACCGCTGCTTTTCTGTCCGGGCCATCAGGTACCACGCGATAAATCCGATAATTCCTACCACGCCAAGAATCAGCGTCGCCAGCGCGTTAATTTCTGGATTAACCCCCATACGTACGCTGGAGAACACCAGCATCGGCAACGTCGTCGCCCCAGGACCGGAAACAAAGCTGGCGATAACCAGATCGTCAAGCGACAGGGTGAAAGCCAACAACCAGCCGGAAATCACCGCCGGCATAATCATCGGCAGCGTGATGACAAAGAAGACCTTCAGCGGCGTGGCGCCAAGATCCATCGCAGCTTCTTCGATGGAGTGATCCAGTTCGCGCAAACGCGAGGAGATAACAACCGCCACATACGCCGTACAGAAAGTGACGTGCGCCAGCCAGATGGTTAACATCCCGCGATCTGCCGGCCAGCCAATAGCATGCGCCATGGCGACAAACAGCAACAACAGCGACAGGCCGGTGATGACATCCGGCATAACCAGCGGCGCTGTTATCATAAAGGCAAAGCCATTCGAACCCCGGAAACGACCAAAGCGCACCAGCACCACCGCAGCAATCGTGCCGAGGATCGACGCCATCGTCGCCGCACAGGCAGCGATGGTCAAACTCATCCCGACAGCACTTATCATGGCAGTATCGTGGAGCAATTCACCGTACCAGCGCGTCGACCACCCTGCCCAGACCGTCACCAGTTTGGAGCTGTTAAACGAATAGATAACCAGCATCAGCATCGGTGCGTACAGGAAAGTGAACCCTATGACCAGGATAAAAATACGCCACGGTGAGCGAACGACGGGTAAATTATTCATCCGTGTTCCCCCACACTTTTTTGCTGATATTTATGGAACCACATGATCGGCACAATCAATAACAGCAACATAATAATGGCCACAGCCGACGCCACCGGCCAGTCACGGTTATTGAAAAACTCCTGCCACAACACACGGCCAATCATAATGCTGTCCGGCCCGCCCAGCAGTTCAGGGATCACAAACTCTCCGACCGCCGGGATAAACACCAGCATTGAGCCTGCGATGATCCCACCTTTGGTCAACGGCACGATCACGCTAAAGAACGTTTTCAGCGGTCGGGCCCCAAGATCCAGCGCCGCTTCCACCAGCGAATAGTCGATACGTGTCAACGCGGTGTAGATCGGCAGTACCATAAACGGCAAATATGCATAAACAATCCCGATATAGACCGCCAGATTGGTGTGCAGGATCGTCAGCGGCTGATCGATAACTCCCAGCCACATCAGAAAATTATTCAGGATCCCGTTATTTTTCAGGATCCCCATCCAGGCATACACGCGAATCAAAAACGAGGTCCAGGAAGGCAGGATCACCAGCAACAGTAGAATATTCCGCGTTGATGGTTTGCTGTGTGCCACAGCCCATGCCAGTGGATATCCCAGTAGCAAACAGCAGATCGTCGAAATCCCCGCCACCTGCAACGACTGCAAGTAAGCATCAACATACAGCGGGTCAGCCGTCAGTTGCAGGAAGTTGCCAACATTGAGCGTGATGGAGAGCTGGTCGTCTGCCCATGATATAAGGTCAGAATACGGGGGTATCGCCCGCGCCATCTCAGAAAAAGAGATCTTAAAAACGATTAAAAATGGCAGCAAAAACAGCAGAATCAGCCAGATATACGGCAGCGCAATCACCACCTTGCGCCCATGCCTCATCTGCATCCGCGACATAAACAGCGTGAAACGGCTCGCGTTGTCCACGCGCGCCGGAGGTTCAAGTGTACGCATTTTCACTCCTTAAACCGTCAACACTACGCAACTGTCCGCATCCCAACACAAACGCACCTCATCGCCCCAGGTCGGTAGCCCCTTACGGTAGCGATGTTCGTTTTGTAGCTGAGCACTCAACATCTGGCCGCTTTTTAAACGTACGTGGTACACCGACAAATCACCGAGATAGGCAATGTGCACCACTTCCCCCACCGCAAAGTTATAGCCATCTGCCGGTGGAGTCTCACAGAGCATAATTTTTTCCGGACGCAGCGCGACGTACACCGGGACGTTATCAACGATGGAGGCATCAGCATCGACTTTCAGCGGATGGACCAGCCCCGGAGAGTCAATGATCAGGCCGTCTTCCTGACGCGCTTTCAGTAGCCCCTCGAACACGTTTACCGAGCCAATAAATTCCGCGCTATAGCGGGTGGTCGGGTGCTCGTAAATCTCTTCAGGTTCGCCGATTTGCACGAACTTGCCGCGATTCATGATCGCAATACGCCCCGCCATCGTCATGGCCTCTTCCTGATCGTGCGTTACCATCACACAGGTCGCGCCTACACGTTCGAGGATATCGACCACTTCCAGTTGCATGCGGTCACGTAGCTTTTTATCCAGCGCCCCCATCGGTTCGTCCAGCAGCAGCAGTTTAGGACGTTTTGCCAGGCTGCGCGCCAGCGCCACACGCTGTCGCTGACCGCCGGAAAGCTGATGCGGTTTGCGTTTGGCAAATTCCTGCATATGCACCAGGCCCAGCATCTCGTTGACCCGGCTGGTAATTTCAGCTTTCGGCAACTTGTCCTGCTTCAGGCCAAAGGCAATGTTCTGCTCCACCGTCATATGTGGGAACAGCGCGTAGGACTGAAACATCATATTAATCGGGCGCAGATACGGCGGGACGTGTGCTAAATCGACACCATCGAGCATAATTTGCCCGGTGGTCGGCAGTTCAAAGCCCGCCAGCATGCGCAGCAGGGTTGATTTGCCGCAGCCGGAGGCCCCTAGCAGGGCAAATATTTCGCCTTTGTAGATAGTCAGGCTGACGTCATCGACGGCGTGCTGGCCATCGAAAGACTTGGTCAGATTACGAATTTCAAGCAGCGGGGTTAGCGCTTTACGGGTCTTCGCCTGTGGGCGGGGGGTCGCATCATTCACGTGAGTGCTCTCCGGCATAAAACAAAGAAACAGTGCAAATAACGCACCAGCATGGTGCGTATTGCCGGGTTATGAGTGTTCAGGGTTCGGGTGTCCCGGCGGACTTACGCGCCGCCGGGTCATCTCCCTGACGCGGGTTATTTCCCGCTTTTCACCTTGGTCCAGGCACGAGTACGGACACGATCGATCTTCGGATCCTGTACTTTCAGAGTGAACAACTTAGCTCGCACATCGGCCGGCGGGTAAATCCCCGGATTGTCACGAACTTCAGGGCTGACCAACGCCGTCGCTTCTTTGTTCGCGTTGGCGTAGAACACGTGGTCGGAAATATGGGCAATCACATCCGGACGCAGCAGATAGTTGAGGAACTGATACGCTTCGTCTTTATTTTTAGCATCCGCAGGCATGGCGAAAACATCGAAGAACGCCATCGCCCCTTCTTTTGGAATTGAGAAGGAAATATTGACGCCATTTTTCGCTTCTTTCGCGCGATTAGCGGCCTGCCATACGTCCCCTGCCCAACCAATTGCCACGCAGCTATCACCGTTTGCCAGATCGTTAATATATTGAGAAGAGTGGAAATAACGAATATTCGGACGCAGCTTCAACAGCAGATCGGTTGCCGGTCCGGTGTAATCGTCCGCTTTGGTACTGTTGGGGTCTTTACCCAAGTAATTCAGCACGGTGGCAAACACTTCTTCGGGGGCATCAAGGAACGAGACGCCACAGCTTTTGAGTTTTTCCAAATTTTCCGGCTTCAGGATCAGATCCCAACTGTCGACCGGCGCATCCGCGCCCAGCACCGCCTTCACTTTATCCACGTTGTAACCAATACCGGTGGTTGCCCACATATACGGCATCGCAAACTTGTTGTCCGGATCGTGTTTCGCCACCAGCTTCAGCAATTCGGGATCGAGGTTTTTCCAGTCTGGCAGTTTACTTTTGTCCAGCGGTTGGAAAACACCCGCAGTAAGCTGACGCTCAAGAAAGCTGGCGGAAGGAACGACAAGGTCAAAGCCGGTGCTACCCGCCATGAGCTTACCTTCCAGTACTTCATTGGAGTCGAACACATCATAAACCACTTTAATGCCGGTCTCTTTTTCAAAATTAGCCACCGTATCGGGGGCGATATAATCAGACCAGTTATAAATATGCAGCGTTTTTTGTTCCGCAGCGAGCGTGCCGGCAGAGAGGGATATCAGAGCACCCGCAACCAGGCCTGATAACCATTTTTTATTTAAGGCGGTCATAATCTCTTTCCTTCTGAAAGTTCGTTAACAAACGAACAAAAAATTCACACTCTACGATATGCAAGAAACGTGCATATTTTTTCGTTCAGCACAAATAAGAAAAGAGGCTTCCCCTGTGCCGCTATGGCTCGCTGATAATCGCGAAATCATTCAACATGCATTGCGGGCGTATGCAGCCCACAAAGGGTTCATTGAAGGATGACGTTTATAAGCCTCGCCAGAATAACTTTAGCCAGGATTCGAGGATATAGCCCAGTTAAAAAAACGTCTTTTATCAATTTTTTATGCAGGATTTATCTATGACATAAGGCAGAAGGCGTGGAAGCGAGGTGAATAATTCTTTAATAAAAGGTTAAATGCAGAATAAAAATAGGGTAATACGCAACCGCTCTGGCAGCGGCTGCGCTTTTGGCATCATTGCTCAGGAAATATTAATGGAGGAAATGGGTCTCAGTACCGCTGTTTTGCACATCTTCTTCAGCGTTAAATAACAGCTGATGCGCCCCGGCTTCAAGGATCACCATGGATATCTGCTCTTCGCTCTGGCGAACAAAACATTCAAACTGCTCAAACGTGACGCCCGGCACAACGTATAAAGACTGGCAAACCACCAGCTTTGGCAGATTATCATCCTGCATGTCCAGAAAAGCTTTCACCGTCAGCGAACTGGCATTAATGGATGACAGATCGGCAGCCAACGGCAGCAACGCCGATGGCCTGACTTCCGCCATCGCAGAGAACAGAATGACGTTATCCACCAAATCAATTTTCGCATCAAAGATGCCGTCAAAGTTTTGCATATGAGGTAAATGCAGCGCCTGACAGGTATCGCATTCAAAAAAACTCATGCCCAGGTCGTCGAGCCATTGACGCAACGTATCCAGAGTGGGAACGACCAGTGATGTCATAATAATGTGCGACCTCTTTCGATGAAAAAATTACCGGCACAGCTTACGCAAAAAGACCGCGTCATACCACGATCGCCATCGATATTGCGCTCAGCCGCCGATTTTAAGACAAAATTCCGGAGTTGCATGACGTTCGATCCACTGGATCATCCGTCCGGCAATATCAACCCCCGTGGTTTTCTCCACGCCTTCAAGCCCCGGAGAAGCGTTAACTTCCATGACCAGCGGCCCGCGGTCTGCGCGCAAAATATCAACGCCAGCCACATCCAGGCCCATGGTTCGGGCGGCTTTTATCGCGATGTCCCTTTCACGCGTCGTAATATTGGCAATACTGGCCACGCCACCGCGATGGAGATTAGAACGAAAATCGCCCTCTTTAGCCCGACGCTCAATAGCAGCCACTACCTCGTCCCCTACGACAAAACAGCGAATATCCCGCCCTTTGGCCTCTTTAATATATTCCTGCACCAGAATATGTGCGTTCAGTCCTCGAAATGCATCCACGACGCTCTCCGCGGCCTGACGCGTTTCGGCCAGCACCACACCGATACCCTGCGTGCCTTCTACCAGCTTCACCACCAACGGTGCGCCGCCGACCATATCAATCATGTCGCTGGTATCGTCCGGTGAGTGCGCGATTCCGGTAATCGGGAGATCGATTCCCTGACGTGCCAGCAGTTGCAATGAGCGCAGCTTATCGCGCGCACGGGTGATCGCCACCGACTCATTCAACGGATAACTCCCTAACATCTCGAACTGGCGCAACGCCGCCGTACCGTAAAAGGTAATCGCCGAGCCGATTCGTGGGATGACCGCATCAAAATGAGGGAGCTGGCGGCCCTTGTAATGAATCGAAGACGCCGCCGGACTAATGTTCATATAACAGGAAAGGGGATCGATAATTTCAACCAGGTGACCGCGCTGCATCGCCGCTTCACGCAGGCGCTTACAAGAATAGAGCGTTCCGTCCCGGGACAAAATGGCAATTTTCACCCTGCACCTCTCTGAAAGACCTGCTGAAAGCCGGCGTATCATACACCGGGTTAAAATCTTTAGCGCGTAGCCCATCCCTGTTTGTGCAAATATTCCAGAATAAAGGGGCGATTTTCTTTGATGATGGTGCGGCGAATATGATCGCTCCAGGTATCACGACGCGTGTTGCTGCCACGGGTCAGATAATACTGCGCAAGCTGTTCATCATAGTGAGCCAGGGCGTCCTTATCGAGCGGCTGGTACTGATTTTCATGCACCACAATGCTCGCAGGCAGTCGTGGCTTGATATCGGGATTATCTGCAGGCCAACCGAGACACAGACCAAACAGCGGCAGAACATGCTGCGGCAGTTTCAGTAACTCAGTTACCGACGCAATATTGTTGCGCAGTCCGCCAATATATACACCGCCAAGCCCCAGCGACTCTGCAGCCGTCAGCGCATTTTGCGCCATCATCGCCGTATCAACCACGCCCAGCAGCAGTTGTTCTGCCAGTCCCAGCTGTGCGTCAGGGCAAATCTGTAAATGACGGTTAAAATCGGCGCAGAACACCCAGAATTCGGCAGCCTTCGCCACGTGCGGCTGCCCACCCGACAGCGTCACCAGCGACTCTCGCAGGGCCTTATCCGTCACCCGAATAATCGTGCTGCACTGTAAAAAACTGGAGCTCGAGGTGCCTTGCGCGGCAGCTATAATCGCCTCGCGCTGCGCATCCGAAATCGACGCCTCGGTGAAATGGCGAATAGAACGGTGGCTGCGAAGTAAATCAATGGTTGGAGTCATCTCTTTTTTCTCTGGCTGAACGGGAAGATACGCTGGATGTTCGCGACATCAGCTGCGGCGCCAACAGTTGCGCAATGCGCCACATTAAAAACACAGCGGCGGGAAGCATCAACAAAACCCCCAGAAAAATCATCACCACACAGGCCAATGGACTGTTAAGCGGCGCGGGTAAGGTGAGGTAATCGTTAAGCGACAATAGCGCCAGCGCTAACGACACCATACCGATCGTTTCCAGAATCAATATGCTTTTAGGTAACACACCCACAGTGCGCATACGTGGCCTCCCGGCGAAGTGGCTCGTAGTATAAAACGTTCCGCGTTCTCATGTTTAACAGATATAGCGTAGATGTATCAAAGCAACAGGCCGAACCTACTTTCCATCCGACATAAATCGCGGCATCATACAGGTATTCGCCATCTGGCCTGATAAGTTCGAGGAGAGTAAGATGTTTGCTGTTATTTTTGGTCGCCCAGGGTGCCCGTATTGCGTGCGCGCAAAAGAATTGGCAGAAAAATTAAGCAATGAGCATGAAGATTTTAACTTCCGCTACATTGATATTCATGCCGAAGGGATCTCAAAAGCCGATCTGGAAAAGACGGTTGGTAAGCCGGTAGAGACCGTACCGCAGATTTTTGTCGATCAGAAACACATCGGCGGCTGCACGGATTTCGAAGCATGGGCAAAAGAGAATGTGAATCTGTTCGCCTGATTGCCGTCTCTACGCCCTCCACTGGAGGGCGTAATCAGTGTTTTTTCCGCTGCTGATGCTGATTAAATAGGCTACTGATAAACAGAAAACACAATGCGCCAAGCGCGCACCAAAACACCGCACTAAACAACCATGCAAGCTCTTGCCACAGCGAACGCGTAGGCATAAACACAAATCGCATCAATAACAAACAACACGGTGCCGCCAGCATTGCACCGAGAAGAGGTCTAAGCACCTCACGACGATGGGAAAAAAAGCTGGCCGCTGCTCCTGGCAATATAAAAAACAACAACCCAACCTCAGGATGCCCAGCCGCCTTAAATGCTCCTTTCACGTTCAGCGTCAATGAAAGACACACCACAATAAAAAGCACAAAGCAGCAGATCGCACCCGCCCAACCTTGCCTATGTTTCAATCGTTCCTCCTGACACTCTCTATCGAACACTCTTTTCGCCCAAAGGCGTCCAGTCAGATAAAGTCGTTCGGCATTCCATGCCAAAAACACACTCACACGATTCTTATAGCCGTTGAAACGTAATGAGATTAAACTAGCCGCATATATCGTCATGCTGCTTTATTTGGGGCTGTGTACGATGCTGTCGCCCCTTAATTTCTGGCAAAAACATTAGCGTAAATTGCCATTTCTTTCAATAGCTTACTAGTAAACAAGAAGTTAGTCTCCGTGAATATAAACGTCGCAGATTTGTTAAATGGGAATTACATCCTGTTATTATTTGTGGTCCTGGCGCTGGGGCTGTGTCTGGGGAAATTACGCCTGGGTACAGTCCAACTCGGTAATTCCATTGGCGTTTTAGTGGTCTCCCTATTATTAGGCCAGCAGCACTTTAGTATTAACACTGATGCTTTAAATCTCGGCTTTATGCTGTTTATTTTTTGCGTCGGCGTCGAAGCTGGTCCCAACTTTTTTTCGATTTTTTTTCGCGATGGGAAAAATTACCTAATGCTTGCTCTGGTCATGGTCGGCAGCGCAATGCTGATCGCCCTGGGACTGGGTAGGCTATTTGGCTGGGACATCGGCCTGACAGCTGGCATGCTGGCAGGTTCAATGACCTCCACGCCGGTGCTGGTCGGCGCGGGTGACACATTGCGCCATTCAGGGATGACAGGAACACAGCTGTCAACGGCTCTTGATAACCTGAGCCTCGGTTACGCACTGACTTATCTGATCGGACTGGTCAGCCTGATTGTCGGCGCACGCTACCTGCCAAAACTGCAGCATCAGGATTTGCAAACCAGCGCCCAACAAATCGCCCGTGAACGTGGCCTCGACACCGACGCCAATCGTAAGGTCTATCTGCCTGTGATCCGCGCCTATCGTGTCGGTCCGGAACTGGTTGCCTGGGCTGATGGTAAAAATCTGCGCGAGCTGGGTATCTATCGCCAGACCGGTTGTTATATCGAGCGTATCCGTCGCAACGGCATTCTGGCTAACCCGGACGGCGACGCCGTACTGCAGATGGGCGATGAAATTGCCTTAGTGGGCTACCCGGATGCACATGCCCGCCTCGACCCTAGCTTCCGTAACGGCAAAGAAGTGTTCGATCGCGACCTGCTCGATATGCGCATCGTTACCGAAGAGATCGTGGTGAAAAACCACAATGCCGTCGGTCGTCGTCTGGCGCAGTTAAAACTGACCGATCACGGCTGCTTCCTTAACCGCGTGATCCGCAGCCAGATTGAAATGCCGATTGATGACAACGTCGTGCTCAATAAAGGTGATGTGTTGCAGGTCAGCGGCGATGCCCGCCGCGTAAAAACCATTGCAGACCGTATCGGCTTTATTTCAATACACAGCCAGGTCACCGACCTGCTGGCCTTCTGCGCTTTCTTTATCATCGGCCTGATGATCGGGATGATCACCTTCCAGTTCAGTAATTTCAGCTTTGGCATCGGAAACGCAGCTGGCCTGCTGTTTGCCGGTATTATGCTTGGCTTCCTGCGCGCCAACCACCCGACGTTTGGCTATATCCCACAGGGTGCGCTGAACATGGTGAAAGAGTTTGGCCTGATGGTCTTTATGGCGGGCGTCGGCTTAAGCGCAGGCAGCGGTATTGGCAACGGCCTCGGCGCAGTCGGCGGACAAATGCTGATAGCGGGCCTGATTGTCAGCCTGGTGCCGGTGGTTATCTGTTTCCTGTTCGGCGCTTACGTATTGCGCATGAACCGCGCCCTGCTGTTTGGCGCCATGATGGGCGCACGAACCTGTGCACCGGCGATGGAAATCATCAGCGACACCGCGCGCAGCAACATCCCTGCTTTAGGGTATGCAGGCACCTATGCTATTGCCAACGTCTTACTGACGCTAGCGGGGACACTGATCGTCATCGTCTGGCCCGGCCTCGGTTAAACATTTACCCTTTTATGAAATTTTTTTGCAGATAAGCAGAACTTTTCTTCAAGGTGTCAGTCATAACTATTGCCACTGCTTTTCTTTGATGTCCCCAATTTGTGGAGCCCATCAACCCCGCCGTTTTGGTTCAAGGTTGATGGGTTTTTTGTTGCCTGAAATTTGCCGCCCTTCCTGGCCCTTCAACCATTTGCATCATGCCGGTTATGGCAACTAGTCACGCCAGCGCGATGACCGCGACGGCGGAATGTCATAGGGGAGCAACCGTCAGCTGATATACAGCATCCCTCACGCCGTATGCCGCTGCGTTATCTTGTGCACTGCCTCCCGCGAACAGAGCGCAATGCCAAAGACAATAACCAGCGCACTCACCAGATGGTACGAATGTAGTGTCACATGCAAAAAGATGACGCTGAATAATCCCCCACTCAGCGGAATCAGATGTGAATAAATTTCCCCACGCGTAGCCCCAATGGAGCCAATTCCTTTATTCCAGAGTAAATACGACAGCCAGGAAGGGAAAATAATAAGGTATACGACGCCGGTCATAACGTCAGAATTCACATAACTGCCCCAATCTGGCATACCATTAAGCATCATTTCCAGGATCAGTACAGGAAGGAGCAGCGTTGCGCCTAGCAGTGCGCTAACGGCGACAAATGCATTGCCCTTTACCTCACGGGGTTTTGTTCGCAGAAAAGCACAGTAGACGGCCCAACTCAGCGCTGACCCCATGGTCCAGAGATCACCCTGATTCAGATGATTAAACCTATCCGGATGCATCAGATCGCCCTGCAACACCAGCCAGATAACGCCAATGGTACTGAGAACAACGCCTGCAATATTGCGAGAAGAGATCTGTTCTTTGAAAAAGAATTTATTGATGAGCAGCACAATCGCTGGCGTCGTTGACATATAAATCGCGGCATTCAGCGATGTCGTATATTGCAGACCAATGTACAATGTCAGTGGAAAAAGTACCTGGCCACATAACGCGAGAAAAGCGATAGTGCCAAACGACGCTTTCATCGCTGGCCACTGATCTCTGACCTGTCGAAAATAAAGCGCTATCAATAACAGTGCGGTTAATATCCAGCGCGCGGCTGATAAAACAATGGGATTAACCTCGGCAACCAATAGGTGGCCAACCACATAATTCCCGCCCCAAAAGCAGGCTGCCAGACTGAGTAAAATATAGGGCATATATACGCCTTCTTGTCACGTTTGCGGTATCGCAACAAGGCTACGGCGGCACGGGAATGAATGCTAATATAACGTTTTCATCCATGTGCATAGATTAAAACTATGAAATTTACGCTAAGGCAACTTGAGTTTTACATCACGATCGCTGAAACATTACAAATTTCCAAAGCAGCGGCGCGTTGTCATATTTCTCAGTCATCAATGACCATAGCCATGCGTAACCTGGAAGAAGCATTAGACGTGCAGCTACTGTTACGATATCCCAAAGGGGTGAAACTGACCGCCGAAGGAGAGCGTTTTCTGGCGCATGCCTGTAACATTATCAACAATAGCCGCGCCGCCGTTGATGATCTGCATGAGAGAACGGATATCCTCACCGGTACGGTGCGTATTGGGATCGCCGAAACACTCTCTGCGTATCTAATCCCCGAGATACTCGGTGACATTGAACGACGTTTCCCTCTGCTGGAGATCGTTTTCCATGAAGCCACCGCGCCAGAATTAGTGCGGGCGCTGCGGCAGAAGAACGTCGATTTTTGTCTGCTGCTGACCTCAAATATCAGTCACGATCCCGACCTGGAAATCGAAACCTTTATTCGCTCGCAGCGGCGTCTGTGGACCTCAATTGGGCACCCGCTACAAAGCCAGTCATCAATCCGCCTTAAAGATGTTGAGAAGCTACCATTTTTACTGCTGGAAACCGACAAATACCCTGACGTCATCACTGATTACTGGCAACAGCGTGGCTACAGACCCAACATCTGTTTTCGCAGTAATTCTTTTGAGGCAATACGTAGTCTGGTCGCCAAAGGAAGAGGTATTACCATTTTGTCCGATCTGGTTTATCGCCCGTGGTCGTTGGATGGACTGCGCGTCATGCGCAGAACCCTTGATGATTTTATTACGTATATGGACGTCGGGATCGTGAAAACAGCCGCCCAACCGCTAACCATTGAAGCCGGGAGAGTTATCGATTTTTTACGTCAGGCGACGATGCGCCTCGACAGACCATTTTGAGCGCCTCACTGCGGCAACACGCCGGCTATGCGCTCAATCATCACCAGGATATCGTCTCGCTGCAGCGGTTTTTTATCGGTCACAAAATGCAGCGTCATTCCTTCAATAAAGGCATCCAGCGCACGGGCCGTAGCGGGGTCAAACCACTGCTCTAAAGTTTGTTGACTGCGTTGCATCCAGTTTTGCATCACCGTTTTCAACGCCGGTTTACGGCTGGCGAACGCGTACAACTGGTACATAATCTCCATGTTATCCGGCGTGGTGACCTGCGAACTGTAAATCATCTCGGTAATGGCATGACAGGCCTGTGGCGCATCCATCACGTCCATAAAAAATGCCTGATATTGCAGCGACATAGTTTCGGTAAAATGACCGAATGCCTCCATCAGAAGCTCATCGATTCCCGAAAAATAATAGGTCATTGAACCCAGCGGCACCTGCGCAATCGTTGCAATCTTACGATGCGTAACTGCATGAATACCATAAGTTATTACCGCTTCCAGAGTAGCCTGAACTATTTTTTCCCGCCGTTGTGGATCGTTCGCGCGTCGCACCGCATTTCCTCTTCTTGCATTTGTGTACAAATGTACACAACCTTGCTAATGTTGTCTCCTTTCCTCATTTCTTTGGCTCAAATTCATGACTGGCATCTCATCACGCAAAGCCTTAAGACGCCGAACCTGGGCGCTATTTATGTTTTTCTTTTTACCAGGATTATTAATGGCCTCCTGGGCAACGCGTACCCCAGCCATCAGAGATATCCTCTCCGTTTCTACCGCTGAAATGGGGGCAGTATTATTTGGACTCTCTATTGGTTCGATGAGTGGCATTCTTTGTTCGGCCTGGCTGGTGAAACGATTTGGCACGCGGAAAGTGATCCGCACCACCATGTCATGTGCGGTTGTTGGGATGGCGATCCTTAGCGTGGCGCTATGGCTGCATTCTGCCTGGCTATTTGCGTTTGGGCTGGGGGTTTTTGGTGCCAGCTTTGGTGCCGCAGAGGTTGCCATTAACGTCGAAGGTGCAGCGGTTGAGCGTGAGATGAACAAAACCGTGCTGCCGATGATGCATGGTTTTTATAGCCTCGGCACCCTGGCAGGTGCAGGCGTCGGGATGGTGCTCACCGCCTTTAGCGTTCCCGCCAATGCGCATATTCTGCTGGCGGCACTGGTGGCTATTGCGCCAATATTTATCGCCATCAAAGCGATTCCTGACGGCACCGGTAAAAATGCCGCTGACGGTTCTCACTCCGCCGAAAAAGGGCTGCCCTTTTACCGCGATATCCAGCTGCTGCTCATCGGCGTCGTGGTACTGGCGATGGCATTTGCCGAAGGTTCCGCCAATGACTGGCTTCCGCTCCTGATGGTAGACGGACACGGATTTAGCCCGACCTCAGGCTCCCTGATTTATGCCGGGTTTACGCTGGGCATGACCGTCGGACGGTTTACCGGCGGCTGGTTTATCGATCGCTACAGCCGCGTTGCGGTCGTACGTGCCAGTGCGTTAATGGGCGCGCTGGGTATTAGCCTGATTATCTTTGTCGACAGTTCGTGGGTCGCAGGTGTGTCCGTTATCCTGTGGGGACTCGGCGCGTCACTGGGCTTCCCGTTGACCATTTCAGCCGCCAGCGATACCGGCCCCGATGCACCAACCCGCGTGAGCGTTGTAGCAACCACCGGTTATCTGGCCTTCCTGGTCGGGCCGCCGCTGCTGGGCTATCTGGGTGAACACTATGGCCTGCGCAGCGCCATGCTGGTGGTGCTGGCGCTGGTGCTGGTTGCGGCCATCGTCGCGAAGGCTGTCGCCAAACCAGACGTTAAAAATACCCCTGTGACGGAGAACAGCTAATGGCTATTAAGTTAATTGCAGTCGACATGGACGGCACCTTTTTAAGTGACCAAAAAACCTACAACCGTGAACGGTTTATGGCGCAGTACCGTCAGATGCAAGCTCAGGGGATCCGCTTTGTGGTCGCCAGCGGTAACCAGTACTACCAACTGATCTCTTTTTTCCCCGAGCTGGCCGATGAAATCTCTTTTGTGGCGGAAAACGGCGGCTGGGTCGTTAGCGAAGGGGAAGATGTGTTTAACGGCGAACTGGCTAAAGACGATTTTCAGACCATCGTGGATCATCTGCTAACGCGCACCGACATTGACATTATTGCCTGCGGAAAAAACAGCGCCTACACCCTGAAGCACTACAGCGACGAGCTAAAATCCGTCGCCGCCATGTACTACCACCGTCTCGAATTTGTTGATAATTTCAGCAACATCAACGATGTATTTTTCAAATTTGGGCTAAATATCTCTGAAAAACAGATCCCGCAGGTTCAGTCTGCACTGCATGACGCGATTGGCGATATTATGGTTCCAGTGCATACCGGCTACGGCAGCATCGATTTAATTATCCCTGGCGTACATAAAGCAAACGGTCTGCGTCTGCTGCAACAGCGCTGGAATATTGGCGATGAGGAAGTGGTGGCGTTTGGTGATGGCGGTAATGATATTGAGATGCTGTGTCAGGCGGGGTTCAGTTTTGCGATGGCTAATGCCAACGATACGGTGGCCCGTGCGGCAAAATATCGTGCGGGGTCGAATAACGAAGAAGGCGTACTGGATATTATCGACCGGGTGCTAAAAAACGACGCACCGTTTACGCAATAACACCTCAGCACAGACGGCAACAAAAGAAGGACATGATCTCTTCATAATCCGCGTCACATTAACCCGCTGGATAATTATCTCCAGTAACTATTTTCAGGTGATCTGATGATGAAGAAAAGTGTACTAATAGCGGCAATATTGCTGGGGTTTGCGGGAACTGCACTGGCGCAAAGCGTCACCGTTGATGTACCAAGCGGTTATAAAGTTGTCGTGGTTCCTTCTTCCGTGAGCGTGCCCCAGGCGGTCAGCGTGACCACCGCGCCACAAACGGTTTATGTTGCTCCGGCTCCTGCGCCGGCGCCCGTTTATCGTGCACATCCTTATGCACGGCATGTCGCCAGCGTCGGCGAAGGGATGGTTATTGAGCATCAGATTGACGATCACCACTAAGTTCGCGTAAAGCCCGGGCAGCCGTCAACGCCTCATCGATTTTCAGCCGGACCAGGGTGTCGCTTCAGCGCTCTGGCTTTCAGCTATATCCGTTTTGCTGTTCAGAGATATTCAAGTAAAAGCGCAGGTAGTCAGGTGTGGGCTGGTCCGGCTGAAAATTGCCGACGTGTTTCCGTAAGGCCGGGAGAGCCAGCATGGATGCTGGCTCAGGGCGCGTTTTGCAGGGACGCTACCTCGCGCCCGGCCCGATAGCCTGGAGGAATAGAGAGAGCATATTCATTACCTCCCCAACACATGTTGATGCTTTCTGAAACCGAGACGTTAACTAAGCGGCATTACGGATAGCCGGGCTTTATCCTTCCCGTGAATCCCCTACCCGCTTATCTTTCAGGAAAATAAACATCAGCGCCAGCCACAGTATCCCGCTGGCCAGATTAAACAGGCTAAACAGGCCGTTACCGCCGAGTAAATAAGCATGTTTGCTCAGCTCAATACCCACGGTAAAAATCAGCATCTGCAGCATGCCCATCGCGGCGGAAACCGTCCCTTTACTCATGTCGCTGGCAAACAGCGTCAGGCGTACCAGCCCGGCATTCGCCACGCCAATCCCAAACGCATAAACACTCAACCCTGCCGTCATCCACAAATAGGCATGGGAAGAAACCACCGTGGCCGCCGCGGCAATAATCAGCCCCACGGCGATTGGCCAACCGCCCATAATAATCAGCGACCGTACCGTGCGTCGTGCGGTCAGGCGCGCCAGCACGAGGTTACCGGCGATCAGCGCACCAAAAATCGGCACCTGTAGCAGACCATATTCATAGCTGCTCAGCTGTTCACCGCTAATAATGATAATCGGGGATTGAGCGATCCACGCCAGCAACGGCAGACTGACAAAGCCCAACGCCAGGGCACCGGCGACAAAACGCACGTTCTTCAGCACCAGCTTGTAGTCTTTGCCCAGCTCTTTAATCGACAGCGTTTCACCCAGTCGGGTCGCGGTTTCAGGCATCGCGCGCTGCAGGCCAACAAAGGCGATGGCGGCCAGTACCGCAAACAGCACAAACATCCCTTCCCACGGCAGCACGTGCACCCAGGCAGCGCCGACCAGCGGGCCCAGCAACGGGGCAATCAGCGCCACGTTCGCCATCAGGGCGGTAATTTTAATGCATACCGCCTCTTCAAAGGATTCCTGAATCGCGGCATAGCCCACCGCGCCAATAAAGCACAGGCTAATGCCCTGCAAAAAGCGCAGGAAAGTGAATTGTTCAATGTTCTGCGCAAACAGCGTCGCAAGGCAGGTAACAATGAACCACACCACACCGGTTAACATCACCGGCCGACGACCAATACGATCCGATAGCGGTCCTAATAGCCACTGCAAAAACATGCCGCCTGCCAGGTACGCAGTCATGGAGGTGGGAACCCAGTCTAATCCGGCCTGATATTGCTCCACCACCGCCAACATACCGGGCTGGATCATATCGTTGCCGATATACGTAGAGAATTCGTAAAGCACCAGACAGAGAGGGAAAAGTAATGCCTGACGCCCCAGTCGGGCGCCTGAAGATAAACGGTTGTGCATGCAGTCTCTTAACCAATGAAAAAACGCGCAAAGTGTAATAAATGCGCCGGACTGGTGATAGTGAATTATGTGATTTGGCCGCAAAATGCGCACATTTTTACACTCAGTTTCACAATGCTCTTTTGCTTTAAGGTTAATTTAAGTTGAACCCGTTATCATGCTCTATAGACGTCATTAATTATCTTAAAAATAGTCATTTAGCTGACAAATAAGACAACACCGCTTTTTATCCCGCTAAAGCGAACTTATGCTCTGCCTGATGGGACTCTTTTAACTACTGTCGTGAATCTGGATGTTATGCTGGAAAATCTGAACAACTCGCTATTTTACCTGATCAACGCCACGCCGGACTCTGCGCAATGGGCGATCGCGTTTGCCATCTTTATTGCTAAAGATCTGATCAGCATCGTGCCGTTGTTAGCTGTAATCCTGTGGCTTTGGGGCCCGCGCGACCACGTGACGACTCAGCGCAAACTGGTGATCAAAATGGCGCTGGCATTAATTGTCAGCCTGGTCATTTCATGGCTGACAGGACATCTGTTCCCACACGATCGCCCGTTTGTTAACCACATCGGCTACAACTTCCTGCACCATGCACCTGATGACTCTTTCCCAAGCGATCACGGCACCGTTATTTTCACCTTTGCACTGGCCTTTATATTCTGGCATCGCCTGTGGTCTGGCGCCCTGTTTATGGCGATTGCCGTGGCGATCGCCTGGTCACGGGTGTTCCTCGGCGTACACTGGCCGCTGGATATGCTGGGTGGGTTCCTGGCAGCGTTAATCGGCTGCCTGAGCGCCCAGATGATCTGGCAACGGTTCGGCACCTCGCTGTATTCCGCGTTGCAAGCCTGCTATCGCACCTGCTTCGCCCTGCCGATCCGTAAAGGCTGGGTGCGTGACTAATCCACGGTAAAAAGAGTAGTATTAAGCGCGCGATATGAAACGCTTATTCTACTCACCAGGGGAACTATGGAAACACGACGCGACGAGCGTATTGGTCAATTGCTGCAGGCGCTGAAACGCAGCGATAAATTACACCTTAAAGAAGCCGCGACGCTACTTGGCGTATCTGAGATGACCATCCGTCGCGACCTGAATAATAACGATGCCCCGGTCGTGTTGCTGGGGGGATATATTGTTCTGGAACCCCGTAGCGCCAGCCATTACTTAATCAGCGACCAAAAGTCCCGGCTGGTGGATGAGAAACGCCGCGCGGCCCAACAAGCTGCGAGCCTCGTTCAAGCGCATCAGACGATCTTTTTTGACTGCGGCACCACCACGCCGTGGATCATTGAAGCTATTGATAACGATCTGCCTTTCACCGCGATTTGCTACTCGCTGAATACCTTTCTGGTACTCCAGGAAAAACAGCTGTGTCGCGTCATCCTGTGTGGCGGTGAATTCCACGCCAGCAACGCTATTTTCAAACCACTCGATTTCCAGGAAACGCTGAATAACCTGTGCCCGGATATCGCGTTTTATTCTGCGGCTGGCGTACACATTGACAAAGGTGCAACCTGTTTTAACCTGGAAGAACTACCGGTGAAGCATTGGGCGATGTCGATGGCGCAGTATCATGTACTGGTGGTGGATCACAGCAAGTTTGGTAAGGTGCGTCCCGCGCGGATGGGTAACCTGAAACGCTTTGATAGCATCATTAGCGATACCCGTCCTGACGATGAGTTTGTTGATTACGCAAAAGCGCAGCACATTAAACTGGTGTACTGAAATGACATTGCCGAACGCACAAACGCCGTCCGGCAATAACGGTGATTAAGAGAACCAGCCACCAAACCACTGGTGGAATTTCATCATCACAAAGTCCCACATTCGGCTAAAGAAACCGCCCTCTTCAACGGCCTCCATCACCATCAGCGGACGCTGTTCAATGGATTTCCCGTTCAGCTGGAAGTCGATCGTCCCGACAACCTGGCCTTTCTTCAGTGGCGCGGTTAATTGCGGTTCGGTCAGCGTAAAGCTGGCTTTCAGATTTTTAAGCTGACCGCGCGGAATAGTCACCGAACCGGCTTCGCCTGCGCCCAGGTTAACTTCACTCTTATCGCCGAACCAGACACGCTGGGTCACAAAGGTGGCATCCGGTTTAATCGGCGTGACCGTTTCAAAGAAGCGGAAGCCCCACGTCAGCAGCTTCTCTGACTCATTGAATCGAATACGGTCGGTTTTCGCTCCCAGCACTACCGAGATCAGGCGCATATCGCCCTGGGTGGCGGAAGCCACCAGGTTATAACCCGCGCCCGTCGTGGTGCCCGTTTTCATCCCGTCCACGTTCAGGTTGGTGCTCCACAGCAGGCGGTTGCGGTTCGGTTGGCGAATTTTATTAAAGGTAAACTCTTTTTCTTTATGAATGGCGTACTCTTCCGGCACATCGTGGATGAGTGCTTTACCGAGCAAGGCCATGTCGCGCGCAGTACTGAACTGCCCCGGCGCATCCAGACCATGCACCGTCTGGAAGGTGGTATTCGTCAGCCCCAGCTTTTGCGCATAGCCGTTCATCAAACCAATAAAGGATTCCTGGCTGCCAGCCACGTAATCTGCCAGCGCGATACATGCATCATTACCCGACTGAATAATAATGCCTTTGTTCAGATCGGAGACCGCTACCTGATCGCCGGGTTTCAGGAACATCACTGAAGACCCACGCAGAGCCGGGTTGCCCGTCGCCCAGGCATCTTTTCCTACGGTAACCATGTCGTTCAGGTTAATTTTCCCGGCCTTCAGCGCCTGGCCAACCACATAGCTGGTCATGATCTTGGTCAGACTGGCTGGATCCAATTTCTCATCAGCATTGCCCTCCGCCAGCACCTTGCCGCTGGCGTAATCCATTAAGATCCACGCGCGCGCATCCACGCTCGGCGGCGCGGTGGGTTGCTCCACCGCCTGTGCGGTCGGTGCCAAAAGGAATAACAGCGTTGAACCTGCGGCGAAACTGCGAAGGGAAGAGAAGTATTGCGTCATAAATGCCACCCGAGTATCCATTCCAAAAAACCACGTCATAACACACCATGTTTACACAAACTGCATCGGCCAAACCCGCGCAGAAGCGGCCTGATGGATGACGTGTAAAATAAGTGCGGTGAGTAATAACGCACTAACGAGCTTAAAGAAACCGTAAGTTGGTAAAGTTTTTAAAGTTTATGCAATAACACTGCGCTGTGCCGCTTTCATCACGATTTTTTTACGTGTTGTTGCGTAAATATTAGGTTTACCCCACCATGTAACGGGTTTAATACCGAATGCAGCCATCAAGCTGCTCAATGATTACGCGGGGTTACTATGATTACACTGTGGGGTCGCAATAACTCGACCAACGTGAAAAAAGTGTTGTGGACGCTCGAAGAACTGGAACTGCCGTATAACCAAATACTGGCGGGCGGGCAGCACGGTATCAACCGAGATGCTGACTACCTGGCGATGAATCCAAACGGTCTGGTCCCCCTGCTACGCGATGATGAAACCGACGTTTTACTGTGGGAATCCAATACCATCGTCCGCTATCTGGCCGCCCAATACGGGCAAAAACGGCTGTGGATCGATGCCCCGGCAAAACGTGCAGAAGGCGAAAAATGGATGGACTGGGCTAACCAGACGCTAAGCCCTGCTCATCGGGTCATCTTATTTGGTCTGGTCAGAACACCGGCAGAACAACGCGACCAGGCGGCCATTGACGCAGGCGCGAAGGTTTGCGACAACCTGTTTGCCATGCTCGACAACGCGCTGGCCGACCAACCGTGGTTCTCCGGGGACGAGTTTGGTACCGGCGATATCGCCATCGCCCCGTTTATCTACAACCTGTTTAACGTTGGCCTGAGCTGGACCGAACGTCCTCACCTTGAGCGTTGGTACCAGCAGCTTACCGAACGTCCAGCGTTCCAAAAAGCGGTGATGATCCCGGTCAGCTGATGCTGTAGTGCTGCGGCTACCGGGGGCTCACCTTCAGTAGTTGCCCGTCGGACTCGTCGGTTAACACATACAAATAACCGTCTGGTCCGACACGCACATCGCGGATCCGCTGTCCCCTTTCGCGTAAAATACGTCCGTCCTCAGTAACCTGATTCCCGTTAACGCTTAAAACGATCACATCCTGATCTTTTAACGCGCCAATAAACACCTTCTGCCGCCACTGCGCAAAGGTATCGCTATTGTAAAAAGCCATCCCGCTGACCGCCGGCGACTTTTCCCAGTAGAAAACAGGCTGTTCCGTACCCTCAACAATTCCACCTTTAGCCTCAGGTATTTTTAAACCGCTGTAGTTCATCCCCCAGGTCGCTAACGGCCAGCCGTAGTTTTTGCCTTTCTCGGGGATATTAATTTCGTCGCCACCGCGCGGGCCATGTTCGTTGAGCCACAGCGTGTCACTCCAGGGATTCATCGCCATCCCCTGTGGATTACGGATGCCATAGGACCAAATCTCAGGTCGAGCACCGGCCTGGTTCACAAATGGATTATCCGGCGGAATGCTGCCCTCATCGGTCAGTCGCACCACCTTACCCTGCAGCTTGTCCAGATCCTGAGCGGTAGCGCGCTGGTTATTTTCACCCAGACCAATAAACAGGTGGCCTTTACCGTCAAACACCATGCGGCCACCAAAATGGTTGCCGGTTGAAAGTTTTGGCATCTGGCGAAAAACCGTCTGGAACGCCTGCAGATGTTTGAGATCGTCGCTCAGTCGTCCATAACCGACTGCCGTACCGGCCTTACCCTCATGGTCGGCTTCAGCAAAGCTGAGCCAAACCCGCCGGGAACGTTCAAAATCCGGGGCGAGCACCACATCGAGTAACCCCCCCTGACCGTGCGCCCAAACCTTTGGTACCCCGGTTAGCGGATCGGAAAGCCCTTCCCCCGCCTGCCATAGTCGCAACTGTCCACCCCGCAGCGTGAGTAATATGCCGCGGTTGTCAGGTAAAAAGGCCAAGGACCAGGGGTGATCAAGTTTGGTTTGCAGCACCTCAACCTTCAGCGCAGACGGTTCGGCACTGGCGTGAGGGGCAAACAGTAACAGTGGGGCCGCACAGAGAAAGAGTCGCCGCATAACACCTCCTTAATGGCTCTGCATAAAGCGTAGCCAGCAAGGGGCAATATCCCGCAACTTTTACACAATCTTAACGAAAAGGGGGAGCGCCCTCCCCCGGATTCAGACATGTTCCAGCGTTGAGTACATTTGCAAACACTGGATACTCAGCGTCAGCGTTGTCAGGCAGTTTTCCAGTTTCTCTGCGTTAACGGCGATAAAGGTCGGACAATCGTGATGTCCGCTCATCAGACAAACAGCCGCGGCGGCTAACGCGCCTTCAGCACGGCGCAGGGCATTCCACTCTTCCTGGTCAAGATGCATACCGTGGAGCTGTGATTGGTCATCATGCAGTTCGCGATTCAGTGCAAAAAAATTATCACGCAGACGATCGCTCTCACTCACTGACATATAGCCTTTCGCTTTCCTCAACAACAGATAAGCGGCGAGATCGATACGGGCGTTTATCAACTTGTTGAGAAGATCGGTTCTCAGTCTGTCAACGACCATACTTTGTTCCTCCTCTTTCCAACCATGGTGCAACTTAATAGTATGGTCGTTTTTTGAACAAATTGATGCTCCACGTCAATAAACCCTAATTGATTAACATTATTTACAATGTTACAACGCACAGAGAAACCGTCTGTTTCTGACGTAGCGATAATTTTTTGCTATACCTGATGGGGTTACTGTCGCGACACGGATGATGAGGGGTCTATGTCAAAAGCAAATGATGCCGAGAAGATACGCACTCTATCAAAGATAGACCTGAATCTGCTCACCATTTTCTGTTTAATTTATAGCGTAGGGAGCATTACCCGCGTCGCCGATATGCTGAATATTTCTCCCTCGGCTGTCAGTCAGTCGTTAAAAAAACTGCGCGAACTGATGGGAGATAATCTTTTTGTCCGCAGCGGCAATGCGTTATTACCAACCGTCTATTCCGACGAGCTTTACGACAATGCAATCCCGATTATTGATAAACTGTCGCTGCTAATGCCACATACTTCCCCGGCATCCAGAAAAAGGCTCACGCTGTATACGGAATCGTTTATTTCACCGATCGTTATTCCCGACGTCACGGAAAAAATAATCAGCAATAACGCGGATATCAGTCTCCTGCATCTTACCGCTGATTTAAATGAGCAGAGTATTATCGAACTGCTCACGATGCGGCAGGCTGATGTTGTTTTTTCTACCTTTTCCGTGGAATCAGGCAGTATTTCCTGTCAAAAAATATGTGATATGCGGCTGGTACTGGCAGCGTCACAAAATAATACGTTGTATGGTCATTCGATCAGTGAGGAAATGTTCAGAAGTGCCAATCTGGTAGGCTACAACACTAAAAACGAGAAAATAATTTATCACCGCAGCATCGTGGATAAAAAATTCAGAACCGGGGATCGCTGCCTGCTAACCTCTTCTTTTACCGCGATACTCACGATTGTCGCGAATACCCAATGTTTAGGGGTGATCCCGGAAAAAGTCTTCGCCACGCATGCGCCACTTTATGGCCTGAAAAAAATCAATACACCGTTCCCGTTACCGCAATTCAGTATTTTTGCTTCATCGCGCAAAGAAACCAATACCCATAAGCTTCTGGCGCCAATTCTCGCCGATTTACAAGCATCCTCCCTGTTCTGAAAACCAGGGAGAATACCCGTTGTGATTAAGGATTAAACATGGATCCTGGTAATACGCCAGATATTATCGGCATATTCCTGTACCGTTCTGTCCGACGAGAAGTACCCCATATTGGCAATATTATGCAGCGTTTTCGTCGTCCACTCACGGGGAGTACGATACAACTCATCCACAGAGTCCTGGCAATCAACATAGCGGCGATAATCCGCTAACACCTGATAATGGTCACCAAAGTTGATCAATGAATCGAGGATGTTGCGATACCGCCCTGGCTCCTGTGGACTAAACAGGCCGGTGCCAATTTGCGTCAGTACCTGATGCAGTTCGGCATCATTCTCAAAAATCGTTCTTGGGTTATAGCCGTCACGTCGTAAGGCGTCGACTTCCTGCGCCGTATTACCAAAGATAAAGATGTTATCTTCGCCGACATATTCCTGCATTTCAATATTCGCCCCGTCCAGCGTGCCAATGGTCAACGCACCATTTAAGCCAAACTTCATATTGCTGGTACCGGAAGCCTCGGTCCCTGCCAGTGAAATTTGCTCGGAAAGGTCAGCCGCCGGAATAATTAGCTGCGCCAGGCTGACGCTGTAATCCGGGATAAACACCACCTTCAGCTTGCCGCCGATTTGTGGATCGTTATTCACCCGCTGTGCCACGTCATTTATTAAGCGAATAATCTGTTTCGCCATGTGGTACGACGAAGCAGCCTTACCGGCAAAGATATTCACACGAGGAACCCAGTTTTCATCCGGTGCAGCTTTAATACGGTTGTAGCGTGTAATCACATGGAGCACGTTCAATAATTGACGCTTGTACTCGTGAATACGCTTCACCTGTACATCAAACAGGGCCGCAGGATCCACCACCACCCCGTACTGGGTGGCAATATGGTGCGCCAGCCGCTGTTTATTTTTGTGCTTCGCGCGATGCACCGCGTCGTTCACGCTTGGATAATCAATATACTGTTTCAGATCAGCAAGCTGCATCAGGTTAGTGCGCCAGTTCTGACCGATATTCTCATCCAGTACGTTTGCCAGCGGCGGGTTCGCCAATGCCAGCCAGCGACGGGCCGTCACGCCATTCGTGACATTAGTAAACCGCATCGGGAAGATACGCGCAAAATCAGCAAACAGTGATTCCGTCATCAATTTTGAATGTAATGCCGACACGCCGTTCACTTTATGACTGACCACGACGGCCAGCCAGGCCATCCGCACCACCCGGCCATGCGATTCATCAATTAACGAGACCCGTTTAAGCAGCTCACTGTCATCATGATATTTATCCGCCACGGATTTCAGGAAGCGATCGTTAATTTCAAAAATAATTTGCAAATGGCGCGGCAGGATCCGGCTCAGCATCTCTACCGGCCATGTTTCCAGCGCTTCACTCATCAAAGTGTGGTTGGTATAGGAGAAAATCTGACAAGTCACGTCAAACGCATCATCCCATGCAAATTGATGATTGTCGATTAACAGACGCATCAATTCCGGGATCGCCAGAACCGGGTGGGTATCATTAAGGTGAATCGCGATTTTATCAGCCAGGTTATGATAGGTCTTGTGCAGTTGATAATGCCGGCTCAATATGTCCTGAATGGTCGCTGAGGCCAAAAAATAAGCCTGGCGTAGGCGCAGCTCGCGCCCGGCGTCGGTGGAGTCATCCGGGTACAGCACCCGCGAGATCTTTTCAAAATGGTATTTGTTTTCCACTTCAACGGTAAAATCATCATTCAGATTTACTTTGCCTGAATTGACTTCACTATTAACCTGCACATTCCACAAGCGCAATGTATTGGTGCTGTCGGTGTTATAACCTGGGACAATCTGGTCATGCGCTACGGCCAGAATATCCTCGGTCTCAATCCAGCGGACTTTGCTGCCTTCCTGCTGAACACGACCGCCAAAGCGCACTTTATAGTGGGTATTATGACGCTTAAATTCCCACGGATTTCCGTATTCCAGCCAGTAGTCCAGCGTCTCCTTCTGCACCCCATTAACGATATTTTGTTTGAACATACCGTAGTTGTAACGGATACCGTAACCGCATCCCGGTAAACCCAACGTGGCCAGCGAGTCAAGGAAACAGGCCGCCAGACGTCCGAGACCACCATTGCCAAGTCCTGGATCGTTTTCTTCGTCAATCAGCTCTTCCAGATCCAGTCCCATGGCTTCGAGCGCGCTGTTCACTTCATCATAAATCCCCAGAGACAGCAGCGCGTTCGACAATGTACGCCCAATCAGAAACTCCATCGACAGGTAATAAACCTGACGGGCATCCTGAGAGAATTGCGCCCGGTTTGAACGATGCCAGCGCTCGACCATGCGATCGCGCACGGCATATAGCGTAGCATTTAACCATTCACGTTTAGTGGCAATGGCCGGATCTTTACCAATGGTAAATAAGAGTTTATTGGCAATATCATCCCTGAGTTTATCAACATCAATTTCGGCGGCTGTAGGAAGTGGGGAAATATACATATCGGCGTGACCTCGCAGAATCGGACAGGGGCAGAAAAATAAAATAAAGCACAAATAAATTTATGAGCGTTGATTCTTTTGCGGGCTCACTTCATGACGAGTAATAGAATGAAGTTCATTCATTAATAAGCGCCAGCTTAAACCGGTGGCGAGCGAAATATAATATAAGCTCACACCATTAGCATACAGGGTTCTCGCCATTTTAAGTTTTGACTGCAAAGCAATGTCTTTCAAATTTAACCTCATGGATAACGCTCGACGAATTAAATTTATAAGACTTCGTCTCTATAGCCAAGAAGTGACACTTAAAGCCGGAATTAGACTCGCTAAACACCTTTCACTTATCGATTCCTCATTTACCGGTATTGCCCCTTTATTGCCCTGACTTCCGATCATCAGAGATAGATGTCACGCGATGGCATCTGTATAATCCCCCGATTACGAGCAATGTACAGTATAAGAAAATGGCAAAAATTGGTTTTATTTCACTAGGTTGTCCGAAAAACCTCGTTGATTCTGAGCGCATCCTGACTGAACTTCGTACCGAAGGTTATGACGTGGTGCCGAATTACGACGACGCGGATATGGTTATCGTTAACACCTGCGGCTTTATCGACAGCGCGGTACAAGAATCACTGGAAGTGATTGGCGAAGCGCTGAACGAGAACGGCAAGGTGATTGTCACCGGCTGTCTGGGCGCGAAAGTCGATCAGATCCGTGAAGTTCACCCGAAGGTGCTGGAAATCACCGGACCGCACAGTTACGAGCAGGTTCTGGAACACGTTCACCATTACGTGCCAAAACCAAAGCATAACCCGTTCCAGAGCCTGGTTCCTGAGCAGGGCGTCAAGCTGACGCCGCGTCATTACGCCTATTTGAAGATCTCTGAAGGGTGCAATCACCGCTGCACGTTCTGCATCATTCCGTCCATGCGCGGCGATCTGGTCAGCCGTCCCATCGGTGAGGTACTCAGCGAAGCCAGGCGCCTGGTTGATGCGGGCGTCAAAGAGATTCTGGTTATCTCCCAGGATACCTCCGCTTACGGCGTGGATGTGAAGCACCGCACCGGCTTCCATAACGGTGAGCCGGTGAAAACCAGCATGGTTGATCTGTGCGAGCAGCTGTCGAAACTGGGTATCTGGACTCGTCTGCACTACGTCTATCCGTACCCGCACGTCGATGATGTCATCCCGCTGATGGCGGAAGGCAAAATCCTGCCGTATCTGGACATCCCGCTGCAGCATGCCAGCCCGCGTATTCTCAAGCTGATGAAGCGCCCAGGTTCGGTAGACCGCCAGTTAGCGCGTATTAAGCAGTGGCGTGAAATCTGCCCTGAACTGACCCTGCGTTCAACGTTCATCGTCGGCTTCCCGGGTGAAACCGAAGAAGACTTCCAGATGCTGCTCGACTTCCTGAAAGAAGCACGCCTGGATCGCGTCGGCTGCTTTAAATACAGCCCGGTAGATGGTGCGGGAGCCAATGAGTTGCCGGATCAAATCCCGGAAGAGGTGAAAGAAGAACGCTGGAACCGCTTTATGCAATTGCAGCAGCAGATCTCTGCTGAACGCTTGCAGGAGAAGGTCGGCCGCGAAATTCTGGTCATCGTCGATGAAGTTGACGAAGAAGGCGCGATTGGTCGCAGCATGGCAGACGCTCCGGAAATCGACGGTGCGGTGTACATGAATGGCGAAACCAACGTGAAGCCTGGCGATATTATCCGCGTCAAAGTTGAAAACGCAGACGAATACGATCTGTGGGGCAGCCGCGTTTAACTCATCGTCACCCAACTGTAGGCCGGACAAGGCATTTACGCCGTCATCCGGCCTACAGTTTATCCTTTAATCTTCGGATCCAGCGCGTCGCGCAGGCCATCACCCAATAAGTTAAATGCCAGCACCGTCAGGAATATTGCCACCGCCGGGAATATCGCCACGTGTGGGGCAATCACCATATCCGCCCGCGCTTCGTTGAGCATCGCGCCCCACTCCGGCGTCGGTGGCTGAGCACCCAATCCCAGGAACGACAAACTCGCGGCGGAGATGATCGACGTCCCGATGCGCATGGTAAAAAAGACCACGATCGACGAGACCGTTCCCGGCAAAATATGGTTGAAGATAATAGTCGTATCGCTGGCACCAATACTGCGCGCCGACTCAATAAACGTCTGCTGTTTGAGCACCAACGTATTTCCACGCACCAGTCGCGCAAAGGCCGGAATGGAGAAAATAGCGACAGCAATAATTACGTTAGCAATGCCGCTGCCGAGTACCGCCACCACCGCTATCGCCAGCAGAATACCCGGAAAAGCGAATAGCACATCGCAGATACGCATAATCAGCCGATCCCACCAGCCTTCGTAATAGCCTGCCAGCAGGCCCAGCACCGTACCTATAGCTGCGCCAATAAATACGGCAAAAACCCCTGCCGCCAGCGAAATTTGCGCGCCAACCAGCACGCGGCTAAAAATATCCCGTCCCAGCGAATCGACGCCAAACCAGTGCAACATCGACGGCCCGTCATTGAGGCGGTCATAATCGAAGTAATTCTCAGCATCAAACGGCGTCAGCCAGCGAGCAAATATCGCCACCAGAATCAAGGCCAGCACGAATAATCCTGCGATCATCGCCACACGCTGGCGACGAAAACGTCGCCAAAACTCGTGCCACGGCGTGCGGATCTGTTCAGGTTTAACGAGCGGCATTGCATTTAAAATCGCCTGTCGGCGCCAGTTAAAAAATCGCATCCTTACTTGTACCTGATAGCCGGATTAATGGCGGCATAGAGCACATCCACCACTAAGTTAATAAGAATAAACTCCAGAGAAAATAACAGCACCTCGGCCTGAATCACCGGGTAGTCTCGCATTTCAACCGAGTCCACCAACAATCGTCCGAGCCCTGGCCAGTTAAAGACTTTCTCAACCACAATGGAGCCACCAAGCAAAAAGCCAAACTGCAGCCCCATCATCGTGACGACCGGGATCATCGCGTTACGCAAACCGTGTTTTAACACCACCCAGGTTTCACTCACCCCTTTTGCCCGCGCGGTGCGCATGTAATCTTCGCTGAGCACATCGACAAACGAGGCACGGGTAAAACGCGCCAATACCGCTGCCACCGCCGCGCCCAGCGTGATAGAGGGCAGGATATAATGCTGCCAGGAATCCGCGCCCACGGTGGGTAACCAGCCGAGCTCCACGGAAAAAATCTGCATTAACAGCATGCCGAGGGCAAACGCCGGGAAGGAGATCCCAGTGACCGCAAGGGTCATACTCAACCTGTCCGGCCAGCGATTTCGCCATACGGCGGCGATGATCCCTGCCGTCATGCCAAACAAGACCGCCCACGTCATGCTGGCAATCGTCAACCAGAATGAGGGCATAAAGCGGCTGGCAATCTCTTCAGCAACCGGACGACGCGACACCATCGAGGTGCCAAAGTCACCTTGCAACACGTTCGTCATGTAATGCCAGAACTGAATATGCAGCGGCTGGTCCAGACCCAACTGCTGGCGCACCAGCTCAATCACCTCAGCGTCGGCCTCCGGTCCGGCAATCAACCGGGCCGGATCGCCAGGCAACAAATGAACAAATAAAAACACCAGCACCGCGACGATAAGTAGCGTTGGAATCAACCCCAGCAGGCGCTTGAAAACATAATTAAGCATCAGACTCCCTTCGGCGGCCCCCGCTGTTCAGGGGCCGAATGAATAGCTTATTGCAAATCCGCATCATCAAAACTAAATCCGGTGTCCGGCATAATCCAGAATCCGGTCAACTTGGTACTGTGCGCAGAGATTAGTTTCTCCACCACCAGCGGGATCCACGGCGACTCTTTCCAGATGATATCCTGTGCATCTTTGTACAATCGCGCTTTTTCGCTCGGATCGTTCGTTTGCAGCGCCGCGGCTAAATCGCTGTCCACCTGCTTGTTACTGTAAAACGCCGTATTAAACAACGTTGGCGGCCAGTTTTGCGAAGCAAATAGCGGTGATAATGCCCAGTCAGCTTCGCCCGTCGACGCCGACCAGCCGGTGTAGAACATCCGTACCCCGCTCTCTTTCTGCGCCTTACCTTCAACTTCTGCCGCCCGCTGTCCGGCATCCATCGCCGTCACCTGCGCCTTCACGCCGACCTGCGCTAACTGCTGCTGGGTAAATTGCAGCACTTTCTGCGCGGTGCTGTGATTATGCGATGACCACAGCGTGGTGGTAAAGCCGTTGGGATAACCCGCCTCTTTCAGCAACTCACGGGCTTTCGCCGGATCGTAAGGCCACGGCGTATAGCTTTGCGCGTAGGCTATCGCGGGCGGCAGCACGCCGGTCGCCGGTGTGGCGTAACCGGCAAATGCCACTTTTACCAACGCCTGGCGGTTAATGGCATAGTTCAGCGCCTCACGCACCTTCGGATTATCAAACGGTTTTTGCGTCACGTTCATGCTGATATAACGCTGCATGATCGACGGACTGGCAACCAGTTCCAGGTTTTTGTTCTTCGCCAGTAATGCGGCCTGCTCGTAAGGGATCGGGAAGGCAAATTGTGCCTCGCCGGTCTGCAACATCGCCGCACGGGTGTTATTGTCGGTCACCGGACGCCAGGTAATCGTATCAAGCTTCGGCAGGCCCTGCTGCCAGTAACCAGCGAACTTTTTCACCTTCACAAAATCGGTCTGATTCCAGGTTTCAAGCTGATAAGGCCCGGTACCCACCGGATGGAAGCCGATATCTTTACCGTATTTCTTCAGCGCCGCCGGCGATATCATTGCCGTTGCCGGGTGCGCCAGGATATTAATAAACGCCGAAAACGGCTGTTTCAGCGTGATCTTCACCGTCGTCGCATCAACGGCCTCGGTGTTAGCGATATTTTTATACAGGTTATAGCGTTTAAGATGATTTTCCGGATTGCTGGCTCGCTCAAGGTTAGCTTTCACCGCCTCGGCATTGAAATCGGTGCCATCCTGAAACTTCACCCCCTGCCGCAGTTTGACGGTATAGGTTAAGCCGTCATCGGAAACGGTATAGCTTTCTGCCAGCACATTTTTCAGCTTCATCTCTTTATCAAGACCGAACAGCCCTTGATAAAACGACTTCGCCACCGCCTGCGACAGCGTGTCATTCGCGTCATAGGGGTCGAGCGTAGTAAAATTAGATCCTACCGCCACCACCACGTCTTTAGCCGACCAGGCAGGGGACGCAGCCAGTGCAGAGGCAACCCCCAGCGCAACCAGCCATTTACGAGCAACAATTTGTCTCATGTTATTCTCCTGAACCCTGCCTGTTATAGACGCGAAAGCGCATTTTCCACCTGCGGACGCGCAACATAATGCCCTGGCCCCACTAACTGGAGTGACACCGGGGAAATCTCTTCTCCGCGTTTGCGGATATTGCTGGGGATATCATCCGACAGCAGCACCCGCTGCGGCCGCTGATGAGAGGGATCGGCAACCGGAACCGCCGCCATTAATTTGCGGGTATACGGATGCTGCGGATTTTCAAACACCGCCCGACGGGGACCAATCTCGACAATCTGCCCCAGGTACATCACCGCCACACGGTGGCTGATACGTTCGACCACCGCCATATCGTGAGAAATAAACAGGTAGGCGATGCCCATTTCCCGCTGGAGATCGAGCAACAAATTAATAATCTGCCCACGAATCGAGACATCCAGCGCCGAAACTGATTCATCGGCAATGATCACTTTTGGATTGAGCGCCAGCGCCCGGGCAATACAGATACGCTGACGTTGGCCACCGGAAAACTCGTGCGGATAGCGCCAGGCGTGTTCGGGGAGTAGCCCCACCCGCTCCAGCAGCCAGGCGACCCGTTTTGCCGCGGCGTCCCCTTGCAGTAGCCCATGCACCCGCAGCGGCTCGAGAATGGAATAACCTACCGTCTGACGCGGGTCGAGCGACGCATAGGGATCCTGGAAAATAAACTGAATATCCCGACGGAGCGGCTGAAGCTTGCTGCTGGCCAGCGTGTCTATCCGCTGACCGTTAAAGGTGATCTCCCCGTGCTGAGACTCCACGAGTCGCAACAACGCCCGTCCGGTAGTAGATTTACCACAGCCGGACTCCCCGACCAGCGAGAGCGTTTCGCCTGGCCACAGATCAAAACTGACGTTTTCCACCGCGTGCACCTCGCGGGTCACGCGATTGAGAATGCCGCTGCGCAGCGGGAAACGCGTCACCAGATTACGCACCTGCAGGATCGGCTCGCCCGCCACCACCGTGTCCTGTTCAGTCTGCGGTTCACGGTGGTCAGGGTCCTGCAGCGAAATCAACGGGAAACGGCGCGGCAGTTCATATCCGCTCATGGCCCCGAGCTGCGGCACGGCAGCCAGCAGCGCTTTGGTATAGGGATGTTGCGGGGCGTGAAAAATCTGTTCCACGCTGCCCGTTTCTACAGCTTCACCCTGATACATCACCAGGACGCGGTCGGCAATATCGGCAACCACGCCCATATCGTGGGTGATAAAAATCACCCCCATGGCCATGTCCTGCTGTAATACTTTAATCAGCTGCAGGATCTGCGCCTGAATGGTGACATCCAGCGCGGTGGTCGGCTCATCGGCAATCAATACCGCCGGACGGCACGACAGCGCCATCGCAATCATGACCCGCTGGCGCATACCGCCAGAAAGCTGATGCGGAAAGCGCGATAAAATGGCCCTCGACTCCGGTATCCGCACCTGGTCGAGCATCCGTTTGGCCTCTTCCATCGCCGCCTCACGGCTAGCCCCCTGATGCAAACGAATCGACTCGGCTATCTGCTCGCCGACGGTGAACACCGGATTGAGCGACGTCATCGGCTCCTGGAAGATCATCGCGATATCCGCCCCGCGCACATGACGCATCTGCGACGCGCTCTGTTCGCCCAGTTCAATCACCTGCCGGTTGCGTCGCCGAAGCAACATCTCATCGCAGCTCACCTCTCCGCCCGCCTGTTCAATCAGGCGCATCAGTGACAGCGCGGTGACCGACTTTCCTGAACCGGACTCGCCAACAATCGCCAACGTTTCCCCACGCTTGAGGCGAAATGACAAATTGCGTACCGCACTGACCCGCTTCTGCTCCTGCGCAAACGCAATGTTCAGATTGCTAACCGCCAGTACATCGTTGGCGTCAAGCTCATCACTGTGTGGCAACGGTATCTCCTTTCTCCCGGTAAATACCGGTGGTTGGCGTATCGCCAGCGTATCCCCAGGCACGGTACATGCCTTCACTGTTAAACGGTAAGGCCACGTTACCTTCATGATCGACGGCAATAAGCCCGCCGCTACCGCCGAGCGCCGGTAATTTTTCCATGACTACGCGTTCGCAGGCCTCTGACAAGCTCAGCCCGCCATAATCCATCAGCGCGGCAATGTCATATGCTGCCAGCGCGCGTATAAACACTTCCCCGGTTCCGGTACACGAGACCGCCACGCTGGCATTATTGGCATAACAACCGGCACCCACTAACGGGCTATCCCCGACGCGCCCCGGCAGTTTGTTGGTCATGCCACCGGTCGAGGTCGCCGCCGCCAGATTACCGTACTTATCCAGCGCCACCGCGCCAACGGTGCCCATTTTGCTGCCCTCATCCAGCGGCGTACCGCCGTGATCGAGCACCGTTTCCCCCGCTGTACGTGCGGCCAGTAGCTGAGCATACCGCTCTGGCGTCGAGAAAATATCCGCACTCACGCGATCCATGCCCTGCGCATGGGCAAAATTCTCTGCCCCTTCGCCTATCATCATAACGTGCGGGCTTTTTTCCAGCACCAGACGGGCCGCGAGGATCGGGTTACGCAGGTGGCTGACGCCAGCAACGGCGCCCGCCTGCAGCGTATTTCCGTCCATCACACAGGCATCCAGCTCATGGGTTTCATCACGGGTAAATACGGCGCCGATTCCGGCATTAAACAGAGGACACTCTTCCAGTAAGCGTACGGCTTCAGTCACCACATCCAGCGCGGTTTGGCCCGCCTCCAGCATTCGTTGCCCTACTTCAACGATATCTGACAATGCCTGTATATAACGCAATTCCTGCTCCTGACTCAGCTGCGCGCGGGTGATTGCGCCAGCGCCGCCGTGAATTGCAATGACTGCTTTGCCCATTTTTATCGTCCATTTAGGTGGCAGGAAACGTGGTTATAAATAGCAGAATTTCGGTGAGTTATTGATTCGATTTTCGAATATAGAAAGATGCAGACGTCATGTAAAGATAAAGGCCTGCACCTAAGACTGAGGTGGCATACTGTCTGCGTCTGTTTTCTGACATAATGACCGGATTCGATTTTGCCTCGCAGGAGTCTTCTCATGGAATTTACCGCCGGACTGATGCCGCTCGAAACGGCACTCTCACAAATGCTGTCGTCGATTACCCCACTCACCGCCGTTGAAACACTGCCACTGGTGGAATGCTTTGGTCGCGTGCTGGCAACCGACGTCGTCTCACCGATTGATGTGCCGGGATTCGATAACTCGGCAATGGACGGCTACGCGGTGCGTTTAGCGGATTTGCAATCCGGTCTGCCGCTTGCTGTCGCAGGTAAAGCCTTTGCCGGTCAGCCTTTTCATGGGGAATGGCCTGCGGGAACCTGCATCCGCATTATGACCGGCGCACCGGTGCCCGCCGGCTGCGAAGCCGTGGTGATGCAGGAACAAACAGAACACACTGATGACGGTATTCGTTTTACCGCAGAAGTTCGCGCCGGACAAAATATTCGTCTGTGCGGTGAAGATATTGCTCACGGCGCGGTGGTGTTTGCCGCAGGAACGCGTCTGACAACCGCTGAGCTCCCGGTGCTGGCCTCGCTCGGCGTTGCCGATGTGCAGGTTGTGCGTAAAGTACGCGTGGCGCTGTTTTCCACCGGTGATGAGCTACAGCTGCCAGGCCAACCGCTGAGTGACGGTCAGATTTATGACACCAACCGACTGGCTGTTCACCTGATGTTGCAACAACTGGGCTGTGAGGTCATCAACTTAGGTATTATCCGCGACGATCCTCACGCCCTGCGCGCGGCGTTTATCGAAGCCGACAGTCAGGCCGATGTGGTGATAAGCTCCGGCGGCGTGTCGGTTGGGGAAGCGGACTACACCAAAACCATTCTCGAAGAACTCGGCGAAATTGCCTTCTGGAAACTGGCGATTAAACCAGGTAAACCGTTCGCTTTCGGTAAACTGAACAACAGCTGGTTTTGTGGCCTGCCGGGTAACCCGGTCTCTGCGGCCCTCACCTTCTATCAGCTGGTGCAACCGTTGCTGGCAAAACTAAGCGGCAACACCGCCAGCGGGTTACCCCCGCGCCAGCGCGTACGGACCGCATCACGGCTGAAGAAAACGCCAGGCCGTCTGGATTTCCAGCGCGGCATATTACAGCGTACAGCAAACGGCGAACTGGAGGTCACTACCACCGGTCATCAGGGCTCGCATATTTTCAGCTCTTTTAGCCTTGGCAACTGCTTTATCGTTCTGGAACGCGATCGCGGCAACGTTGAAGCCGGAGAATGGGTAGACGTCGAGCCCTTTAACGCGCTGTTTGGAGGCCTGTAATGGCAGAACTCAGCGACCAGGAGATGCTGCGTTATAACCGGCAAATCATCCTGCGCGGCTTCGACTTTGACGGTCAGGAAGCGTTAAAAGAAGCGCGGGTGCTGGTCGTAGGACTCGGAGGACTTGGCTGCGCCGCCACTCAGTATCTGGCGGGCGCAGGCATCGGGCATTTAACCCTGCTCGACTTTGATACCGTGTCGGTTTCCAATCTTCAGCGCCAGACGTTGCATAGCGACGCGACCGTCGGGCAGCCAAAAGTGGAATCGGCACGCGATGCGCTGGCGCGGATTAATCCACATATCACCCTCACACCGGTGAATGCGCTGCTTGACGATGCTGCGATGCATGCGTTGGTTGTAGAGCATGACCTGGTGCTGGATTGCACCGATAACGTCGCCGTGCGCAATCAGCTGAACGCCGCCTGCTTTACGGCAAAAGTGCCACTGGTGTCCGGTGCGGCCATTCGTATGGAAGGACAAATCACCGTCTTTACGTATCAGGAGGGTGAAGCCTGCTACCGCTGTTTGAGCCGCCTGTTCGGTGAAAACGCCTTAACCTGCGTGGAGGCCGGCGTGATGTCACCGCTGATTGGCGTGATCGGGTCGCTGCAAGCGATGGAAGCTATCAAGTTACTGGCAAACTTCGGTAAACCGGCAAGCGGTAAAATCGTGATGTACGATGCGATGACCTGCCAGTTCCGGGAGATGAAGCTGATGCGCAACCCGGGGTGTGAGGTTTGTAGTCGGTAAAAAAGTCGGGTGGCAGCTTCGCCTTACCCGACCTACAACGGCTCGAACGTAGGCCGGGTAAGCGTTAGCGCCACCCGGCAACAGCATCAGATCGACGTACGTCCAAATGCACTCTGCCAGTCGTGCGCAAATTTCGCCATGGCGGCATCCACGGCCGGGGAGCTAATTAGCTGTTGCGCCACATCCAACGGCAGCGTAATGGCTTCACAGCCAGCTAACAGGCAGTCCAGCGCCTGACGAGGGGTTTTAAAACTGGCAGCCAGTACTTTGGCGTGCGGCGCGTGCATTTTCAGTAAGTTCTGTAAATCAACCACAGTCTGAATACCATCCCCGCCCTGCGCATCCACACGGTTAACATACGGCGCAATGTATTCGGCCCCTGCCAGCGCTGCTAACAGCCCCTGTGCTGCACTGTAAACCGCGGTGCCCAGCGTTGGGATCCCCTCTTTCTTCAGCAGCTTAATCGCCGCCAGCCCTTCTGCGGTCACCGGTACCTTCACCACGATATCGGGAATCATTGCCCGCAGTTTATGCGCGTCGCTGACCATGCCCTCAGCGGTCGTTGCCATCACCTGAGCAAACAAACGCCCCTGCCCGCCAGTCGCGTCATGCAATTCCGGGAGTAATACCTCCAGCGCCTTTTTACCTGCCGCCACAATACTCGGGTTTGTGGTGACACCTGCCAGCGGAAAAATACGCGCCAGGGTTTTCACCGCATCCACATCAGACGTATCTAAATAGAGTTCCATAACCGTTCCTCAAAACTGATCGTTAGCATGAATCAACGGTAGCACGACGAAACCGCGCGGTTAGTTGACCCACGTCAATATAACTTTCATTCGAAAGTAATTTAATCTTTATACGAAAGAAGAGAGGCCGCTTATGATTTTCAATATCCAGCGCTATTCCACCCACGATGGTCCCGGTATCCGCACGGTAGTCTTCCTTAAGGGATGCTCTCTGGGTTGTCGCTGGTGTCAGAACCCGGAGAGTCGTGCCCGTACGCAGGATCTGCTGTATGACGCGCGTCTGTGTCTGGAGGGCTGTGACCTGTGTGTTCAGGCTGCGCCTGACGTCATTCAGCGCGCCCTCAACGGCCTGCTTATTCATCGTGAAAAATTGACCGATAAGTCGCTCACCGCACTGACCCACTGCTGCCCGACCCAGGCGCTTACCGTCTGCGGTGAAGTAAAAAGCGTAGAGGAGATAATGTCCACCGTGCTGCGAGATAAACCCTTCTACGATCGCAGCGGTGGTGGGGTAACGCTCTCCGGCGGTGAGCCATTTATGCAGCCGGAGCTGGCTGCGGCGTTGTTCAAAGCCAGCCATGAGGCGGGTATTCATACTGCGGTCGAAACCTGCCTGCACGTACCGTGGAAGTACATTGAACCTTCATTAGCGTACATCGATCTGTTTCTTGCCGATTTAAAACACATCGCCGATGCGCCGTTTAAGCAGTGGACTGACGGCAACGCCGCTCGCGTGCTGGAGAATCTGAAAAAACTGGCCGCTGCCGGAAAAAAAATGATTATTCGCGTGCCGCTGATTCAGGGCTTCAATGCCAACGAAGAAGCCATTAAAGCCATTACCGATTTTGCCGCCGATGAACTTCACGTCGGTGAGATTCATTTTTTGCCCTACCACACTTTGGGCATCAACAAATACCACTTACTCAGCCAACCCTACAACGCCCCGGACAAACCGCTGGATGCGCCTGCACTGCTCGAATTTGCCCAGCAGTATGCCAGCCATAAAGGTTTAACCGCGACCCTACGAGGATAATCGCCATGACCACACTGAAACTGGATACACTCAGCGACCGCATCAACGCACACAAAACAGCCCTGATCCACATTGTGAAGCCGCCGGTGTGTACCGAGCGCGCCCAGCACTATACCGAGATGTATCAGCAGCATCTGGACAAACCGATCCCGGTACGCCGCGCGCTGGCGCTGGCGCATCATCTGGCGGAACGGACTATCTGGATCAAACATGACGAGTTGATTATCGGTAATCAGGCAAGCGAAGTCCGCGCCGCACCAATCTTCCCGGAATACACCGTATCGTGGATTGAAAAAGAGATCGACGATTTGGCCGACCGACCAGGAGCCGGCTTTGCGGTCAGCGAAGAGAACAAGCGCGTACTGCATGAAATCTGCCCGTGGTGGCGCGGTCAGACCGTACAGGATCGCTGCTACGGCATGTTTACCGACGAACAAAAAGGCCTGCTGGAAACCGGCATCATCAAAGCCGAAGGCAACATGACTTCCGGCGATGCGCACCTGGCGGTGAACTTCCCGCTACTGCTGGAAAAAGGCCTTGATGGTCTGCGTCATAAAGTCGACGAGCGTCGTTCGCGCATTAACCTGACCTGCCTGGACGATCTCCATGGCGATCAGTTCCTGAAAGCCATTGATATCGTACTGGATGCCGTCAGCCTGCATATCGAACGTTTCGCCAGCCTGGCACGTAAAATGGCAGCAACTGAAACCCGTGAAAGCCGTCGCGATGAGCTGCTGGCAATGGCAGAAAACTGCGATGTCATCGCCCACGAACCGCCAAAAACCTTCTGGCAGGCACTGCAACTGTGCTATTTCATCCAGCTTATCCTGCAAATCGAATCGAACGGTCACTCGGTGTCGTTTGGCCGCATGGACCAGTATCTCTACCCGTTCTATCGTCGCGACGTGGAGCTGAACCAGACGCTGGACCGCGAGCACGCCATTGAGCTGCTGCACAGCTGCTGGTTGAAGCTGCTGGAAGTGAACAAAATCCGCTCCGGCTCCCACTCGAAGGCATCCGCGGGCAGCCCGCTGTATCAAAACGTCACTATCGGTGGTCAGAATCTGGTCAACGGCCAGCCAATGGATGCGGTCAATCCGCTCTCCTATGCCATTCTGGAGTCCTGCGGTCGTCTGCGTTCAACCCAGCCGAACCTCAGCGTGCGTTATCACGCCGGGATGAGTAACGATTTCCTTGATGCCTGCGTGCAGGTCATCCGCTGCGGCTTTGGCATGCCGGCGTTTAACAACGATGAAATTGTTATCCCGGAATTCATTAAGCTGGGTATTGAGCCGCAGGATGCCTACGACTATGCAGCCATTGGCTGCATCGAAACCGCCGTGGGCGGGAAATGGGGTTACCGCTGCACCGGCATGAGCTTTATTAACTTTGCCCGTGTGATGCTGGCCGCGCTGGAAGGTGGTCGCGATGCCACCAGCGGTAAGGTGTTCCTGCCGCAGGAAAAGGCGCTCTCTGCGGGTAACTTCCACAACTTCGACGAGGTGATGACCGCCTGGGATACTCAGATCCGCTACTACACGCGTAAATCCATCGAGATTGAGTATGTGGTTGATACCATGCTGGAAGAAAACGTCCACGACATCCTGTGCTCTGCGCTGGTGGATGATTGCATTGAGCGGGCGAAGAGCATTAAACAGGGCGGCGCAAAATATGACTGGGTATCCGGTTTGCAGGTCGGGATTGCTAACCTTGGCAACAGTCTGGCTGCCGTGAAAAAGCTGGTCTTCGATCAGGGTGTTATCGGTCAGCAGCAGCTGGCGGCAGCCCTGGCAGATGACTTTGCAGGCCTCACGCATGAACAATTACGCCAGCGTCTGATCAACGGCGCACCGAAGTACGGTAACGATGATGACAGCGTCGACACCCTGCTGGCCCGCGCTTACCAGACCTATATCGACGAACTGAAGCAATATCATAATCCGCGTTACGGTCGCGGTCCGATCGGTGGTAACTATTACGCCGGAACCTCCTCCATCTCGGCAAACGTACCGTTTGGCGCGGCAACAATGGCAACGCCGGATGGCCGTAAAGCGCATACCCCACTGGCAGAAGGCGCCAGCCCGGCCTCCGGAACCGACCATCTCGGTCCAACGGCGGTGATTGGCTCAGTGGGCAAGTTGCCGACCGGCGCGATCCTCGGCGGGGTGCTGTTAAACCAGAAGCTGAATCCGGCTACACTGGAAAATGAGTCCGATAAGCAGAAGTTAATGATCCTGCTGCGTACCTTCTTTGAAGAGCACAAAGGCTGGCATATTCAGTACAACATCGTCTCTCGTGAAACGCTGCTGGAAGCGAAAAAACACCCAGATCAGTACCGTGACCTGGTGGTGCGTGTAGCTGGCTACTCCGCCTTCTTCACT
This sequence comes from Citrobacter sp. wls711, assembly GCF_005281055.1. Classification (NCBI taxonomy): domain Bacteria; kingdom Pseudomonadati; phylum Pseudomonadota; class Gammaproteobacteria; order Enterobacterales; family Enterobacteriaceae; genus Citrobacter; species Citrobacter sp. wls711. The sequence goes on along the minus strand of NZ_SZXC01000060.1, from coordinate 84,869 downwards.
GCCCTGTCTCCGGATGCGCAGGACGATATCATCGCCCGTACAGAGCATATGCTGTAATTTCCCGTAGGCCGGATAAGACGTTTTCGCGTCGCTATCCGGCAGCGATACCGCCTCAATGCCGGATGGCGCTGACGCTTATCCGGCCTACAACTGTGCTGTAATAGACGATGGGGAAACTTTCATTCGAAATTAAATTTGTGCTACAGGTCACATTGTTATTAGAATGTTTCTGGTTGCAGTGAAAGCCAGGAGCATATATGACCATCAACGTTATCGTCACCGACATGGACGGCACTTTTCTCGACGATGCCAAGCAGTACGATCGCCAGCGATTTATGGCGCAGTATCAGCAATTGAAAAAACGAGATATTGAATTTGTCGTGGCCAGCGGCAACCAGTATTACCAGTTGATCTCCTTTTTCCCTGAACTCAAAGACGAAATCTCTTTTGTCGCAGAGAACGGCGCGCTGGTGTATGAACACGGCAAACAACTTTTTCATGGTGAGCTTACCCGCCAGGAATCCCGTATTGTCATCGGCGAGTTATTGAAGGATAAGCAGCTGAATTTTGTCGCCTGCGGACTGCAAAGCGCCTACATCAGCGAAAATGCCCCGGAGGCGTTTGTGGCGCTGATGTCAAAACACTACCATCGCCTGAAACCGGTTAAGGATTTTCAGGACATCGAGGATGTGCTGTTCAAGTTCTCACTGAATTTACCTGATGGGCAAATCCCGTTGGTTATTGACCATTTGCATACAGCCCTCGACGGTATCATGAAGCCGGTGACCAGCGGATTTGGCTTTATCGATCTGATAATCCCAGGTTTACATAAAGCCAACGGTATCAGCCGCCTGCTTAAACGCTGGAACCTGTCACCGCAGAATGTAGTTGCCATTGGTGATAGCGGCAACGATGCGGAAATGCTGAAAATGGCACACTATTCCTTTGCCATGGCTAATGCCGCCGACAGCATTAAAGCAATTGCCCGCTACCAGACCGATGACAACAATCATCAGGGCGCACTGAACGTGATTCAGGCCGTACTCGACAACACCTCACCGTTTAACGGCTGACATAAACCCGGAGTCCGTACTCCGGGTTTTACATCCCCATCAGAAATCCTCCAGCTCAGCGCGAGCGTGGGCAGAAACAATGTATTGCCCGATAAGCGTCAGCAGCGCTTGCGCATCCAGCTTAACCTTTCCATTTTCCTGCTGGCGTAACACATCGCCGGCCACCACGATTGCAACCGCATGTTTTTTCGGGTTAAAGCGAATAACCTGCATAAATCGTTTGGTGGTGAGAGTCGGTTGATAATCATCGTCCATGAAGAATTCAATCGTCATCGAACTGGAAATAATCGTCAGGTTATAGTCGGCAATATTTTTTAGCGGTAGCGGCTGAGGCAACCACGGGCTGGCGATCGCGTCCTGCGTCAGCACCAGCAGCGGCTGTCGCGTTCGTCGTAAGGTGATAATGCCCAACAGCCCAAAGGCAATTCCGCCGAAAGGAATCAACCCGCACCAAGGGCTGACCGTTTTGAACAGCAGCAAAGCTCCACCGCCCAACAGCATTACCAGGCCCGCAATTATCATATACCATGCCACTTTCGCACTCATCCACAGCGCCACCGAGCCTGTTGCCAGCCCGGCTTCGGCTTCAAGTGTCTGGCGATAGACCTTACGTTGCGCGGTGATTTTTGTCGACAGGGTGCGTGAAAGCGATAGGCTCAACACATCCGCATCGGCGAATAGACCACCGAAAAAAGCGTTATCACCTGCGGCAACCGGGCGTAAAGCCCGCGCCAGAAGTTCACTATCGAGCGGTACTGTCAGTGCCGCAATACGTTCACGCGTCGTCGGATGGCTATCCATTGGATGCGCTATTTCATTATCGAGACTGTTCTGCAGCGCAAACGGTCCGATTTTCTGTAACGCGACCAGCAGATCGACAAGCCAGTTGGTGCTGGTCACACGCCCATGCAAAAGCTCCCCCAGAAATCGGGAAACCGGAACATCCAGCACCGATATCCGCAGTAACGCCGACGCGAACGCCGCAGGAGAAGAAGCCTTTGCACCTGTCTCATCCGCCGCATATTCGCGGATCCTGGCCCAGTCACTGACCGCTTCATGGAAGGTCTGCAAAAACCATAGGCCCATATCCAGCGACGGGCGCAGTACGATGCGGTCAAGCCAGGAAAACCCCTGTGAGCTGTTCGCCATCTGTTCAAGACTGTTTTGCATCCCGGCATACAGAGGAACAAAACGCAGGCTGTATTGCGTATCCTCGCCGGTAAAATGTCCCAGCTCATGGCCAATCACCGCTGCCGCTTCCGCGTCATCCAGCAATGCCATATAGGTTAGCGGCAAGTAGAGCGTATTCCCCGTGAGTCGTTTGCCCTCTTCAATTTGTACGGTATTGGCGGTGACAAAGAAGCCGTCAAAAAATCCGACCACGATATTGTCGGGCACCGTCAACTCTGCACGCCGGGTGACGTCACGTATCCATTGCCAGAGCGCCGGGTTATTCGCGACGGTGACATTCACCCCGTAAATCTCAGTATCGTCAGGTTGAAAGAGAGCGAAACAGCGTCTGATGGAAGTCAGACTTTTTAATAGCATCCAGAGGATCGCGCCGACGGCGACCAGGATTACCGCCGCCAGTTTGAACCCACCTGCCCCGCCAAAATGCGACATCAGCCAGGTAACTTCCGATAACGCCAGACAAATCACCGCCAGTCCGCAGGTCACAATTTCAGCGGCCATCATAAAAGGCAACAGGCGACGGCAACGCGTAAATGTGCGAATCAAGGTGCTCTGAGAATGGCACGAAGCGCGGGCGCTGGTTGTACATAGCCCCACTGCCGCCCCCACAACAAGCAAAGCCGCACCACCAAGCGCTATCGCCAACATCGCCAGCGTCTGTCGGAGCAGCCCCTCAGCATCGCCTTCGAGAACATCAGCTACCCGCCAGTACTGCCATAGCGCACAACTAAGAATGCAGACTGGAACAGTGAAGAGATGAAGCGTGCCTTTTCTTTCCATTGAAAAATATCCTTTTATCAACCTGCACCGCCCTCTTAGTGCTGGCCTTTAGCGGGCAAAATCTCCCAGAGCAAAGAAGTATAGATAGTCCCACTTGTTGCCGGTTAACGTTTTTATCCACCAGCCCCCATTTTATCGATAGGTCAGCCCAACGCTCACTTACCCATCCGAGCGCCTTACTGATTTTTAAACTTGCATTAACTTACTTTTAACTTATATTATCATTTGCAAGTTAAATTAGTTTCGAATGAAAGTTCATGCGAGGTGGTTATGGCTCTTACTTTTACCAGCGACACGTTGCCTGCCGATCACAAAGCAGCAATCCGTCAGATGAAGCGGGAACTGCGGGCGCAGCTTGGCGACGTCCAGCAGATCTTCAGCCAGCTTAGCGAGACCATTGCCACTCGCGTGGCGGAGATCAACGCGCTTAAAGCCCAGAGTGACGCGGTCTGGCCGGTACTGCCATACGCCGATATTCAGGCGGGCATCGTCACCGCTGCGCAGCGAGAACAGATTAAACGTCGTGGATGTGCGGTCATTAAGGGCCATTTCCCCCGCGAGCAGGCGCTGGGTTGGGATCGCTCAATGCTCGATTATCTCGACCGCAATCGCTTTGACGAGGTCTACAAAGGACCGGGGGACAATTTTTTCGGCACCCTGAGTGCATCGCGTCCTGAAATCTTTCCGATCTACTGGTCACAGGCACAAATGCAGGCCCGCCAGAGTGAAGAGATGGCTAACGCACAGTCGTTTCTTAATCGCCTGTGGACTTTTGAAAACGAAGGTAAGCAGTGGTTTAACCCGGACGTCAGCGTGATCTATCCTGACCGTATTCGTCGCCGCCCGCCGGGAACCACCTCCAAAGGGCTCGGCGCACATACAGATTCCGGCGCACTGGAGCGCTGGTTGCTTCCGGCATATCAGCGCGTTTTTGCTTCTGTTTTTAACGGCAATCTGGACGATTACGATCCGTGGCAGGCGGCGCATCGCACTGACGTCGAAGAGTATACGGTCGATAACACCACCAAATGTTCGGTGTTTCGCACCTTCCAGGGCTGGACGGCGCTTTCCGATATGTTACCGGGCCAGGGGTTGCTACATGTGGTTCCCATTCCTGAAGCGATGGCCTATGTGCTGTTACGCCCACTGCTGGATGATGTTCCGGAAGATGAACTGTGCGGCGTCGCGCCAGGAAGAGTGCTGCCGGTTTCAGCGCAATGGCATCCCTTACTCATCGAGGCGTTAACCAGCATTCCGCAACTGGAAGCCGGCGATTCCGTATGGTGGCATTGTGATGTGATCCACGCCGTTGCGCCGGTGGAGAACCAACAAGGCTGGGGCAACGTGATGTATATTCCCGCCGCACCAATGTGCGAAAAAAATCTCGCCTATGCCCACAAGGTGAAGGCCGCGCTGGAGAAAGGTGCCTCGCCGGGGGATTTCCCGCGTGAAGACTATGAAACAAACTGGGAAGGACGCTTTACGCTGGAGGATTTGAATATCCACGGTAAGCGCGCGCTGGGGATGGAATAATCCTTCCCCTTTCAACGCCTTTAAAACAGTCCGGTTTTCTTCATTACGTGATAAAAACCGGATATTTTTTTATTCTACTGATACTGCCACCAGTTTCCATTTATCATTTTCTTTGAGCATAGTAACGTTAATCTCGCCGGATTCTCCATTTTTAAACACAACGCTTCCAGACAAAGAACCAACATCATTTTCTACGTTGAAACTATCAAAACTGTATTCACTAATATCATTAAAATGAATAGACTCGGTTAAAAGCTTAAAATCCTCACTGTCCATTTGTCTTTGCAGAGAAGAAGAGCTTGCCTGATAAGCCTGAGCATATTGTCCATCACGGAGCAAGTCTATCTCTGATCGCGCAGCATCCTTCAATTCACCCATCGAAGAAAAGAGGAAAGTCCCCAAGCCAATAAAAATAATCAGTGCGGCAATCACCGCTCCCGCAATAACAAATTTTCTTTTTTTCTTGTCTGCTAACAGACCACGAACCTGCCATCCCGCGTCACGAGCCATATCAAAAATAGGGTCGGTAATTTCCGTTGATGCAAATTTATAGCTGTCAATTTTACCGAAGCTACCGTCTTCTTTTTTACCCCAGGATCCCCCAGCAGAAAACTCTAGACGTTTCCCGATTTGGACAGATTTGCTCAATCTGAACCCACCCAAATCTGCATCCCACTCAACATCGGTAGTTTTTTCCCGATAGCTAATCTGATTTTTACTTTCATTGAAAAACAGTCTTAGCTCATATTGTTTTTGCAATCCGTATTGACTGAAATAATCTTTCCACTCAGCATCTACGATATTCCAGGATGCAACGATATCATCGCCATCTTCACATAAAATGAAAGGATGCTCGTTGTTGTTTAAACTCAGTAATTTTAATTTAAGATTGGTTAAAGAAAGCGGTTCCATCTGACTCATTTCCTTTCCTTGTGTAGGTAGTTATGGAAAGTATCTTAGCCACAATGGTGGCTAAGATTAATCAGCAGAACTTTTTTTCAGAAAAGTGCGGGGGTGGAATTATAAGTAAGTGACCGGGGTGAACAGGTGCAGCCAACACACCTGTAACACGAAAGACGACGGAAAAATTATTCGACGCCTTTGCTACGCAGATAGTCTTCGTAGTTACCGGTGAAGTCGATCACGCGTTCCGGCGTAATCTCAATCACGCGAGTGGCCAGCGAGCTGACGAATTCGCGGTCGTGAGAAACGAAGATCAGCGTGCCCTGATACATTTCCAGCGCCATGTTCAGCGATTCGATAGATTCCATATCCAGGTGGTTGGTAGGTTCATCCATCACCAGAATATTCGGTTTCTGCATCATCAGCTTACCGAACAGCATGCGCCCTTTTTCACCACCGGACAGCACTTTAGCAGGCTTTTTGATATCGTCCTGGCTGAACAGCAGACGACCAAGGAAGCTGCGAACAACTTGCTCGTCATCGCCTTCTTGTTTCCACTGGCTCATCCATTCGAAAACGGTCATATCGTTTTCGAACTCATATTCGTGATCCTGCGCGTAGTAGCCGATTTGCGCATTCTCAGACCACTTAACGGTGCCATTATCCGGCGCCATGTCGCCGACCAGCACTTTCAGCATGGTCGATTTACCCACGCCGTTAGCCCCGATGATGGCAACCTTCTCGCCCACTTCCAACAGCAGATTGAAGTGTTTAAACAGCGGGCCGTTATCAAAACCTTTGGTCAGTGCTTCGACTTCCAGCGCGTTACGGAACAGTTTCTTATCCTGTTCGAAACGGATAAACGGGTTCTGACGGCTGGACGCTTTCACTTCATCGAGCTTGATTTTATCAATCTGACGCGCACGAGAAGTCGCCTGACGAGATTTCGAGGCGTTGGCGCTAAAGCGGCTGACGAAGGATTGCAGATCGGCAATTTGCGCTTTTTTCTTGGCGTTATCGGCCAACAGACGCTCACGTGCCTGGGTTGCTGCCGTCATGTATTCATCATAGTTACCCGGATAAACACGCAGCTCGCCGTAGTCCAGATCCGCCATATGCGTACAGACCATGTTCAGGAAGTGACGGTCGTGCGAAATGATGATCATGGTGCTGTCACGCTCGTTCAGCGTCTGCTCCAGCCAACGAATGGTATCAATGTCCAGGTTGTTGGTCGGTTCATCGAGCAGCAGGATGTCCGGGTTAGAGAACAGCGCCTGCGCCAGCAGCACACGCAGCTTCCAGCCTGGTGCCACTTCGCTCATCGGGCCGTAATGTTGTTCTACCGGAATACCGACGCCCAGCAGCAGTTCACCGGCGCGAGACTCCGCCGAATAGCCGTCCATCTCGCCGTATTTAACTTCAAGATCGGCAACTTTGTAGCCGTCTTCTTCGCTCATTTCCGGCAGCGCATAGATACGGTCACGTTCCTGTTTCACTTCCCACAGTTCAGCGTGACCCATAATAACGGTGTCCAGAACGGTGAACTCTTCAAAAGCGAACTGATCCTGACGCAGCTTACCAATGCGTTCGTTCGGATCGAGGGAAACGTTACCCAGCGTCGGTTCGAGGTCGCCGCCGAGAATTTTCATAAAAGTGGATTTACCGCTACCGTTGGCGCCAATCAGGCCGTAACGGTTGCCGCCGCCAAATTTGACGGAAATATTTTCAAACAGCGGCTTACTGCCGAACTGCATGGTGACGTTGCTGGAAACTAACACTGGCGTATCCTGAAAGAAGAAATATGTGACGAACCGCTTATTATGCCATAAGTCTGGAATAAGATCGCGCCTCTCGTGCGTGAGGGTTAAAGTGAAAGCAAAGGGAAAAAAATGTGATTTAGTACACATCCGAATTCCTTGTTGCTCCGAATGCACATATAATGCGTGCCCAACACTACATAAATCTCAACCCACTAGCCTGCCTGGCACTGAATCTCGCATACATGAAGATGAATATGAAATTGACAACGCTTTTCGCGGCGGCACTCGCGGTAGTTGGTTTTTGCAACACTGCCTCAGCCGTCACGTATCCGCTGCCTACCGATGGTAGCCGTTTGATTGGCCAAAACCAGGTCATCACCATTCCTGAAGGCAATACCCAACCGCTGGAGTACTATGCGGCTGAATACCAGATGGGTCTGTCCAACATGCTGGAAGCCAACCCGGGCGTGGATACCTTCCTGCCGAAGGGCGGCACCGTGCTGAACATTCCTCAGCAGCTGATCCTGCCGGATACCGTGCATGAAGGTATTGTTATCAACAGTGCTGAAATGCGTCTGTACTACTACCCGAAAGGCACCAACACCGTGATCGTTTTACCGATTGGTATCGGCCAGTTAGGTAAAGACACGCCGGTTAACTGGACCACCAAAGTTGAGCGTAAGAAAGCCGGTCCGACCTGGACGCCAACCGCCAAGATGCACGCAGAATACCGCGCTGCGGGCGAACCGCTGCCAGCCGTTGTTCCGGCCGGTCCGGATAACCCGATGGGTCTGTACGCACTGTATATCGGTCGCCTGTATGCCATCCACGGGACCAACGCGAACTTCGGCGTCGGCTTACGCGTCAGCCACGGCTGCGTGCGTCTGCGTAATGAAGATATCAAGTTCCTGTTTGAAAACGTTCCAGTCGGCACGCGCGTCCAGTTTATCGATGAACCGGTAAAAGCGACGACCGAACCAGACGGCAGTCGCTACATTGAGGTGCATAACCCACTGTCTACTACCGAGGAACAGTTCGAAGGCGGGGAAATCGTACCGATTACTCTGAGCAAGAGCATTAAGAGCATCACCGCTCAGCCGGACGTCGACCAGGCGGTCGTTGAGCAGGCCGTCCAGAACCGTTCTGGTATGCCGGTTCGTCTGAACTAATCTGCTATACATGCCCGATGGCGCTACGCTTATCGGGCCTACCAACGCAGTAGGCCGGATCAGGCGCCAGCCGCCATCCGGCACACCACATCAATTACTACATCATCTGCAGCAAACCATATCCCACCAGCGCCGCCCAGATCAGCATCGGCACCGAATACCAATGAAAACGCCACCAGATACGGCGGTCGTTTGCCATGCGTAAGGCAATAAGGTTCGCCAGCGATCCCGGTAATAGTCCAAAACCACCAATATTGACCGCCCAAGCCAGCAATACCGTTGGCGGGACGTAGTTCAGCAGCAAAATAGTGCTGGGCACATTACTGATAAATTGCGACAGGCCGATTGCCGTCAACCATAGACCGGGTTGCGAAAGCGTACCAACGTGGCCCGAAATGCCCTCGAGTACAGGTAACTGTGTCAACAGATGCACATCGATAAACATCGCCATAAACACCAGCAGCAGCGTCCAGTCCACACTTAAAATCACACGGCGAGCCAGCACCATAAAGCCCGCAGCAACAATCCCCAGCCCCCAAAGCTCAAGCTTGAGTTCCAGCGCCGTTAAAAAGACCAGATACAATGCCAGGCAACTCCACACCAGTCGGGGTTGCCAGTCAGGTGCAGACGTGCCGGTATGATAGTGCAACGCTTTACGCGGAAAACTAAACCAGCACAGCGCCACCAGCGTTAGCATCATCGCACCGGCTAGCGGCGCCATTTGCCAGGTAAACGCGGTAAATGACAGCCCAGATCGCCCCCACATCAGGATGTTCTGCGGATTACCAATCGGCGTCAGCAGCGATCCAGCGTTGACCGCCAGTGCCTCAAAAATAATCAGACGATTCACCGGGATCGCGCACAGTTTTTTCAGGGTGATGGTGAGCGGAACCACAATAAACAGGGCAACATCGTTGGTCAGAAACGTCGACAGTAACGCCGCCGCCAGCACCATAAATATCGCCAGCTGACGTTCTGTTTTAAAGCGGCGGGTCATCTTGCGGCCTAGCACATCAAAATAACCGCTTAGCTCCACACCTTTGGTCAGAAGCATCAGCCCTGCGAGCGTAATAATCGTGTGCCAGTCAATGGCCCCCGGCCAGTTCCGGGGCGCAAACGGCGCGAACAGACTCAGTACACACCCGGTAATAATGAGTAGCTGGAAAAAACGATCGCGCTGCAATGCGCGTAATAAAGGAAAACTCATTCAGAGTCGGTGCCTTGCTGTTGGGTAAACCGGCTAAACGCCTCCAGCGTTTCCTTGCTCACGTGGTGTTCCATCCCTTCCGCATCGCGGCGGGCAATTTCCGGGCTGATGCCTAACATTAGCAAGAAATTTTCGACGATCTGATGACGTTCGCGACTCTCCTGCGCCAGCTTCTCGCCTTCAGCAGTTAAGAACACCCCGCGCCATGGGATCATTTCAATCAACCCCACAGAAGCAAGACGCTTGAGCATCTTAGCGACGGTGGGCTGGGAAACGCCAAGCCGGGCGGCCATATCCACCTGACGCGCTTCTCCCACCTCAATAATGAGATCGGAAATCAGCTCCACGTAATCATCGATCAGTTCACGTCGGTGTGCCTCCCTGACCTGACGAAACCCTTCAACATGTTCCTCAACATTCACCAATTGCGTCACTTTTTTTGTTGTTGGCATACCTGCGCGACGACTCATTCTGCTTCCTCGTTCCTGTGACGCGTTAACAGCATCTGATTAGAGAGCACTCATTGTAAACCAGAGTTGCGCAGGCACAAAAATTTAACGTTTTAGCAATAGCTATATAATATAGCCTGTGCTATATCTGTATATAATAAAGACATCCCTCAAGGACTGATGGGAATGTGAAGTCAGGAGGTTCATATGAATGAATTCAAGAGGTGTATGCGCGTGTTTAGTCACTCTCCCTTTAAAGTACGGTTAATGCTGATCGCGATGCTGTGCGACATGATCAACGGCAAACCGGAGCAGGATAAACCTTCCGGAAAATAATGCGGCGTCGCGGTACGCCGCTTCATTTTCCTGCCGTCTCGTCGATACGGTAGTCAGTTTATCCCCCAATAACCCTTCTTTTTGTCCGTTTTGCCATCCCCTTCGCAAAACATTTTCTTTGTAGTAGTTGACCTTCTCCCGTACACACTCTATCTTTTCGCAGCCCTGCGTATATTGCGGCTCGCAGATGCGGACCTCATCCCTCTTCTCGCTCTCTCAGGCAGGCAATGACCCTTTGCGCCAGGGTAAGCACATGGCGTTTTTGCAACAGTGGCATATGAATTTAACCCTCAAAGATTCGCTTATTGCTCGTAGCCGGGTGCTAAGCCCGTGGACTGGCTTTTATTTCTTACAGTCTCTGCTGATCAACCTCGCACTGGGCTATCCGCTTAGCCTGCTTTATAGCGTCGCCTTTACCTGCATACTGCTGTTGTTGTGGCAATATGCACCGCGCACGCAAAAAACGCTGATCGGCATTTGTTCACTGATTGCAGCAATGTATTTTCCATTTGGTCAGGCTTACGGCTCGCCCAACTTCAATACCCTGCTGGCGCTGCACTCGACCAACATGGAAGAGTCCACCGAAATCCTGACCATCTTCCCCTGGTACAACTACCTGGTTGGCGTGTTTATCTTTGCCCTCGGCGTGCTCGCCGTACGGCGTAAAAAAGTCGCGACGCAACGCCGCTGGAATAAATTCGACAGTCTGTGTTTGCTGGTCAGCATCGTGGCGTTTTTTGTGACGCCAGTGCAAAACCTCGCCTGGGGCGGAGTCTTCAAATTAAAAGATACCGGCTATCCGGTGTTTCGCTTTGCCAAGGACGTTATCGTCAATAATTACGAGGTTCTTGATGAACAAGTCCGCATGGCGAAGCTGGCGAGCGTGAAAGACACCTGGACGGTGACGGCGGTGAAACCTAAGTACCACACCTATGTCGTGGTGATTGGTGAAAGCGCCCGTCGTGATGCGCTAGGCGCGTTCGGCGGCCACTGGGACAACACGCCGTTTGCCAGCAGCGTTAACGGCTATATTTTTGCAGATTACATCGCGGCCAGCGGATCAACGCAGAAATCACTTGGCTTAACGCTGAATCGGGTGGTCGATGATAAGCCGCAGTTCCAGGATAACTTTGTCACCCTCGCCAACCGCGCCGGATTCCAGACGTGGTGGTTCTCTAACCAGGGACAGATCGGTGAATACGATACGGCAATCGCCAGTATCGCCAAACGCGCTGACGAAGTTCATTTCCTGAAAAACGGTGACTTCGAAGCCGATAAGAACACCCGCGATGAAGCGCTGTTGAAGATGACTGCTCAGGTGTTAGAAACAGAGCGAACTCAACCCCAGCTCATCGTGCTGCACTTGATGGGTTCGCACCCGCAGGCCTGCGATCGTACCCAGGGAAAATACGAGACCTTCGTTCAGTCGAAAGAGACGTCGTGTTATCTGTACACCATGAAGCAGACCGATGACCTGCTGCGCCAGCTCTACGATCAGCTGCGTAACAGCGGCGACAGCTTCTCAATGGTTTACTTCTCCGATCATGGTCTCGCCTTTAAAGAACGCGGGAAAGAGGTGCAGTACCTGGCGCACGACGATCGGTTCCAGCAGAATTTCCAGGTGCCGTTTTTGGTGCTATCCAGCGACGATAAAGCACACCGGGTCATTAAAGCCCGTCGTTCCGCGAATGACTTCCTGAGCTTTTTCTCACAGTGGACCGGGATCAGCGCGAAAGAAATTACCAACCGCTACCGCTTTATCTCGGAGAAAAAAGCCGGACCGGTGTATATCACCAACTTTAAATTACAGAAGGTGGACTACAACCATCTTGGTACCGATATCTTCGAGACTAAATCACGCTAACCGTGCAAATCACAGACAAAAAAAATCCGCCCCTCGAGGCGGATTTTTCATATCACCGAAGTGATTAGAAGCGGTAACCCACGCCAGCAATCCAGGTGCCAACGTCAACGCTACGAATACGGCTCTGCTCGTAAGAGAAGTCCAGAGCAACGTTTTCGATCGGGTTGAACTGCAGGCCCGCACCGTAAGAGAAACCGTAGTCGCTGGTGCTGTGGTTGTCAGCAGGAGATGCTGCGTTCTGGAATTTACCGTAGCCAACACCAACAACGCCGTAGATGCTTGCCCAGTCGTTCAGACGGTAAGCAGGACCTGCAGTGATGCCGTAGTATTGGGTTTTGTTGTAGTCGCCAGAAGCATCGGTACGATCTTTTTCAGTGTAAGTGAAAGAACCGATTACGCCCAGCGGGTTGTTGTCCTGCTCGTAGCGATACTTCAGGTTAAAACCGTTCATTTTGTTCGCAGCGCCCTGAGCATCGCTCTGAGCATAACCACCGGTCACGGTAGAAGTAGACGCAACAGCGGAACCTGCGGAGAAAGCCAGAACAGCGGCCAGTGCTGAAAGACATGCAATTTTTTTCATAACCACCTCAAATGTGCTTCAAGTAAATCTTAAGTTTTAAATATACCAAAAATTGATGGGAAACTCTTTGCGATTAGCGATGTCTAACGGGAATTTTCATGTAACAGAACATTTCAAACACCCGCTATCTCTTTCAATTAACATCACTTTTATAACTAATAATGCCATTATTGCGCGCACAATACGGCACATTCATCCGGAAAATTCCTAATCACGCAGATTATTAATCCATCACTTTCAGGCCATTGTACGGATCTGTGCAGTTTTTTTTTCAACGAATACTCAACCACCTGCGTGTATTTCCAGTACACTCGCTCTTTTACTTAAATTGACAGGAGAAAGGATGCTGGGGTCGTCACGTAAAACGCCAGTCTGGTTACCTATTTTGGTTCTGCTGATTGCAATGTCCTCTATACAAAGCGGAGCATCACTGGCGAAGTCGCTATTCCCTGTTGTCGGCGCACCAGGCGTAACCGCGCTACGTCTGGCACTGGGAACGCTAATCCTCATCGCATTCTTTAAACCCTGGCGGTTACGCTTTGCCAAAGAGCAGCGTCTTCCTCTGCTGTTTTATGGCCTGTCGCTGGGTGGGATGAACTATCTCTTCTACCTGTCGATTCAGACCGTCCCGCTCGGTATTGCCGTGGCACTGGAGTTCACCGGACCGCTGGCAGTCGCGCTGTTCTCTTCCCGACGCCCTGTGGATTTCATTTGGGTCGCACTGGCCGTACTCGGGCTCTGGTTCCTGCTGCCGTTGGGTCAGGACGTGTCGCACGTTGACTTAACCGGTGCCGCGTTGGCGCTGGGCGCAGGTGCCTGCTGGGCAGTCTATATTCTTACCGGCCAGCGTGCTGGTGAAGAGCACGGCCCGGCAACCGTGGCGGTAGGGTCGCTGATTGCAGCGATCATTTTCGTGCCGCTGGGCGCGATTCAGGCCGGAGATGCGCTGTGGCACTGGTCGATTCTGCCATTAGGCTTAGCGGTCGCCGTCCTCTCTACGGCGCTGCCCTATTCGCTGGAAATGATCGCCTTAACGCGCCTGCCTACGCGCACTTTTGGCACGCTGATGAGCATGGAGCCTGCGCTGGCGGCTGTTTCCGGCATGATCTTCCTCGGAGAAACGCTGACCATGGTACAAATGCTGGCGCTGGGAGCCATTATTGCCGCGTCAATGGGCTCTACGCTCACCATCCGTAAAGAGCCGCAAATTAAGCAACTTGACGTGAATTAACCTGTCGTTATTCTGCATGGTTTGCATAATCATGCAGAATAGCCTTTTGTTTATCTCAGTGATTATTATTCTTATACCGCCATTGTTTCTCAATTCCTATTTCCTACGAATATAAACATCCAGAAAAAATAACTGACAACAAATTACATTATCTCTTATCAAACTGATCTAATTGAATATTTATATTTCACAACGCTGCTCACTATTAAAGTGATAGGTAAGTCCAGAAAAATAAAGCTGCATTTAGGTCTATACTTACTCTCGTTGAATGACCTGGAACATAGATATCAAGAGGATATGAGATTATGAGTACCGCAAAACTGGTAAAAACAAAAGCGTCCCCCCTTCTTTATACCCGTAACGATGTATCCGACAGTGATAAGAAAGCGACCGTGGAGCTGTTGAATCAGCAGGTGATCCAGTTCATCGACCTGTCACTCATCACCAAACAAGCGCACTGGAACATGCGCGGCGCTAATTTTATTGCCGTACATGAAATGCTGGATGGCTTTCGTACCGCGTTAACCGACCACCTCGACACCATGGCCGAGCGCGCCGTGCAGTTAGGTGGCGTAGCGCTGGGGACAACGCAGGTTATTAACAGCAAAACGTCGCTGAAAAGCTACCCGCTGGATATTCACAGCGTGCAGGACCACTTAAAAGAGCTGGCTGAACGCTATGCCGTGGTCGCTAACAGCGTGCGTAAAGCTATTAGCGAAGCCAAAGATGAAGATACCGCCGATATTTTCACCGCTGCGTCGCGCGATCTCGACAAATTCTTGTGGTTTATCGAAGCCAACATCGAATAACGGTCATGATAAGAAATTCCTATATAACCCTCGCCCCGGCGGGGGTTATGCACTTTTTTAGTGCATAACATTGATCGATTATCACTGTAAAGTAAAATATTTGTAATAATCACCTCACACAATCGTTAACGAAAGATTGTTTTATCAACAATTTTTACGCTAAATAGTCATACCGTTTGTGCCGCCCCCTTCACGCACCAAATGAGTGCCCCGAAACGGTGCAGGCAGCCCACTTTGCCCTACTTATTGTGCAGCAAAACGTAACACCTTCTTGTTAAAACAATAAGTTGCAAAATTGGCACGATTATTTCATTAAGACATATGTTCTCGCAGGGGATCGCCCCGTGGATATAAAAGGAAATCCTATGAAGTCTGTATTAAAAGTTTCACTGGCTGCACTTACCCTGGCTTTTGCGGTGTCTTCTCATGCCGCGGATAAGAAACTCGTTGTCGCAACTGACACCGCTTTTGTTCCGTTTGAATTCAAGCAGGGTGACAAATACGTCGGTTTTGATGTGGATCTGTGGGCTGCCGTGGCCAAAGAGCTGAAGCTGGATTATGAACTGAAACCGATGGATTTCAGCGGCATCATCCCGGCGCTGCAAACCAAAAATATCGATTTGGCGCTGGCAGGTATCACCATCACCGAAGAACGTAAAAAAGCGATCGACTTCTCTGACGGCTACTACAAAAGCGGCCTGTTAGTGATGGTTAAAGCCAACAATAACGACGTGAAAAGCGTGAAAGATCTGGATGGCAAAGTGGTTGCGGTTAAAGGCGGAACCGGTTCTGTCGATTACGCGAAAGCAAACATCAAAACCAAAGATCTGCGTCAGTTCCCGAACATCGATAACGCGTATATGGAACTGGGCACTAACCGCGCAGATGCCGTCCTGCACGACACACCAAACATTCTTTACTTCATCAAAACTGCGGGCAACGGCCAGTTCAAAGCCGTAGGCGATTCTCTGGAAGCCCAACAGTACGGTATTGCCTTCCCGAAAGGCAGCGACGAACTGCGTGAGAAAGTGAACGGCGCGCTGAAAACGCTGAAAGAGAACGGCACATACAACGAAATCTACAAAAAATGGTTCGGTACTGAACCTAAATAATAACTCGCGATGTTGCCCGGTAGCGCGAAGCTTACCGGGCCTACACCAGCAGATTTGAGACCTGTAGGCCGGATAAGCCTGGCGCATCCGGCAAAACAGGCATTTGAATATTTACACCACGGTAACAGGAACGACATATGCAGTTTGACTGGAGTGCCATTTGGCCCGCCATTCCGCTCTTGATTGAAGGCGCCAAAATGACCCTGTGGATTTCGGTCCTCGGTCTGGCTGGCGGCCTGGTCATCGGGCTGGCAGCAGGTTTTGCACGTACCTTCGGCGGTTGGATAGCCAACCACGTTGCGCTGGTATTTATCGAAGTCATCCGCGGCACCCCCATTGTTGTGCAGGTGATGTTTATTTACTTCGCCCTGCCGATGGCGTTTAACGACTTACGCATTGATCCTTTCAGCGCCGCCGTCGTCACCATCATGATTAACTCCGGTGCCTACATCGCGGAAATCACCCGTGGCGCAGTGCTCTCAATTCATAAAGGTTTCAGCGAAGCCGGGCTGGCGCTGGGTCTCTCACGCACAGAGACTATTCGTCACGTCATTTTACCGCTCGCGCTGCGTCGTATGCTGCCACCGCTGGGTAACCAGTGGATCATCAGCATTAAAGATACCTCACTGTTTATTGTCATTGGCGTCGCTGAACTGACCCGTCAGGGTCAGGAAATCATTGCCGGTAACTTCCGCGCACTGGAAATCTGGAGCGCCGTTGCGGTGTTCTATCTAATTATTACGCTGGTGCTGAGCTTCGTTCTGCGTCGTCTGGAAAGAAGGATGAAAATCCTGTGATTGAATTTAAAAACGTCTCCAAGCATTTTGGTCCTACCCAGGTGCTGCATAACATCGATCTGAATATTGGTCAGGGCGAAGTCGTGGTGATTATCGGGCCTTCCGGCTCCGGTAAGTCGACCCTGCTGCGCTGCATTAACAAGCTGGAAGAGATAACCTCCGGCGAACTGATTGTCGATGGTCTGAAGGTCAACGATCCGAAGGTCGACGAGCGGTTAATTCGCCAGGAAGCCGGGATGGTATTCCAGCAGTTCTATCTGTTCCCACACCTGACCGCGCTGGAAAATGTCATGTTTGGGCCGCTGCGCGTGCGCGGGGCGAAGAAAGAGCAGGCTGAGAAACAGGCCAAAGAGTTACTGGCTAAAGTGGGCCTCGCCGAGCGTGCGCATCACTACCCTTCTGAGCTTTCAGGCGGCCAGCAACAGCGTGTGGCGATCGCCCGTGCGCTGGCGGTGAAGCCAAAAATGATGCTGTTTGATGAGCCGACCTCAGCCCTTGACCCGGAGCTGCGTCACGAAGTGCTGAAAGTCATGCAGGATCTGGCGGAAGAAGGTATGACGATGGTGATTGTGACCCACGAAATCGGCTTTGCCGAAAAAGTGGCCTCACGCCTGATCTTCATTGATAAGGGCCGTATTGCCGAAGACGGTAATCCGCAAACCTTGATTGAAAATCCGCCCAGTCAGCGTCTGCAGGAATTTTTACAGCACGTTTCCTGATGCTGACACCTCCCTTCTCCCCGAAGGGAGGTTCTCCCCAGAATGTTCTGATTTCATGACCCTCCCGTCCGGGCATCTATACTTATCCTTTTGTGTTTATTTCTCATGGGAGGAGTCATGCGGTGGATCTTATTCATCTGTTTTTTTCTACTGAGCGTCCCCGCTCAGGCGGTCACGATACCCGGCGTAACGTCCACCGCCTCCGCCAGCCCGCCAGCGGAGCCCGCTGCTGAACCTGACGTTGAGCAGAAAAAAGCCGCCTACGGTGCCCTGGCAGACGTGCTGGAGAATAATGCCTCACGCCAGGAGTTGATAGGTCAACTGCGTAAAGTAGCGGCAACGCCGCCTCCTGAACCGGTCCCCACTATCGTCCCTCCCACGCTGACGGAAGAAAAAACGGTACTCGAGAACGTGACCGATATCAGTCGCCACTACGGCGAAGCTCTCTCCAGCCGATTCGCCCAGCTTTATCGCAATATCACCGACGCTCCACACAAAACCTTTAATCCGCAATCGTTCACCAATGCCCTGACTCACTTTTTTATGCTGGCGGTATCCGTGTTCGGGTTTTACTGGCTGGTACGCTTATGTGCGCTGCCGCTATATCGCAAAATGGGGCAATGGGCGCGGCAAAAAAATCGTGACCGCAGCAACTGGTTACAGCTTCCCGCCATGATTATTGGCGCGTTCATCATCGATTTATTACTGCTGGCCCTGACACTGTTTGTTGGGCAGATCTTAAGCGATCGCATGAACGCCGGCAGCCGCACCATCGCTTTCCAGCAAAGTTTGTTTCTTAATGCCTTCGCGTTGATTGAGTTCTTTAAGGCCATTTTACGCCTGATATTTTGCCCGACGGTGGCCGAGTTGCGTCCGTTCAACATTCAGACTGCAGGCGCCCGCTACTGGAATCGTCGCCTGAGCTCACTCAGCAGCCTGATTGGCTACGGGCTGATCGTGGTGGTGCCCATCGTCTCGAATCAGGTCAATGTACAGGTTGGCGCCATGGCTAACGTCATCATCATGCTGTGCATTACGCTGTGGGCGCTGTATCTGATCTTCAGGAACAAGAAAGAGATCAGCGAGCATTTGCAGAGTCTGGCAGAAAGGTCGCTGGCTTTTTTCAGCCTGTTTATCCGCGCCTTTGCGCTGGTTTGGCACTGGCTGGCCAGCGCCTATTTCATCGTGCTGTTTTTCTTCTCGCTGTTTGATCCGGGCAACAGCCTGAAGTTTATGATGGGGGCAACGCTGCGCAGCCTGGTGATTATCGGCATCGCCGCCTTTATTTCTGGCATGTTTTCCCGCTGGATCGCCAAAACCATTACGCTTTCACCACACACCCAGCGCAGTTATCCGGAATTGCAAAAACGCCTGAATGGTTGGCTGTCGACGGCGTTAAGCATCGCGCGGATCCTGACGGTCTGCGTCGCCATCATGTTGCTGCTCAACGCCTGGGGGCTGTTCGACTTCTGGAACTGGCTGCATTACGGCGCGGGAGAAAAAACGGTGGATATTCTGATCCGTATCGCGCTGATTTTATTCTTCTCCGCTATCGGCTGGACCCTGCTCGCCAGCCTGATTGAAAACCGTCTGACCTCGGATATCCACGGCCGGCCCCTGCCCAGCGCACGTACCCGTACACTGTTGACGCTGTTTCGCAACGCGCTGGCGGTGATTATCAGCACCATCACTATCATGATCGTGTTGTCGGAAATTGGGGTCAATATTGCCCCGTTACTGGCAGGCGCGGGCGCGCTGGGGCTGGCTATCTCCTTCGGCTCGCAGACGCTGGTAAAAGATATTATTACCGGGATCTTTATCCAGTTTGAAAATGGCATGAACACCGGTGATTTGGTCACCATCGGTCCGCTAACCGGCACGGTTGAACGCATGTCGATTCGCTCAGTCGGTGTGCGCCAGGACACCGGGGCGTACCATATTATCCCGTGGTCATCGATAACCACCTTCGCCAACTTTGTACGGGGTATTGGATCGGTGGTCGCCAATTACGACGTGGACCGCCATGAGGATGCCGATAAAGCCAATCAGGCGTTGAAGGATGCCGTTACGGCGGTGATGGAACGTGAAGATATTCGCGGATTCATTATTGGCGAGCCGTCATTCGCGGGCATTGTCGGGTTAACCAATACGGCGTTTACGCTGCGGGTGTCGTTCACCACCTTACCGCTGAAGCAGTGGGCGGTACGCTTTGCGCTCGACAGTCAGGTGAAAAAATACTTTGATTTGGCCAACGTGCGCGCGCCGGTACAGACCTACCAGGTTTTGCCCGCACCGGTGAATGGCCCCACGGCAGCAGCCGATCCGCTGCCGCCGACAGAACCGACGATTTAGCGCTGACGCGCCATAAAACGGCGACGCTGATCGTTATCCATAAAGGTCCAGGCAATAAAGCGGCTGTGCTTTTGCCCCTGGGCCATTTCTTTTTTGACCACTTTCACCGCACCCACATCCGTCAGGGCGTGGTACAGCGGTGGCAGATTTTCACCGCGTGAAACCAGCGTGGTGAACCACATCACCTGGCGACCAAAGGCCTGGCTTTCGGCGATCATTTTTTTGATAAACGCCACTTCGCCACCTTCACACCAGAGCTCCTCCTGTTTCCCACCAAAGTTCAGCGCATCGTCTTTGTCCTGTCCCAGGTTACGACGTTTACGCTCACTTCCGGCGCGGGCAGAAGCCGCTGAATCATGGAACGGCGGATTGCACAGTGTCGCTTCGAACTGTTCATTCTTATGAATAATTCCGTTGAAGATAGACGACAAATCTTTCTGACGGCGCAGGCGAATAGCACGGGTTAACCCCGGATTGCCGTTAACGATCGCCAGTGCGCTGCTCAATGCTTCCTGGCTGGTCTCACTGCCGGTAAACCGCCAGCCATATTCGTGCACGCCAATCAGCGGATAAATACAGTTTGCCCCAACGCCGACGTCCAGCACGCTCGCATTCGCCGGGATAGTTCCCGTCGTTTCGCCCAACAGATCGGCCAGATGATGAATGTAATCCGCCCGACCCGGTACCGGTGGGCACAGGTAACCTTGCGGAATATCCCAATTAGCCACCGCATAGTAATGCGCCAGCAGGGCTTTATTCAGCGCCTTCACAGCCAATGGGTTAGCAAAATCAACGCTCTGCTCGCCGCCTGGCGTAATAGTGAGGAATTGCGTCAATTCGGGCGTAACCTGGCATAACGTGGCAAGATCGTAACGGCCATTGTGGCGGTTGCGTGGGTGTAATCCCGGTTTCTGGGGGGGCATAACATTCTCCTATTAACAGCGGCGTAAGATACCCGCATAACGCCACGCGGTAAACACGCACGGCACGGAAAATCGATAATTTGTGCCGGATTTCCACAAAACAAATCGTTCAAAAAACACTCAGTTGTCCATCAATTTTTTGCGGTAAACGTCCGGCAATGACGTCCTAAACTTATCAGGCACTACCCGTTGTTTCTCAGAGGATATCATTATGAAGAAATGCCTCACACTCCTTGCCGCTACCGTACTTACCGGCATGACATTTGCGTCTTTTGCTGCACCGCCTAACACCAGTCCTGCCACCGGTCCGCTACAGGCTTCCGGAACCGTGTCGGCTACCGGCGCATCAAGCCTGACCGATCTTGAAGACAAGCTGGCGGAAAAAGCGAAAGAGCAAGGCGCAAAAGGCTTTGTGGTTAATGCTGCTGGCGGTAAAAATCAGATGTACGGTACCGCAACTATCTACAAGTAATTTCCCTCAGCCTAACTGCATTCGTCCTGAATGCAGTTTTCTTTTTTGCTCTCCGTACTCCCTGCACAATTTGTAACCATCATGTTGGAATTTTGAATCCAATGTAAATAAATGTATTTATTTTTGAATTAATGAATGCTAAAAAGTCGCACTGATTAATAATGCTTATCAAAATCATTATCAATTACGCATTTCATTACGGCGAGACCTGCAGGCGTAACATCCAAAGAGATGTCCCTTCGCACGAGTGAAACCTTCTACTCAAAAAATAATAAGCTACTCATTAACATGGATAAAAATCGCAACCTGCCGTCCAGTAGTTTCCATTCACTCACCTTTTTTGCCGGTCTGTGCATCGGCCTGACTCCGGTCGCTCAGGCAGTCGCCGCAGGCGATCAGGATAAGAAACAAGAAGATACGCTGGTCGTAGAAGCCGCCAAACCGTCGCTGTACGCCCCCACCCACTCTGCCGATCCGAAATTCTCCCGTCCTGTTGCTGATACGACGCGCACCATGACGGTGATTTCTGAGCAGGTCATTAAGGATCAAGGGGCAACAAATCTGACCGATGCGCTAAAGAACGTGCCGGGCGTAGGCGCATTTTTCGCCGGTGAAAACGGCAACTCCACCACCGGTGACGCGATTTATATGCGTGGGGCCGATACGTCGAACAGCATTTACATCGACGGCGTTCGCGATATTGGCAGCGTGACGCGCGATACCTTCAATACCGAACAAGTTGAAGTGATTAAAGGTCCTTCCGGTACTGATTATGGTCGCAGCGCGCCGACCGGCTCCATCAACATGATCAGCAAGCAACCGCGCACTGACTCGGGCATTGATGCCTCTGCCAGCGTCGGCAGCGCCTGGTTCCGCCGCGGTACGCTGGACATCAATCAGGTCATTGGCGACACCACCGCCGCACGATTAAACCTGATGGGCGAAAAGACGCACGATGCCGGACGCGATAACGTTAAAAATGAACGTTACGGCGTGGCCCCGTCCATCGCCTTTGGTTTAGGCACCGAAAATCGTCTGTATCTGAACTACTTGCACGTCACCCAGCACAACACGCCGGACGGCGGTGTTCCCACCATCGGCCTGCCGGGGTACTCTGCACCTTCTGCGGGGACTTCTGCCCTGAATCATTCAGGGAAAGTGGATACGCATAATTTCTATGGCACCGATTCGGATTACGACGACTCGACGACCGACACCGCGACGATGCGCTTTGAGCATGATCTGAGCGACAGCACCACCGTGCGCAATACCACGCGCTGGTCACGAGTCAAACAAGATTACCTGATGACGGCGGTGATGGGCGGCGCGTCAAATATCACGCAGCCAACCAGCAGCGTAGACACCTGGACCTGGTCGCGTCTGGCCAATACCAAAGATGTCAGCAACAAAATCCTCACCAACCAGACCAACCTGACCTCAAAATTTTATACCGGCGCCATTGGCCATGACATCAGCACCGGCGTAGAGTTTACGCGTGAAACGCAGACCAACTACGGCGTAGTACCGATCACGCCACCGCCAGTGAATATCTACCATCCTAACAGCAACGTCAGCGTGGGGGGATTAAACCGTAACGGTGCCAACGCCAACGGCCAGACCGACACCTTCGGCATTTATGCATTCGACACCTTGCAAATTACCCGTGAGTTTGAGCTGAACGGCGGCATTCGTCTCGATAACTATCGCACCGAGTATGACAGCGCCACTGCATGCGGTGCATCCGGGCGCGGTGCTGTCGCCTGCCCGGCAGGCGTAGCCAAAGGATCGCCGGTCACCACCGTCGATGCCGCTAAGTCTGGTAATCTGGTGAACTGGAAAGCGGGCGCGCTTTATCATCTGACAGATAACGGCAACATTTACATTAACTATGCGGTCTCTCAGCAGCCGCCGGGTGGCAGCAATTTTGCCCTCGCCCAGAGCGGTACCGGCAACAGCGCCAACCGTACTGATTTTAAACCGCAAAAAGCAAAGACCAGCGAAATTGGCACCAAATGGGAAGTACTGGATAAGCGCCTGCTGTTAACCGCCGCGATTTTCCGCACCGACATTGAGAACGAGGTCGAGCAAAACGACGACGGTACATATTCCCAGTATGGGGAGAAACGCGTTGAAGGGTACGAACTGTCGGTTGCCGGCAACATCACCCCGGCATGGCAGGTGATTGGCGGATACACCCAGCAGCGCGCCACGGTCCATAACGGTAAAGATGTCGCCCAGGATGGTTCATCCTCTCTGCCGTATACCCCGGAACACGCGTTCACCCTGTGGAGTCAGTATCAGGCCACGGATGATATCTCCGTTGGCGCAGGCGCACGCTACGTGGGCAGTATGCATCGCGGCGCTGACGGCGCGGTGGGCACGCCATCCTTTACTGAAAGCTACTGGGTCGCGGATGCCAAACTGGGATATCGCGTAAACCGCAACCTCGATTTCCAGCTTAACGTCTATAACCTGTTTGACACCGATTATGTCTCCTCGATCAACAAGAGCGGATACCGTTACCATCCAGGTGAGCCGAGAACCTTCCTGCTCACCGCCAATATGCATTTCTGATTCATTGGGTGGGGCGCAAGCCCCACTTTAAGGAGAAACACTGATGATGTACCACATTCCTGGCGTCTTATCGCCGCAGGACGTTGCCTGGTTTCGCGAACAGTTGGACGCCGCCGAGTGGATAGATGGCCGCGCCACCACCGGCGCTCAGGGCGCCCAGGTCAAACATAACCAGCAGATTGATACGCATAGCGAACGCTATGCAGTTTTACAGAAAGAGGTGCTAGCCGCCGTGAACAGCAGCGCGCTGTTCTTTGCCGCAGCATTACCAAAAATGCTTTCCGAGCCGTTGTTCAATCGTTATCAGAACCATGAGACCTACGGTTTTCACGTCGATGGCGCGGTACGAAGCCACCCGGAAAGCGGCTGGATGCGTACCGACCTTTCCGCCACATTATTCTTAAGCGATCCCGACAGCTACGAGGGCGGGGAGTTACGAGTCAATGATACTTACGGTCAACATGCGGTCAAACTCCCGGCGGGTGATCTGGTGCTCTACCCTTCCAGCAGCCTGCATTGCGTTTCACCGGTGACGCGCGGCGTTCGTATAGCGTCGTTTATGTGGATCCAGTCGATGATCCGCGACGATAAAAAACGCGCCATGCTCTTTGAATTGGATAAGAACATCCAGTCCCTGAAGGCCCGCCACGGTGAAAGCGCCGAGATCCCATCGCTGCTCAATCTCTACCATAATCTGCTGCGCGAATGGTCTGAAATCTGACGGTCCGCTTGTGCATTCGTTTTCCATCCATATCATTCACTATAATTATTATACAAACTGAATGTACGGAGGGGCTATGGCATCCGGATGGGCAAATGACGACGCAGTGAACGAACAGATCAACAATACTATTGAAGATGCTGTCGCCCGCGCCCGTGGCGAATTACCCACGGGTGAAAGTCTGTATGAATGCGAAGAATGTGGAATTTCTATCCCTCAGGCACGGCGAGAGGCGGTACCCGGGGTGCGTTTATGTATCACCTGCCAGCAGGATAAAGATTCAAATAGCAACGCATATCCAGGATATAATCGCAGAGGTTCGAAAGACAGCCAGCTACGCTGACCCTTCTTTACCTAAAGTTTCAGCGCATACAGTTTCCTTTACGAGCACGGTTTTTCGCAACGGGTGTAGCAAAATGTGCCGTTGTCGCGGGCTCCGTAAAGCGCAATGACAAGAACTGTAAATCCGCCTTGCGAATTTATTAATATTCAATAAGTTATTTGTCATTCAGTTTTTTTGATTGATGCCGTCAATTCTATTCGATTTTCTCTCACATAAAAAAACGTGATACTTCTCACATCGACAAAACAACGTCTACCGAACAAAACACTGACTAACAGAATAACCTGCGAGAGATTAATCATGAAAAATATCAAATATGCTGTTGCTGCCATCGCCCTGTCTACCCTGTCATTTGGCGCTTTCGCTGCCGAGCCCGTTACCTCCACTCAGGCACAAAGCATGAATAAAGTGGGTGTGGTATCCGCTGATGGTGCCAGCACGCTGGATGGCCTGGAAGCCAAACTGGCTGAAAAAGCTGCCGCTGCAGGTGCAAGTGGCTACAGCATTACCTCCGCTGTCGGCAAAGACAAAATGAGCGGCACTGCGGTTATCTACAAATAACCGACGAATTACCTGCAAGACCCAATGCTCCAACCCTCATTGACCCTGTTTGTTACCCTTTGTTTGCCCGTCCACTGGACGGGCTTTTTTTTGCTTACTGTTCCAACCGATGACGGAATTCTTGCAACACCGTCTCCGGCATCCCCACGTACTGCGCCGCCTCACAAATTGCCTGCCAGCTTCCTACATCCAGAGGGATGCCCTGCGCCAGTCGCGCCTCACGCGTATTCACTTCCCACTCACCCGGTAGCAGAACCGGGGCGTCCTCGCCATGCGGCGACGCTTTGACCCATTTCGCAAATGCGGCGACCTGATGGTCACAATCCGGCGCGCCAAATAATTCCGGGTTTAGAATGATCGTCGTCATGCAGTTAATGATGGCGTCAGCGCTGTCCTGCAAACTGTCTTCGTGCGTAGTTTTCCCCCCGGAAAGCGCACCGCCCAGAATTTCGCACATTGCCGCCAGCGCATAGCCTTTATGCTGAGCGAAGGTAAGCAGCGAGCCCAGCGGAGACACCTGCATCACGGCGGGATCGGTAGTCGGAACGCCGTCAGCATCAATCAGACATCCTGGCGCCACTGGCTCACCCTTATGCCACGCAACGCGCGTTTTGCCAAAAGCAATGGCGCTGGTCGCATAGTCCAGCAGCAGGGGGAAATCATTCTTACGCGGAAACACGGCGCAGAAAGGGTTAGTGCCAAACCGGCTGTCACGCCCCTGAAAAGGCGCAACCATCGGGATGCCGACCACATTCACAAAGTGAACGGATACAAAGCCTGCGGCTGCACATTGCTCTGCCCAATAGCCAATGCGTCCAATGTGATGGGAATTGTGTAGTGCCACCGCGGCAATACCGAACTGACGGGCTTTCTCGATTCCCAGCGTGATAGCTTCATGTGCCGCAACCTGACCAAACGCACTGTCGCCGTCAAGCGTTACCACCGCCCCCGCGTCTTTCACCACTTTCGCGTGGCGGTTTAGCTGCAAATGTCCCTGCGAAAAGGAACGAACATAGCTTGGGATCATGCCAATGCCGTGAGAATCGTGCCCGGCAAGGTTCGCGGCGATCAGATGATCGGCAACTAAGCGCGCTTCCTGCTCTTCGCTGCCCATCTGACGAAAAACGGCCTGAATAAAGGCGTGCAGCGTAGGCGCATGAAAGCGGTGTCCACTGTTCATGGTTATCTCCTGTTATGTTGCGTGTTTGTTGTGTTTCTTATTTTTCAACAAACTATGCTGCGCCACGACGCTCAGGAGGTCAATAAACGTGCAGAAATTTCACATTGCAGAAATAGCAGGAATAGCAGAAAAGGCGGGAACGGGCGGACCTGTAAATCAGGCCCGCCGGGGAGATGAGTACATCAGAAGCACTGGTCGACGCGGGTAAATCCTTCAGCCAGCGTAGCGACTTCGCCGGTTGCCACCAGGCAGCAGGCCATCTGAATCCTCAACGAGGCCGGTACCGGCTCACTTCCGGCCAGACAACGCTCTATCCAGCGCGCGGTGGTTTCCGGATCTTTTGCCACCGGCAGCGGCACTGGCTCGTCAGGCATCTCGCTCTGGCGGTCCTGCAGCACTCGTACACCAGAATGGTCTATCAGGCTGATCTGCGGGCAACGCTGTGGGTTGGCGTACACCTCCCCTTCCGTGCCGTGTATCAGCAGGCCGCGCCCACCGATATCACCAAAGAATTTTGCCACCCGCGACACGTACTCCGGGTGCGAAACGCTGGCAAGACGCAGTGCGGCATCTTCAGCAAACGGCGTGGCTAATTTCGCGAGCGTATGCGCACTGTTGCGTACGCCCATCCGCCAGCGCATCGCCAGCTGTTTCTCCAGCGGCGGGCACAGCGCGCTCACTGGGATAAACACCGGCTCATGTCCCTCAAGTTTCGCCTGCGCCTGTCCGGCATGCAGGGTAGGTGCAATCCCCATCAGGTCAAAAATGGTTTCCGTCAGCACACGGGTTGGATCTTCGCTCACCCCGTGCACCACGACCGGGAAACCCAGCTTATGCAGCAAAATAGCCAGCAGCGGCGTCAGGTTAGCCTGCTTGCGCGCACCGTTGTAGCTGGGAATGACGATAGGCATCGGTTTGGCAACGGGCGGCGTCAGGCGAAGGGTATGGTTTTGCATCGCCTCATAAAAGCCCAGCATTTCTGCCTCACCTTCCCCTTTAATACGCAGCGCAATCAGTACGCCGCCCATCTCAAGGTCAGGTACGTCGCCGTTTAACATGTGGGTATACAGTCCGCGAGCGGTATCCTGGTCCAGGTCACGCGCGTGATTTTTACCTCGCCCAATCTCTTTGATGATTTTGCGGTAATCCATCGATAACTCCTTGCCTGTTGCTCACATCGTTAACGCCGACGGCGGCGTGTGGGTTTCGCTTTTTCTTTTGGTTTTACTATAACGTCTGGCACACCAGGTTGTTCTATCGGAAATATGGGTAACGCATTCAGTAAACGCTGACCATAGTTTTTGGTCAATAAACGCTTATCGTAAATCACCACTTCGCCCCAGCAACCGTGACTACGAATGAGTCGCCCAACCTGCTGAATCAAATTGAACGATGCCGCAGGTAAACTCTGCACCTCAAAGGGATAGCGATTCAGGCTTTTCAGCCATTCGCCCTCAGTCACCACCACCGGGCTGTCGATGGGCGGAAACGCAATTTTGTGAATATGAACCTGGGTCAACAGGTCGCCTTTCAAATCGAGGCCTTCGGCAAAAGACTGCAACCCAACCAGCACGCTACGCTCACCGTTTTGCACCCGCTTGCGGTGCAGTTCCACCAGTCGGTAGCGCGGCTGATCGCCCTGCACCAGCAACAGCAGACGCAGATCGGTTACGTGCTCAAGAAAACGCTGCATCGCCCGACCACTGGCAAAGAGCACCAGCATGCCCTGATGTTTTTTACTTTCCACCTGTTCGCGGAAATAGGCCGCCATTTCGGCAATATGCTGTTCTTCGTTCTCCATCAACGGTTCGTAACGCATCTGCGGAATGACAATTTTGCCTTGCTCGACATGATTAAACGGCGAGTCCAGCGCGACAAAACGGTCCCCTGCTTTTTCTTTCAGGCCGCTCATCTCCTGCAGGCGCGA
Organism: Citrobacter sp. wls711; assembly: GCF_005281055.1. NCBI lineage: Bacteria > Pseudomonadati > Pseudomonadota > Gammaproteobacteria > Enterobacterales > Enterobacteriaceae > Citrobacter > Citrobacter sp. wls711. The sequence goes on along the minus strand of NZ_SZXC01000060.1, from coordinate 56,303 downwards.
GAAACTGTTGAGCGAGCGTAAGGTGGCAGAGGTGACGATAATATGCGGCACGCTGCGCCACAGCAGGCGTTCAAGCTGATCGCTGACGCGGATCCCCACGCAGTGAAACCAGACATGCATCTGTCCGTCACGCACGTCCCGCGTCACCCATTTGGTCACCGGCGCGCCTGATGACTGCGCCAGCGAAGCCAGCCGCCACAGTTTACTTTGCGCTTCAAACATACCCAGCGCCCGGTTCATCTGCAAAATAACCCGATGCAGACGAACGATATCGTGGCTGCCGGTTTTTTCGCTGAGATCGTTGAGGAACAGTTCCGCCAGACCACGTAGCATCTCGGTGAGCTTCGCCAGACGCTGACAAATCTCCATCACTTCCGCAGGCAGCTCGCCCATTGCAAAGCGGTGTTCGGCTTCCTGCGTGGCGGGCAGGTACAGATTGAGGATGTTGTTTAGTGAGGCGATCAGCTCATACAGCTCTTCACAGTGGGCGTTCAGGCGCTCTGGATTAGCCAGCGGCGGCGTGGTTTTCGGGCGAAACTGCTCCAGGCAGGTCGCCACGAGTTTGCTGAATAAATCCAGCTGCAGCCGATACCAGGGCGCGGTAATCTCGGCGCTCATTTCCAGCGCATCGCGCGCGACGTCCGGCAGATGGTGGCCTTCATCAAGCACCAGCAGCAAATTTTTCGGTTCCGGTAACACCGCTTCGCTCTCCATGGCCGCCATCACTAACGCGTGGTTTGCCACCACCACTTCGGCTTCCTGGATCTCACGGCGGGCAACAAAAAATGGGCATTCACGGTAGTAATGACAGTTACGATTCAGGCAGCTGGCTTTATCGGTGCTCAGGCGCTGCCAGAGCCCGTCATCAATGGCGATATCGGTGTGATCGCGCAACCCATCCCATTTGTAAGTGTCGAGGTCGCCTTTGAGCCTGGCGCAACGTTTTTGTTCTTCCTGGTTGTTGGGCGTCAGATCATCGTCGAGAAACGCCAGCAAATCCTGCTGATTGGGTTCGGTACTGGCCAAGGCCGCTAAATTACGCGGGCAGACATAGCGCCCTCGCCCAAACGCGGCGGTAAATCGCAGATCAGGGATAATTTTGCGCAGCAGCGGCAGGTCTTTACTGTAGATCTGATCCTGCAACGCGACGTTGGCGGTACTGACCACCAGCGTCTTTTGTTCTTCACGGGCAATGGCAATCCCCGGAATTAAATAGGACAGCGTTTTCCCGACGCCGGTCGGCGCTTCGATAGCCAGATGTCGCCCGTCTTCCCCAGCCAGCGTTTTCGCGACATCAGCAATCATCTGCCGCTGCGGTGCACGGGGGATAAAGTCGGGGATCTGTTCCTGAAGCGCCTTATACCAGGCGGCAATTTGCGCTTTCAACGCTGCGGTTAATGCCATGAGAAAACCTGAAATACTGTATAAACAGCCACTATTGTGGCACTTTCTGATACGCGTCGCAAAAAAAAAGCCCGGCTATTCGGCCGGGCTCGCAATTACTGTGCAGAAGACGGTCTGCGAGGACGACGCGGTGGACGCGGTTTGTCGCCTGCCGGTTTGCCTTCACTGTTACGCGGTTTCGCTTTTGGCGCACCACCGTCCTGGCGACGCGGCTGCTGACCACGGCCTGCTCCGCCTTGCCCACGACCACCGCCACCGCCACGCTGCTGGCGTCCGTTCTGGATTGGCTCGGCTTTAATCGACGGGTCCGGCGCATAGCCATCAACCGCAATACGCGGGATCTCTTTTTTCAGCAGTTTTTCGATGTCATGCAGCAGCTTGTGCTCATCAACACACACCAGAGACAGCGCTTCACCGGTAGCCGCAGCACGACCGGTACGTCCGATGCGGTGAACATAGTCTTCCGGGACGTTTGGCAGCTCATAGTTCACCACGTGCGGCAGCTCTTCAATGTCGAGCCCGCGAGCCGCGATGTCGGTCGCCACCAGCACGCGAATATCGCCGGATTTAAAATCGGCCAGCGCACGCGTACGCGCACCCTGAGATTTATTACCGTGGATCGCCGCGCTGCGAATACCGTCTTTATTCAGCTGTTCTGCCAGGTGGTTGGCACCATGTTTGGTACGGGTAAAGACCAGCACCTGCTGCCAGTTACCCTGGCCAATCATCTGTGACAGCAATTCACGTTTACGTTTTTTATCCACAAAGTGAACGAGCTGGCTGACCTGCTCAGACGCGGTATTACGACGCGCAACTTCAATTTCCAGCGGGTTATGCAGCAGTTTTTCTGCCAGCGACTTAATGTCGTCAGAAAACGTTGCGGAGAACAGCAGGTTTTGACGTTTAGCGGGCAGTTTAGCCAGTACGCGACGAATATCATGGATAAAGCCCATATCCAGCATACGGTCCGCTTCATCCAGTACCAGGATCTCAACCTGATCCAGTTTCACCGCGTTTTGATGTTCCAGATCGAGCAAACGGCCCGGCGTTGCCACCAGCACATCTACGCCACTGCGCAGTTTCATCATCTGCGGGTTAATGCTCACGCCGCCGAAAACCACCAGCGAGCGAACGTTCAGATACTTGCTGTAATCGCGGACGTTTTCGCCAATTTGTGCTGCCAGCTCGCGGGTTGGCGTCAGGATCAGCGCACGCACCGGACGACGGCTTTTGCCATGCGGCTGATGGGTAATGAGGTGTTGTAACAGCGGCAGGGTAAAACCTGCCGTTTTCCCCGTGCCGGTCTGGGCGCTGGCCATCAGATCACGGCCTTCCAGCACGGCGGGGATTGCCTGCTGCTGAATAGGGGTAGGTTCACGGTAACCCTGCTCGGCAACGGCGCGCAAGATTTCAGGATCTAAACCAAGGGAATCAAAAGACATAACTACTCCGAACCGCCCTGACCGTTACCGGTGTCGTTTTCAGGACGATACTCGCAAAAGAGATGACAAAAACCACAATGTCATGAAGGGGCGGAGTGTAGCAGTTTTTGTGATGTACCGCATAAATTATCCCGCCAGCCGCGAAAAACAAAATAAACCACCAGACTAGACAAGTGCAGAAATCAGTCATAATCTTAATCAATCGATTGATTAATAATTTAGGCATGCCATGAATACACCCACCATGACAACTAAAGGTGAACAGGCAAAGAACCAGCTGATTGCCGCCGCGCTCGCACAGTTTGGTGAGTACGGACTGCATGCCACTACGCGCGATATTGCCGCTCAGGCCGGACAAAACATCGCCGCGATTACCTACTATTTTGGTTCAAAAGAGGATTTATATCTCGCCTGCGCCCAGTGGATCGCGGATTTTATCGGTTCACAGTTTCGCCCTCATGCTGAAGAAGCCGAGCGTCTGTTTACCCAACCCGAGCCGGACCGGGCCGCCATGCGCGAACTGATCCTGCGTGCCTGCAAAAACATGATCATGCTGTTAACCCAGGATGACACGGTTAACCTGAGCAAATTTATTTCGCGCGAACAGCTCTCCCCCACTGCAGCCTATCAGCTGGTGCATGACCAGGTGATCAACCCGCTGCATAGCCACCTGACCCGCTTAATTGCCGCTTATACGGGTCGCGATGCCAATGACACCCAAATGATCCTGCATACCCACGCCATATTGGGTGAAGTGCTGGCCTTCCGTTTGGGTAAAGAAACTATTCTGTTGCGCACGGGTTGGTCACAATTTGATGCGGATAAAACCGCGCTAATTGAACACACGATCACCTGTCACATCGATCTAATTCTGCAAGGTTTAACGCAAAGGAGTCTGGAGTCATGAAAAAACCTGTCGTCCTCGGGCTGGTTATCGCGGCCCTCGTTGCCGTGATTGCTGGTGGAACGTGGTGGTATCAAAGCCAACAAGATAACGGCCTGACCCTGTACGGCAACGTCGATATCCGCAGCGTCAATTTAAGTTTTCGCGTAGGCGGCAGGCTGGCCTCGCTGGCGGTTGACGAAGGTGATGCGATTACTGCCGGTCAGGTACTGGGCGAACTGGACCACGCCCCCTACGAAAACGCGCTGATGCAGGCGAAGGCTAACGTTGCCGCCGCGCAGGCGCAGTACGACCTGATGCTGGCCGGGTATCGTGAAGAAGAAATTGCACAAACCGCAGCGGCCGTGAAGCAGGCCCAGGCAGCGTATGACTACGCGCAGAACTTTTATAATCGCCAGCTCGGATTATGGAAAAGCCGCACTATCTCGGCCAACGATCTGGAAAACGCCCGTTCTTCACGCGACCAGGCGCTGGCAACGCTGAAATCCGCGCAGGATAAACTCAGTCAATACCGCAGCGGTAATCGTCCGCAGGATATCGCCCAGGCGAAAGCGACGCTCGAACAGGCTCAGGCGCAGCTGGCGCAGGCTGAACTCGATTTGCATGACACCACGCTGACCTCCCCGTCTGACGGCACACTGCTTACCCGTGCGGTCGAGCCAGGCAGTATGCTGAACGCGGGCGGCACGGTGCTGACGCTGTCGCTTACCCGGCCGGTGTGGGTCCGCGCCTATGTGGACGAACGCAATCTGAGCCAGGCGCAGCCGGGACGTGAAATTCTGCTTTATACCGATGGCCGCCCGGATAAACCGTACCACGGCAAAATCGGCTTTGTGTCGCCAACAGCAGAATTTACGCCGAAAACGGTAGAGACCCCGGACCTGCGTACCGACCTGGTCTACCGCCTGCGTATTGTCGTGACCGATGCCGACGACGCGCTGCGTCAGGGAATGCCGGTGACGGTGAAGTTCGGTGACGAGGCGCGGCATGAATGACGCAGTCATTACCCTCAACGGGCTGGTTAAGCGCTTTGCCGGGATGGAAAAACCGGCGGTCGCCCCGCTCGACTGCACGATTCACGCAGGCTATGTCACCGGTCTGGTAGGTCCCGACGGCGCAGGGAAAACCACGCTGATGCGGATGCTGGCGGGCCTGTTGAAGCCGGATGGCGGCAGCGCGACGGTGATTGGCTTTGACCCCATCATCAACGACAGCGCCCTGCATGCGGTGCTGGGCTATATGCCACAGAAATTCGGCCTGTATGAAGATTTGACCGTCATGGAGAACCTCAATCTGTATGCCGATTTACGCAGCGTTACCGGTGAAGCGCGGGAGAAAACCTTTGCCCGCCTGCTGGAGTTTACCTCGCTGGGGCCGTTTACCGGACGTCTGGCTGGCAAGCTTTCCGGCGGCATGAAGCAGAAACTGGGGCTGGCCTGTACGCTGGTCGGCGAACCCAAAGTGCTGCTGCTGGATGAGCCCGGCGTGGGCGTGGACCCAATATCCCGCCGCGAATTGTGGCAAATGGTGCATGAACTGGCCGGGGATGGCATGTTGATCCTCTGGAGCACCTCGTATCTGGACGAGGCCGAGCAGTGCCGCGATGTGCTGCTGATGAACGAAGGTGAATTGCTCTATCAAGGCGATCCGACTCAGCTGACGCAAACCATGGCCGGACGCAGTTTTTTAATGAGCAGCCCGCAGGAAAATAACCGCAAACTGCTACAACGCGCGCTCAAGTTACCGCAGGTCAGCGACGGCATGATTCAGGGGAAATCCGTGCGCCTGATCCTGAAAAAAGCAGCCACGGCGGACGATATTCGCAAAGCTGACGGCATGCCGGAAATCACCATCACCAGTACAGCCCCGCGCTTTGAAGATGCGTTTATCGATTTACTCGGCGGCGCGGGAACCTCTGAATCGCCGCTGGGCGCTATCCTGCACACCGTAGAAGGTACCGCCGGTGAAACGGTGATTGAAGCCAAAGCGCTGACCAAAAAATTCGGTGATTTTGCCGCCACTGACCATGTGGACTTTGCCGTCCAGCGCGGTGAGATTTTTGGCCTGTTAGGCCCCAACGGGGCGGGTAAATCAACCACGTTTAAAATGATGTGCGGCCTGCTGGTCCCCACCTCAGGTAAAGCGCTGGTGCTGGACATGGACCTGAAGGTCAGTTCCGGAAAAGCACGTCAACATCTGGGCTATATGGCGCAGAAATTCTCCCTGTACGGTAACCTGACGGTGGAGCAAAATCTGCGCTTTTTCTCCGGCGTCTACGGCCTGCGCGGACGCGCACAGAAAGAAAAAATCGACCGTATGAGCGAGGCGTTCGGCCTGAAGAGCATCGCCTCCCATGCCACCGATGAACTGCCGCTGGGCTTTAAGCAGCGTCTGGCGCTGGCCTGTTCGCTGATGCATGAACCCGACATCCTGTTCCTCGATGAACCGACCTCCGGGGTTGACCCCCTCACCCGTCGCGAGTTCTGGCTGCATATCAACAGCATGGTAGAGAAAGGCGTGACGGTGATGGTCACTACCCACTTTATGGACGAGGCGGAATATTGCGACCGTATCGGGCTGGTGTACCGCGGTAAGCTAATCGCCAGCGGCACGCCGGACGACCTGAAAGCGCAGGCGGCCGATAACGACACGCCGGACCCGACCATGGAGCAGGCGTTTATCACGCTTATCAATGACTGGGATAAGGAGCACGCACATGAGTAATCACGCGCTTTCATGGCGACGCGTGCGCGCACTGTGCATTAAAGAAACGCGGCAGATCGTACGCGATCCCAGTAGCTGGCTGATTGCCGTGGTGATCCCGTTACTGTTGCTGTTTATCTTCGGCTACGGGATTAACCTCGACTCCAGCAAACTGCGGGTAGGGATTTTGCTCGAACAGCAGAGCGAAGAGGCGCTGGATTTTACCCATACCATGACCGGCTCGCCGTATATTGACGCCACCATCAGCGACAACCGCCAGGAATTAATTGAGAAAATGCAGGCCGGGCGTATTCGTGGGCTGGTGGTGATCCCGGTGGATTTTGCCCAGCAGATGGCGCGGCCAAACGATATTGCGCCCATTCAGGTGATCACCGATGGCAGCGAACCGAACACCGCCAACTTTGTGCAAGGCTATGTGGAAGGCATCTGGCAGATTTGGCAAAAGCAACGGGCCGAAGACCGCGGCGAATCGTTCGAACCGCTGATCGACGTGCAAACCCGCTACTGGTTCAACCCGGCGGCGATCAGCCAGCATTTTATTATTCCAGGAGCGGTGACCATTATTATGACGGTCATCGGCGCAATCCTGACCTCATTAGTGGTCGCCCGTGAATGGGAGCGCGGCACTATGGAAGCGCTGCTGTCGACCGAAGTCACCCGCGTAGAATTGCTGCTGTGTAAACTGATCCCCTATTATTTTCTCGGCATGCTGGCGATGCTGCTGTGTATGCTGGTATCGGTGTTTATTCTTGGCGTGCCCTATCGCGGTTCTCTGCTGATCCTGTTTTTTATCACCAGCCTGTTTCTGCTCAGTACGCTTGGCATGGGATTGCTGATCTCCACCATCACCCGCAACCAGTTTAACGCCGCGCAGGTAGCGCTCAACGCCGCTTTCCTGCCATCTATTATGCTGTCGGGCTTTATCTTCCAGATAGACAGCATGCCCGCCATTATTCGCGCGGTGACGTATATCATTCCCGCACGTTATTTCGTCAGCACCCTGCAAAGCCTGTTTCTGGCGGGAAATATTCCGGTGGTGTTGATAATCAACGTGTTGTTTTTAATCGCTTCGGCGGTGATGTTTATTGGTCTGACGTGGCTTAAAACCAAACGTCGGCTGGATTGAGGGGACGGCCATGTTTCATCGTTTATGGACATTAATTCGCAAAGAGCTGCAGTCGCTGTTACGCGAGCCGCAGACGCGGGCGATCCTGATTTTACCCGTACTGATTCAGGTGATCCTGTTTCCGTTTGCAGCCACGTTAGAAGTGACCAACGCCACTATCGCCATCTATAACGAAGACAACGGCAAGCATTCAGTGGAATTAACACAGCGCTTTGCCCGCGCCAGCGCCTTTACCCATATCCTGCTGCTGAAAAGCCCGCAGGAGATCCAGCCGACCATCGACACGCAAAAAGCCCTGTTGCTGGTGCGCTTCCCGGCCGACTTTTCGCGTAATCTGGATACCTTCCAACAAGCACCTATGCAGTTGATCCTTGACGGGCGCAACTCTAACAGCGCGCAGATCGCCGCGAATTATCTGCAGCAGATCGTTAAGGAATACCAGCAGGAGTTGATGGACGGCAAAGCGAAGCCGAACAACAGCGAACTGGTGGTGCGTAACTGGTATAATCCGAATCTGGATTACAAATGGTTCGTCGTTCCGTCGCTGATCGCCATGATCACTACCATCGGCGTGATGATCGTCACCTCACTGTCGGTAGCCCGCGAACGTGAGCAGGGCACGCTGGATCAGCTGCTGGTCTCTCCGCTCACCACCTGGCAAATTTTCATTGGTAAAGCGGTGCCTGCGCTAATCGTGGCTACCTTTCAGGCCACTATCGTGCTGGCTATTGGCATCTGGGCCTATCACATTCCGTTTGCCGGTTCGCTGGGCTTGTTTTACTTCACGATGGTGATTTACGGGTTGTCGTTGGTAGGCTTTGGTCTGCTGATTTCATCGCTGTGTTCAACCCAGCAGCAGGCGTTTATCGGCGTGTTCGTCTTTATGATGCCGGCAATTTTACTGTCAGGGTACGTTTCTCCGGTCGAAAACATGCCGGTCTGGCTGCAGAATCTGACGTGGATAAACCCAATCCGTCACTTTACGGACATCACGAAACAGATTTACCTGAAGGATGCGAGCCTGAAGATTGTCTGGGGAAGTTTGTGGCCACTGTTGGTGATAGCGGCCACGACCGGGTCAGCGGCGTATGCGATGTTTAGACGCAAAGTGATGTAGTTTTTTGTCTTTCGCCAGCAGCGAAATCACCGCGGGTCCGGCAAGGATCGCCAGTCCCGCTAACGCCAGTAAGACGTTGTTTTGCAGCACGCGGGATAGCAGCCACAGTACGATCATCGCCGCACCGAAATACCACGTGGTCGTTAGCTCTTCCAGTACGTCGGCGACATCACGCCAGCGCTGTTCATGATGACGCTGCAGCGCCAGCATTAATAAAACCGTGACGCCATAAACGACGCATAATCCCAGGCCGACGCGCACCAGCGTGCCGCTCATCCAGCCCATTACCAGCAATGCCACTACCAGTAAATGCAACATAATCTGCCAGCAACTAAGACCCGTTGCGACACGAACACGTTGTTGCCACCTCATGGCTTTTCTCCTGAAGGATCTTTAACTAATTATTCAGAGTACCGGACTTTACGGAAAATTCCGTAACACCGCATCCTTTTGTGACGCCGACTACACTATTTAAAGGAAAAATGACGCCGAAAGGAGACCCATGACCGAAACAGCAGATCGTTTTTCATTCAATGTGCTCACAATTAATACCCACAAAGGTTTTACCGCCTTTAATAAGCGATTTATTTTGCCTGAGCTACGCGATGCCGTCAGAACGGTCGGTGCGGATATTGTATGCCTGCAGGAAGTGATGGGCGCGCACGAGGTTCATCCCCTGCACGTAGAGAACTGGCCGGATACTACACACTATGAATTTCTCGCAGATACTATGTGGAGCGACTTCGCCTACGGACGCAATGCCGTGTATCCGCAGGGGCATCACGGTAACGCGGTGCTGTCGCGCTATCCCATTGAACATTATGAGAATCGTGATGTATCCGTCGGCAGCAGTGAAAAGCGCGGTGTGCTTTACTGCCGCATCGTGCCGCCGATGCTCCCTCACCCCATCCATGTGATGTGTGTACATCTTGGTTTGCGTGAAGCCCACCGCCAGGCGCAGTTGACCATGCTGGCGGATTGGGTCAATGCCCTGCCTGAAACGGAACCCGTGGTGGTGGCCGGGGATTTCAACGACTGGCGGCAAAAGGCCAATTATCCGTTGAAGGTTCATGCCGGTCTTGACGAGATTTTTACCCGCGCCCACGGACGCCCGGCGCGTACCTTTCCGGTACGTTTGCCACTGCTGCGCCTCGACAGGATCTATGTGAAAAACGCCAATGCCAGTATTCCGACGGCACTGGCGCTACGTCACTGGCGACATTTGTCCGACCATGCCCCCCTGAGCGCGGAGATTCATTTATGAAATATGGCTGGCGTGAAGGCAATCAAATTCAGCTGCTGGAAAACGGCGACCAGTACTACCCTGCCGTGTTTAAGGCCATTGAACAGGCGCAGCAAAAAATCATCCTTGAGACTTTTATCTGGTTTGAAGATGCGGTCGGGAAACAATTGCATGCGGCACTGCTCGGTGCGGCACAGCGTGGTGTCAAAGCCGAAGTGCTGCTCGACGGCTACGGGTCACCGGATCTCAGCGAGGAGTTTGTCAGCGAACTCACCACCGCGGGCGTGGTTTTCCGCTATTACGACCCACGCCCGCGGTTGTTCGGCATGCGAACCAACCTTTTTCGCCGCATGCACCGCAAAATTGTGGTGATTGACGACCGTGTCGCTTTCGTCGGCGGGATTAACTATTCCGCCGAGCATATGTCCGATTACGGCCCGGAGGCCAAGCAGGACTACGCCGTGCGTATTGAAGGTCCCATCGTGGCAGACATCCTGACCTTCGTGCTGGAAAACCTGCCGGGGCAAAGCGCCGTGCGCCGCTGGTGGCGACGTCATCATCGGGCAATCGAAAATCGCCAGCCCGGCGAGGCGCAGGCGCTGTTTGTCTGGCGCGATAACGAAGAACATCGTGATGATATTGAACGCCATTATTTGAAAATGCTCACCCAGGCCAAACGCGAAGTGATCATTGCCAACGCCTATTTCTTTCCCGGCTATCGCCTGCTGCATGCGCTGCGCAAAGCGGCGCGACGCGGCGTGCGGGTCAAACTGATTGTGCAGGGTGAACCGGATATGCCGATTGTGAAAGTCGGCGCTCGCCTACTGTACAACTATCTGGTGAAAGGCGGCGTCCAGGTGTATGAATACCGTCGCAGACCCCTGCACGGCAAAGTCGCGCTAATGGACGATCACTGGGCGACGGTGGGCTCCAGCAACCTCGACCCGCTCAGCCTGTCGCTGAATCTGGAGGCCAACATCATTATCCATGATCGCGCATTTAACCAGGTCCTGCGGGACAATCTGCATCCCATTATTACCGAGGATTGCCAGCAGGTAGATGAATCGATGCTGCCCAGACGCACCTGGTGGAACCTGACCAAGAGCGTGCTGGCGTTCCACTTTTTACGCCACTTTCCGGCGCTGGTCGGCTGGCTACCGGCGCACACGCCGCACCTTACCGAAGTCGCGCCTCCCGCGCAGCCGACTCTGGAAACGCAGGACCGCATTCAGGCTGAAGATGCAGGAGGGAAACCCTGATGGCGAAAGCATCTCCCCGCTGGCGGTTAGCAAAAAAGATCCTCACCTGGCTGTTTTTTATCGCGGTGATCGTACTGCTGGTGGTGTATGCCAGCAAGGTCAACTGGGAAGAGGTCTGGTCGGTTATCCGGGATTACAACCGCCTCGCCCTGCTCAGCGCCATTGGTCTGGTCATCGTCAGCTATCTGCTGTACGGCTGTTATGACCTGCTCGGACGCTATTACTGCGGACACAAGCTGGCAAAACGTCAGGTGATGCTGGTGTCGTTTATCTGCTATGCCTTCAACCTGACGTTAAGCACCTGGGTGGGCGGCATTGGCATGCGCTATCGACTCTATTCCCGCCTCGGATTACCGGGCAGCACGATCACGCGCATTTTCTCACTCAGCATTACCACCAACTGGCTGGGCTATATTCTGCTCGGCGGGTTTATTTTTACCTTCGGCGTCGTTCAACTGCCCGCACACTGGTATATCGACGAGGCCACACTGCGCATTCTGGGTATCGTACTGCTGCTGATTATTGTCATTTATCTGTGGTGTTGCGCCTTCGCTAAACATCGGCATATCACGATTAAAGGGCAAAAACTGGTGCTGCCATCGTGGAAATTCGCGCTGGCGCAGATGGCCATCTCCGGAGCAAACTGGATGGTGATGGGAGCGATTATCTGGCTGTTATTAGGCCAGGATATCCATTATTTCTTCGTGCTGGGCGTGCTGCTGGTCAGCAGTATCGCCGGGGTTATCGTACATATTCCGGCGGGTATCGGCGTGCTGGAAGCGGTATTCATGGCACTGCTGGCAGGCGAAAATACCTCGCAAGGCACGATCATCGCCGCCCTGCTCGCGTATCGCGTACTGTATTATTTTATCCCGCTGCTGCTGGCGTTGATGTGCTATTTGTTGCTGGAGAGTCGGGCGAAAAAACTGCGGGCAAAAAACGAGAAGGCAATGGCGAAATAACCGTGAAGGTTATTGCCGGATGCGGCGTAACGCCTTATCCGGCCTACTTTCTACGCAACACGGTAGGCCGGATGAGCGCAGCGCCATCCGGCAGCAGAAATTAACGACGATTGCCGAAAATACGCAGCAGCATCAGGAACAGGTTGATAAAGTCCAGATACAGCGTTAACGCCCCAAGGATCGCGTATTTACGCAGGTTGGAACTGTCGCGCAGATCGATTTGCTCGCCGATGTTTTTCAGCTTCTGCGTGTCATAGGCGGTCAGGCCGACAAACACAATCACCCCAATGTAGGTCACCGCCCACATCAGCGCTTCGCTCTTCAGCCAGAAGTTAACCAGCGAGGCCAGCACGATGCCGATCAACGCCATAAACAGCATGTTGCCAAAACCACTGAGATCGCGCTTGGTGGTGTACCCGTACAGGCTCATGATACCGAACATCCCGCCAGTGACCACAAACGTGCTGGCGATAGACGAGTAGGTATAGACGATAAAGATGCTCGACAGCGTCAGCCCGGTTAATGCCGAATAGAGCATAAACAGTGTGGTGGCCATACCGGCGCTGAGCCTTTGCACCATGCCGGAAAGGACAAACACCAGCGCCAGTTGGGCGATGATCAGCCCAAAGAAAGTGATTTTGCTGGAAAAGACAAACGTCATCACCGCCGGCGTGTTCGCCGCATACCAGGCAATAAACGCCGTCAGTAACAACCCGCAGGTCATCCAGCCGTAGACTTGCGCCATATAGGTTTGCAGACCGGAACGGGCCTGCACAATAGAATCGGTTCGTGGGAATCGGTCCATGACAATCTCCTGAATTAGTATGTACCTAAACCAATTGTACTCTACCAGCGTTTTGCTGCTTGCTTATCGCTGTCGCGGGCATCAACCCAACGGTCGCCTTCCGGCGTGGCCTCGCGTTTCCAGAACGGCGCGCGGGTCTTAAGATAATCCATAATAAACTGTCCGGCGTCAAAGGCACTGCTGCGATGCGCGCTGGTCACGCCAACGAAGACTATCTCATCTCCCGGCCACAGCTCACCAATACGGTGGATAACCGTCACGCGGCCCAGCGGCCAGCGTTCACGCGCCTCATCGACGATTTCCGCCAGCGCTTTTTCGGTCATGCCCGGGTAATGTTCCAGCGTCAATGCCTGCACGCTGTCCCCGAGATTGTGATTACGCACTTTACCGGTAAACGTGACCACCGCGCCGTCTTCATCGCGCGCTGCCAGCCAGGGATATTCTTCCCCCACGCTAAACGGCGCAGGCCCAACAACAATTCGCGTTTCAGCCATCTCAGCCTCCGGTTACCGGTGGGAAGAAGGCCACTTCATCACCTGCGTTGAGGGGATGGTCGAAGCTCACCAGCGTCTGGTTGACGGCCGCCAGCAGCTTGCCATCTTCTAAAGCCAGCGCCCAACGATCGCTTTGCGCAGCCAGATGCTGGCGCAAGGCTTCCACCGTGGGAAAATCTGCCGCGACCTCTAACGTATCTGCGTTCACCAGTTCTCGCACCTGGGCAAAGAAAAGCACCTTAATCATCTGCATCCACCTTAAAATCGCCCGACTTGCCGCCGCTTTTCGCCAGCAGACGTACCGGACCAATCACCATATCCTTTTGAACCGCTTTGCACATGTCGTAGATGGTCAGCGCCGCCACCGATGCTGCGGTTAACGCTTCCATTTCGACGCCTGTTTTCCCGGTCAGTCGGCACAGCGATTCAATGCGCACACGGTTGTGTTCCGGCTCGGCGCGCAGATTAACCTCAACCTTGCTGAGCATCAGCGGGTGACACAGCGGGATAAGATCCCAGGTACGCTTGGCGGCCTGGATACCGGCAATACGTGCGGTCGCGAAAACATCGCCTTTATGGTGGCTGCCGTCGATAATCATCGCCAGGGTTTCGCTACGCATAGTGACGAAGGCTTCGGCGCGCGCTTCACGTACGGTTTCGGCTTTGGCGGAAACATCCACCATGTGCGCTTCGCCAGCGGCGTTAATATGAGTCAGTTGCGACATACTTATTTCTTCAAATGGGGGTGGAAGTTACACGGACGCGTACGGGCATCGAGCTGCGGCGCAATGATATTTTCCCAGGCAGTGCGACACGCTTTGGTCGACCCCGGCATGGCAAAAATCAGCGTTTTATTGGCCACACCGGCAATCGCGCGTGATTGCAACGTCGCGGTGCCAATCTCTTCAAAGGAGAGCATGCGGAACACTTCGCCAAACCCTTCGACTTCACGGTCGAACAGCGGCAGCAGCGCTTCTGGTGCCTGGTCGCCTTCGGTCAAACCGGTACCGCCGGTAATCAGCACCACTTGCACATCGTCGCTGGCAATCCAGGCGGAAACCTGGGCGCGGATGGCATAGCGGTTCTCTTTAACAATCGCCTTGTCTACAATCTGATGACCCGCCTCCAGCGCACTGTCGCGCAGATAATGGCCGGAGGTATCGTCCTCTTCGCCACGACGGCTGGAAACAGTAAGAATAGCAATGCGTGTCGGGATAAATTCAGCGCTTACCTGACTCATGAAAAACTCCTTTTAGCGATCAGCCGCCAATGTAAGATAAGTTTTGCGTAATACCGGTATTGTTCTGATGCAGGAAGTGGGTCTGTTTTTTCTCCAGCAGCGCGCTTGAGATACGTTCTTCCAGCGCAGACTGCTGAGCGTCATCTTCCAGCAAATCACGCAGGCTGACCCCGCCTTCACCGAATAAGCACAGATGCAGTTTGCCGACAGAAGAGACGCGCAGACGGTTGCAGGTGGCGCAGAAGTCTTTCTCATACGGCATGATCAGACCGATTTCACCCGCATAATCGGGATGACAGAAAACCTGCGCCGGACCGTCGCTGCGCTGGCGTAGCTGATGGATCCAGCCGCGACGCAGCAGTTCATCGCGCAGTACCTGGCCGGAGATATGGTGTTTACGGAAGAGAGAACTGCCTTCGCCGGTTTCCATCAGCTCAATAAAGCGTAATTGAATCGGACGTGGCTGGATCCAGGCGAGAAAGGTGTCCAGTTGATGGTGGTTTACATCGCGCATCAGCACGGTGTTCACTTTGACTTTCTCAAAACCGGCATCAAAGGCGGCATCAATGCCCGCCATCACCTGTTGAAATTTATCCTGCCCGGTAATGGCATGAAACTGACGGGCGTCAAGGCTGTCGACGCTGACGTTCAGCGCCGTGAGCCCCGCCTCACGCCAGGTGGCGGCATCCCGTGCCAGACGATAACCGTTGGTGGTCACCGCTATCTGGCGGATGGCGTCATTTTCTCGCACGGCGGCGATGATGTCGGTAAAGTCGCGACGCAATGACGGCTCGCCCCCGGTCAGACGCACTTTTTCCGTTCCCAGATTGGCGAACGCACGCGTGACACGACGAATTTCATCAACGGTCAAAAAACCGTTATTGGTGACCCCACCGGGCTTGTAGCCATCCGGCAGGCAGTAGGTGCAACGAAAGTTACACACATCGGTAATCGACAAACGTAAGTAGTAAAACTTACGTGCGAAAGCATCGGTAAGTTGAGAGCCCATGTACACCTTTCCAAATACGGGAGGCGGAGTCATTTCTTCCTGCGCCCTGGTGACAATCTGATGTAAGCCTTGTCACGGCCAAAGCACCGTATCATTTGACCCAGGTGCAGAGGCTAGAGTGTTTATACTCGTCATACGTCGAGTACATGTTGGTTATGCCGATACTAGCGTGTAAATAACAGTTTTGCCATGTACACTTTCGCTATATAATCTTATACATAGCGACATGATCGTGCAATTTCGCTACAGAATAAGCAAAAATCACAGTTTTGCATTGATATACATCATCTTGCTATCAGGTGGATGTCGTCAAAAAGGGGTAGATCGCCTAAATTTATTTTCACACAACACCGCCAGATAATTGCTGAAAACCCGTAATTTACGCTACTGTAACGGCGATCAATTGATATCAGGAATAACTATGCGCACTCGCACGTTGGCGGATCTGGATCGCGTTGTCGCTCTCGGCGGAGGGCATGGATTGGGACGCGTCCTCTCTTCACTGTCTCCTTTAGGTTCACGCCTGACGGGCATTGTCACCACCACCGATAACGGCGGCTCTACCGGTCGAATTCGCCGCTCCGAGGGAGGTATTGCCTGGGGAGATATGCGTAACTGTCTGAACCAGTTAATTAC
This sequence comes from Citrobacter sp. wls711, assembly GCF_005281055.1. NCBI lineage: Bacteria > Pseudomonadati > Pseudomonadota > Gammaproteobacteria > Enterobacterales > Enterobacteriaceae > Citrobacter > Citrobacter sp. wls711. The sequence continues at coordinate 39,938 of NZ_SZXC01000060.1, read as the reverse complement.
CCAGCCCAGCGTCGCATCCGCGATGTTTGAGTATCGTTTTGGCGGTAATGGCGAACTTTCCGGGCATAACCTCGGAAATCTGATGTTAAAGGCATTAGATCACCTCAGCGTACGGCCTCTGGAAGCAATCAATTTAATTCGCAGCCTGTTGAAAGTTGACGCGCATTTAATTCCGATGTCCGAGCTGCCGGTCGATTTAATGGCTATCGACGATCAGGGACATGAGATTTATGGCGAGGTGAATATCGATCAGCTCACTATCCCGCCTCAGGAACTGATGCTGTCGCCAAAGGTGCCGACCACGCGCGAAGCGGTAGAGGCTATCGCTGAAGCCGATTTGATTCTGATCGGGCCGGGCAGTTTTTACACCAGCTTGATGCCGATCCTGCTGCTCGACGAACTGGCGCAGGCCTTACGTCGCACACCGGCTCCGATGGTCTACATCGGCAATCTGGGGCGTGAATTAAGCCTGCCTGCCGCCAGTCTGACGCTTAACGATAAGCTGACTATCATTGAACAATATGTCGGGAAAAAAGTGATTGATGCGGTGGTTGTCGGGCCAAAAGTGGATGTTTCCGCCGTGAGTGACCGCATTGTGATTCAGGACGTGCTGGAAGCCAGCGATATTCCGTATCGCCACGACCGTCAGCTGTTGCACGACGCGCTGGAAAAAGCGGTGCAAGCGTTAGGCTAGGTGGAATTGCCTGATGGCGCTACGCTTATCAGGCCTACCAACGCGCTCTATCCCGTAGGCCGGATAAGGGATTTATCCCGCATCCGGCACCCACTTACGATGCCGCGATAAACAGCTCGCGCAGCTGGTGCAGCTGATCGCGGATTTGAGCAGCTTCTTCAAACTCCAGGTTCTGCGCGTGCTTCATCATCTGCCCTTCCAGTTCATGGATTTTCTGCTGCAGCGCCTTCGGCGTCATATCCAATTCAACCACCTCGGACTTCGCGCCGGAACGCGACTTGCCTCGGCCCTTGGCTTTGGTCCTGGCAATATTTTGCCCCAGCGCCAGAATGTCGACCACCTTCTTGTTCAGCCCCTGCGGCGTAATACCGTGCTCTTCGTTGTACTGATGCTGCTTCTCACGACGCCGTTCGGTTTCGCCGATCGCCTTCGCCATTGAGGCCGTAATTTTATCGCCGTAGAGGATCGCTTTACCGTTGATGTTACGTGCCGCACGGCCGATAGTCTGGATCAGCGATCGCTCAGAACGCAGGAACCCTTCTTTGTCGGCGTCCAGAATCGCCACCAGAGAGACCTCAGGCATGTCCAGACCTTCTCGTAACAGGTTGATACCCACCAGCACGTCAAACTCGCCCAGACGCAGGTCACGAATGATTTCCATACGTTCCACGGTGTCGATGTCCGAGTGCAGATAGCGCACCCGCTCGCCGTGCTCTTCGAGGTATTCCGTGAGGTCTTCCGCCATCCGCTTGGTTAGCGTCGTCACCAGTACACGTTCGTTGATCGCCGCGCGGATACGAATTTCAGACAGCAGGTCATCGACCTGTGTTGCCACCGGGCGCACTTCAATCACTGGATCCAGCAGGCCGGTCGGTCGTACTACCTGATCAACGACGTCATCGCCGGATTTCTCCAGCTCATAGTTGCCCGGCGTGGCGGAGACATAGATGGTTTGCGGGGCCAGCGCCTCAAACTCTTCAAACTTCAACGGGCGGTTATCCAGTGCTGACGGCAGACGAAAACCGTACTCGACCAGCGTCTCTTTTCGCGCCCGGTCGCCGCGATACATACCGCCGATTTGCGGAATAGTCACGTGGGATTCATCGACCACCAGCAGGCCATCGGCTGGCAGGTAGTCAAACAGCGTCGGTGGCGGCTCGCCAGGCCCGCGCCCGGAGAGATAGCGGGAATAGTTTTCAATGCCCGAACAGTAGCCCAGTTCGTTCATCATCTCCAGATCGAACTGCGTACGCTGGCTTAAGCGCTGTTCTTCCAGCAACTTGTTGTTCGCCAGCAGGTTTTTACGCCGCTCGGCAAGCTCGACCTTAATGTCTTCCATCGCCTGCACAATGCGTTCGCGTGGCGTAACGTAGTGCGTTTTGGGGTAGACGGTAAAGCGTGGAATGCTGGATTCAACCTGCCCGGTCAGCGGGTCAAACAGTGACAAACGCTCCACTTCTTCATCAAATAGCTCCACGCGCAGCGCAATGTCGTCAGATTCTGCCGGGAAGATGTCTATCACTTCACCGCGCACACGGAACGTCCCGCGCTGAAATGCCTGATCGTTGCGGGTATATTGCAGCTCCGCCAGCCGCCGCAAAATGGCGCGCTGGTCGATGATCATGCCGACCGTCAGGTGCAGCATCATTTTCAAATACAGGTCCGGGTCGCCCAGACCATAGATCGCGGAAACCGAGGCCACCACAATAACATCCCGACGCTCCAGCAGCGCCTTGGTCGCCGACAGTCGCATTTGCTCGATGTGTTCGTTGACCGACGCATCTTTCTCGATGAATGTATCAGAACTCGGTACATACGCTTCCGGCTGGTAATAGTCGTAGTAGGAGACAAAATACTCTACCGCGTTATCCGGGAAGAATTCTTTCATCTCGCCATAAAGCTGGGCCGCCAGCGTCTTGTTGGGTGCCAGCACCATGGTTGGCCGCTGGAGGTCCGCAATGACGTTGGCGATGGTGAACGTTTTCCCCGAACCCGTTACGCCCAGCAGCGTCTGATGCGCCAGACCATCCTCCAGCCCTTCTTCCAGGCGACGAATCGCCTCAGGCTGATCGCCAGAGGGTTTAAAAGCGGAATTCAGTTTGAACGGTTTACTCATGAGCAGCTACCTGAAGCAATGGGCGGGCAGGTGTCTAATTTTACTCGCAGCAGTAGATTTTGCCAGTAAAATATACTGGATGAAAAAACAGTAACACACCACAATATTTCTGTTACGCCCCCTTAACCCCCATCACGGCGGGCTAAAATTTCACCGCAGGCAAGATAAAACACCAGCAAAAATGTGTTATCCCCAGACCTATGACTTTTTTAACATTTGTCAAGCCAGCAGATGAAAGTTTTATGGCAACGGATGACACTTCCGCGACAGCCATTGCTTTTATCTAACAATCTGTATTTGAATAACTATTTTCTCAAGCCGTCTTTCGCAGCAATTTAGTCGCAGGCCGCGTCTTCTCTCGCTTACATAGTGTTTTCTAACTCTAATACACAAGGTTATCCACAGGAATAGTGGATAACTGTCTCCAGCCCGTGCTGACTGCCGCCTGGCAGAAACGTATCGATGTCCTTTTTTGGTCGAATAAAAAAAAATTATCGCTAAATTTTGATATTTATCAGCTAACGAAGCGGGCTGGAGCAGTCGAGATCCTGCTCGCATTTTCATCATTTTTTTGCCTGCCCAGGGCGTTAACACGGGCAGGCCACTGCAGACTATCCGCACCAGAATGGCGCCTAAGACAGCGTGCTCAAATCGATATAGCGTCCGGTCTCTGCCTGCTCCGGCGTCTCTGACAGCCACGGGATCTCGCCCAGCAGCGGTGCCGCAAGCGTACGCCTCAGCGTCGCCATGTATTCAGCGTGACGCTTCCCTGGCGGGGTTACGTCATTGGCAACCCAGCCGACCAGCGTCAGCCCGGCCTGGCGTATCGCCTGCGCGGTCAGGAGGGCATGATTGATACAGCCGAGCTTCACGCCCACCACCAGAATCACCGGCAGCTGTTCCGCTTGCACCCAGTCGGCAAAGCTCAGCGTCGGCGAAAGCGGGGTCAACCATCCCCCGGCCCCTTCTACCAGCACCCAGTCGGCCTGTTTCTCCAGGGCGCGTAAACCGGCAGACATCACCGGGGCCTGAATCGGTCGCCCTTCATCGGCGCTGATAATATGTGGTGACGTGGGTTCGGCGAAGGTATACGGATTGATGGCCGCATAGTCCACTGCCAACGTACTGTTCCGCTGCAACGCCAGGGCATCGCTGTTGCGCAGGCCGTCTGCCGTCATTTCACTGCCCGAGGCGACCGGCTTGTAGCCCACGGTCCGATAGCCCAACTGTCCTGCCGCCTGTAACAATGCACAGCTGGCGATGGTTTTACCGACCTCGGTGTCCGTCCCGGTGACAAAATACGTTTTAGTCACGTTGAATCACTCCCAAAAAAAGATGGTACGTCAGCGGGTATTTCCCCTGTTTCTGAGGCCAGGCTAACTGTAACTGTTGCAGCTGTGAGCGGGTCAGCACACGCTGTTCGCGACCTTCATGCAAATGCGTCGCGCCAATGCCTTTGAGCGAACGCATGGCGCTTAGCGCATCGTCAAACCACAGCGTGACGGCCTGCATCTGATACTCAACCTCCCAGCCGTGCAGCGCGTTTTCCAGCTGTTCGACGGGTAAAAAACGGTTGGCGTGCGCCCGGTTATCCACCGCCTGCCACGCCTGACGCAGTTCCGGCATCGAGCCATGCGCCAGGGTGCTGAAGGCCACTGTCCCGCCGGGGCGCACGACCCGGTAGAGTTCGCCTAATGCGTCGCGTAAATCGCCGCACCATTGCACGGCCAGATTGCTCCAGGCCAGGTCAAACGTCGCAGTATCCTGCGGAATGGCCTCAATATCGGCCAGCAGATAATGGTGCGCCGCATCGTGCCGCTGGGCTTGCGCCAGCATGGGCGCAGACAAATCCAGGGCGCTGACCTCGCTCCCCTGCTCTCGCCAGTAGCGACTCATGCGACCTGGCCCGCAGCCGGCATCCAGCACGCGGGCATACTGCCGCCCCGCCAGCCGCGCCAGTAACGCATCGGCGCTTTGACGCTGTAATTCAGCGTGTTGTTCGTAGTGGGAGGCAGCGCGTCCGAACGCGGCGGCAATCGCCTGCTTATCAACCTGCGTCATGCAGCACCTCCAGCAAGCGGTCGATATCCTGAGCTTCATGCGCCTGAGTCAGCGTCAGTCGCAGTCTGGCAGTACCAACCGGCACGGTAGGTGGCCGGATTGCCGTCACCCAGCAACCCCGATCGCGTAACGTCTGCGCCAGCTGCAACGCTTTTTGGTTATCGCCGACGATCAGTGGCTGAATGGCGCTGTCTGACTGTGCCAGCAGCAAATCAGGGTTCGTCATACCGGCACGAAAACGCTGGATAAGCATCGCCAGCTTTTCCCGGCGCTCGTCGCCTTCGCGATTGCGGATCACCGCCAGCGCGGCGCGCAACGCCTGAGCCTGCGCCGGGGGCATACTGGTGCTGTAAATCAGATGGCGAGCAAACTGCAGCAGATAATCGGCCACGCTGTCAGAGCAGAGAATGGCCGCCCCGCTGACGCCAAAGCCTTTGCCGAAGGTCACCACCAGCAGCTCGGGCTTGACCTGCTGCTGCCAGCACGAGCCGCGTCCTTCCTCACCGGTGACGCCAATACCGTGGGCATCATCCACCAGCAGCCACGCCTCCTGGCGCTGCGCTTCGGCGTGGATTTGCGCCAGCGGCGCGCTGTCGCCGTCCATGCTGAATACACCTTCGGTGACCACCAGCTGTTGCCCCGGACAGGGAGCCGCCAGCAGACGAGCTAAATGCTGAGTGTCGTTATGGGTAAAGCGGCGCAGCATGGCCGGGCTCAGACTGGCGGCCTCCAGCAGCGAAGCGTGGCTGAGTCGGTCTGCAACAATGCGATCCTGTTTACCCATCAGCGCGGCAATCACCGCCTGATTGGCGGCAAACCCGGAGGTAAACAGCAGCGCGCGTGAATAACCCAGCCATTGTGCCAGTTCGTCTTCCAGCGCCTGATGCGCTATGGAATAACCGCTGACATGCCCTGATCCGCCGCTGCCGACGCCAAATCGGTCGGCCCCTTGCTGCCACGCACAGACGATCTGCGGATGGTGGCTTAGCCCAAGGTAATCGTTACTGGAAAAATTCAGATATTGACGACCATCTGCCTGCAGCCAACGCCCGGCGCCCTGCGTCACCGCATGACGACGGCGCAGAGCATCGGCAGAACGACGCGCCGCCAGCGCATCGTCAATTTTTTGCTGCCAGGTCATACCGTTGCCGCGTTGTAGTAATCGTCAGTGTCTGGAGTGCGCAGGGCCTGTTCCAGACGCTGCTGCTGTTCGTTATCGCCCGCCAGCACCGCCGTTTGCTGGGGATTCAGGCCCAGCTTGCGGAACAGCAGCAGGTCTTTATCTTCGTTCGGGTTCGGCGTGGTCAGCAGTTTACAGCCGTAGAAAATCGAGTTAGCCCCGGCCATAAAGCACATGGCCTGGGTCTGTTCGTTCATTTGTTCGCGTCCTGCAGACAGACGGACATACGAGGTCGGCATCATGATGCGCGCCACGGCGATGGTGCGGATAAAATCAAACGCATCCACATCGTCATTATCCGCCAGCGGCGTGCCCTTCACCTTCACCAGCATATTGATGGGGACGCTTTCCGGCGGAGTGGGCAGGTTTGCCAGTTGCAGCAGCAACCCGGCGCGGTCAGTGACCGTTTCGCCTAAGCCGACAATGCCGCCAGAGCAGACTTTAATCCCGGCTTCACGCACTTTATCCAGCGTATCCAGGCGTTCCTGATATGAACGGGTAGTGATGATATTGCCGTAAAACTCCGGCGAGGTGTCGAGGTTGTGGTTGTAGTAGTCGAGACCCGCGCTGGCCAGACGCTGCGCCTGCGTTTCATCCAGCGTACCCAGCGTCATACAGGCTTCCAGCCCCAGTTCTTTCACGCCCTGCACCATTTGTTCCAGGTAAGGCATATCGCGCTCGTGTGGATTCTTCCACGCCGCGCCCATGCAGAAACGGGTTGAACCGGCTTGTTTGGCCTTACGCGCAGAGTCCAGTACCTGCTCAACTTCCATTAAACGCTCGGTTTCCAGACCGGTTTTATAGCGGGAACTTTGTGGGCAATATTTGCAGTCTTCCGGACAAGCGCCGGTTTTTATCGACAACAACGTACTGACCTGTACCTGCTGCGGGTCAAAGTGCTGACGGTGGATCTGTTGCGCTTCAAACAGCAGATCCAGCAGTGGTTTTTCAAATAATTCGGTAACTTGCGACATTGTCCAGCGAGAAGAATGAGCCATATTGGTGTTCGTTTCATTTTGAGTTTCGTGTAGACTCGTAAACCTAAATCTTTTTAATTTGGTTTACAAGTCGATTATGACAACGGACGATCTTGCCTTTGACCAACGCCATATCTGGCACCCTTACACCTCGATGACCTCCCCGCTGCCGGTGTATCCGGTAGCGCGCGCTGAAGGTTGTGAACTGATTTTAGCCAGCGGCGAGAGACTGATTGACGGGATGTCGTCCTGGTGGGCGGCGATCCACGGTTACAATCACCCGCAGCTGAACGCCGCGATGAAAACGCAAATCGACGCCATGTCACACGTGATGTTTGGCGGTATTACCCATGCTCCAGCCATTGCACTGTGCCGCCAGCTGGTTGCCATGACGCCAGAACCACTGGAATGCGTTTTTCTCGCGGACTCAGGCTCCGTTGCCGTGGAAGTAGCGATGAAAATGGCGCTGCAGTACTGGCAGGCAAAAGGCGAATCTCGCCAGCGTTTCCTGACGTTTCGTAATGGGTATCACGGCGATACCTTCGGGGCAATGTCGGTCTGCTGCCCTGACAACTCCATGCACAGTCTGTGGAAAGGGTATTTGCCGGAAAATCTGTTCGCCCCAGCTCCGCAAAGCCGGATGGGCGGCGAATGGGATGAGCTGGATATGGTGCCCTTTGCCCGTCTGATGGCGGCCCATCGCCACGAGATTGCGGCGGTGATCCTGGAGCCAATTGTGCAGGGCGCCGGCGGCATGCGCATGTACCACCCCGAATGGTTGAAGCGCATCCGTAAGATGTGCGATCGCGAAGGTATTCTGCTGATTGCCGACGAAATCGCCACCGGCTTTGGCCGTACCGGTAAGCTGTTTGCCTGTGAACACGCCGACATTACGCCGGATATTTTATGTCTCGGCAAAGCGTTAACCGGCGGGACGATGACCCTTTCTGCCACCCTGACCACTCGCCAGGTGGCGGAAACCATCAGTAACGGCGAAGCGGGCTGCTTTATGCACGGTCCGACGTTTATGGGCAATCCGCTGGCCTGCGCCGTCGCCTCCGCCAGTTTGTCTCTGCTGGAGTCGGGCGAGTGGCGCTCACAGGTGGCGGCAATCGAAGCGCAACTGCGCCGTGAACTGGCACCGGCGGCGGATTCGGCGTATGTCGCCGACGTGCGCGTTCTCGGTGCCATCGGCGTGATAGAAACCACCCACCCGGTGAAGATGGCGGCGTTGCAGAAGTTCTTTGTCGATCAGGGCGTATGGGTCAGACCGTTTGGCAAGCTTATCTACCTGATGCCGCCGTATATTATCCAGCCCGAACAACTGCGTCGCCTGACCCAGGCGGTGAACGACGCCGTGCGCAATGCAACATTTTTTAGCGATTAATCGGCGGTAAACTGTGCGTTTTCTGGCTACACTTTTTGGCTAACGAGAGGAGTCGGCATGAAACTTATCAGTAACGATCTGCGCGACGGGGACAAACTCCCGCATCGCCACATTTTAAACGGCATGGGGTATGACGGGGACAATATTTCCCCGCATCTGGCGTGGGACGATGTGCCCGCCGGGACCAAAAGTTTTGTCGTGACCTGTTACGATCCTGATGCACCAACCGGCTCCGGCTGGTGGCACTGGGTGGTGGTTAACCTGCCTGCAGATACCCGGGTTCTGCCGCAAGGGTACGGCTCCGGGCTGGTTGCGTTGCCGGAAGGCGTGCTGCAAACGCGCACGGACTTTGGTAAAGCTGGCTACGGCGGCGCGGCACCGCCAAAAGGGGAAACGCATCGCTATATCTTTACTGTTCACGCGCTGGATGTGGAGCGTCTTGATGTCGATGAGGGCGCCAGCGGCGCGATGGTCGGATTTAACGTCCATTTCCATTCGCTCGCCAGCGCGTCAATTACCGCGATGTTCAGTTAAGCGTAGTGCCGGATGTCGGCTTCGCCTCATCCGGCCTACCAGGCAGACCGTAGGCCTGATAAGACGCATCAGCGTCGCCATCAGGCAATTTGCTACAGAAATTCAGGCAACAATTTCAACAGCGTTCCTTGCGCTAACAGCTCGGTCGCACACTCGATATCCGGAGCGAAAAAACGGTCCTGGGTATAATGTGAAACCTGTTCGCGCAAGGCCTGACGCGCCTGTTCCAGCAGCGGGCTTGAGGTCAGTCCTTCACGTAAATCGATTCCCTGACAGGCCGCCAGCCACTCCACGGCTATCACACCGCGCGTATTTGCCGCCATCTCCCACAGTCGGCGACCAGCCGCAGGTGCCATGGAAACATGATCTTCCTGGTTGGCCGACGTGGGCAGGCTGTCTACGCTGTGCGGGTGCGCCAGCGCTTTGTTTTCACTGGCCAGTGCGGCGGCAGTGACCTGCGCAATCATAAAACCAGAGTTAACCCCACCATTTTTGACCAGGAATGGCGGCAACTGCGACATGTGTTTATCCATCATCAGCGCAATACGCCGCTCTGATAGCGCACCAATTTCCGCGATCGCCAGCGCCAGATTATCCGCCGCCATCGCCACCGGCTCGGCATGGAAGTTACCGCCGGAAATCACATCCCCTTCTTCGGCAAACACCAGCGGGTTGTCCGACACCGCGTTGGCTTCAACTAACAGTACGTCCATCACCTGGCGCATTTGCGTCAGGCACGCGCCCATCACCTGCGGCTGACAGCGCAGGGAATACGGATCCTGCACTTTTTCACAGTTATGATGGGATTGCGACAGCGCACTGGCGTCGGTCAGCACATGACGATACAACATAGCGGCGTCAATCTGCCCACGCTGTCCACGCGCGGCATGAATGCGAGGGTCAAACGGACGACGTGAGCCCAGCACCGCTTCGGTCGTCAGCGCGCCGCACACCGTCGCTGAAGCAAACAGCTCCTGGGCTTCAATCAATCCACGCAGAGCAAAGGCGGTGGACGCCTGAGTCCCGTTCAGCAGCGCCAGCCCCTCTTTCGCCTCCAGCGTAATCGGCTCCAGTCCGGCTTTTTTCAGTGCCTGCGTCGCCGGGAGCCATTCCCCCTGCCAGCGTGCTTTCCCCTCACCTAACAAAGTCAGCGACATGTGCGCCAGCGGGGCCAGATCGCCCGATGCGCCGACAGAACCTTTCGCTGGGATCAGCGGATAAACTTCGGCGTTCACCAGCGCAATTAACGCTTCAATCACGCTCAGGCGAATACCGGAGAAACCACGCGCCAGGCTGTTGATTTTCAGCACCATGATCAGACGCACCATGGCATCATCCAGCGCGTTGCCAACGCCAGCAGCATGTGAAAGCACCAGCGAGCGCTGAAGATTTTGCAGATCTTCCGTGGCGATACGGGTCTGGGCCAGCAGGCCAAATCCCGTATTGATGCCGTAGGCCGTTCGCCCTTCGGCAACAATATTATTCACGCAGGCCACGCTGGCGTTGATGGCATCAACCGCGCTGGGGTCCAGACTCAGTTGTACCGGCTGCTGCCAGATCTCCCGTAGCTGCGTAAAACTCAGATGACCTGGTGTTAACGTAAGCTTAGTCATTTCAGTCTTTCCCCTGCGTCCCGGCAATCATCGGTAAATTCAATCCTTGTTCAACGGCACATTCCACCGCGATGTCATACCCGGCGTCGGCGTGACGCATGACGCCCGTGGCCGGATCGTTATGCAGAACCCGAGCAATACGCGCGGCGGCTTCATCGGTGCCGTCACACACAATCACCATCCCCGCATGTTGCGAGAAGCCCATGCCGACCCCGCCGCCGTGGTGCAGCGACACCCAGGTCGCCCCGCTGGCGGTATTGAGCAGCGCGTTAAGCAGCGGCCAGTCGGACACGGCGTCAGAACCGTCGCGCATGGCTTCGGTTTCACGGTTTGGGCTGGCAACAGAGCCAGAGTCCAGATGGTCACGTCCAATGACGATAGGCGCGGAGACTTCACCGCTGCGCACCATTTCGTTAAACGCTAGCCCCAGTTTTTGCCGCCACTCCAGACCAACCCAGCAGATACGGGCCGGCAAGCCCTGGAAGTTAATCCGCTCACGCGCCATATCCAGCCAGTGGTGCAGGTGTTTATCGTCGGCAACAATTTCTTTTACTTTGGCATCGGTCTTATAAATATCCTGCGGATCGCCGGAAAGCGCCACCCAGCGGAAGGGGCCAATGCCGCGACAGAACAGTGGTCGAATATAGGCGGGAACAAAGCCTGGGAAATCAAAGGCATTTTCCACGCCCATCTCTTTGGCCATCTGGCGAATGTTATTACCGTAATCAAACGTCGGCACACCCATTTTGCTAAAGTCCAGCATTGCCTGTACGTGTGTGGCCATGGAACGTTTCGCCGCCTGCACCGTACCCTGCGGATCGGATACCGCTTTTGCCTGGTACTCTTCCCAGCTCCAGCCGGACGGCAGATAACCGTGTAGCGGGTCATGAGCGCTGGTCTGATCGGTGACCATATCCGGACGCACACCACGCTTCACCAGTTCCGGAACAACGTCGGCAGCGTTCGCGCACAGCGCAATAGAAACGGCTTTACCCTCACGGGTGTATTTGTCGATACGCGCCAGCGCGTCATCCAGCGTTGTGGCCTGCTCATCCACATAGCGGGTACGCAGACGGAAATCGATACGGCTTTGCTGACATTCAATGTTCAGCGAACACGCGCCCGCCAGCGTCGCGGCTAACGGCTGCGCCCCGCCCATACCGCCAAGACCAGCGGTCAGTACCCAGCGTCCGCTCAGGCTACCCTGATAATGTTGACGTCCGGCTTCAACGAAGGTTTCATACGTCCCCTGCACAATGCCCTGACTGCCGATATAAATCCAGCTCCCGGCGGTCATCTGGCCGTACATCGCCAGCCCTTTCGCATCCAGTTCGTTGAAGTGTTCCCAGGTCGCCCAGTGCGGGACCAGGTTGGAGTTGGCAATCAGCACGCGCGGCGCATTGTCGTGGGTTTTGAAGACGCCGACCGGTTTACCCGACTGGACCAGCAGCGTTTCATCGGCCTCCAGTTTGGTCAGCGCCTTGACGATGGCGTCATAGCATTCCCAGTCACGCGCGGCGCGACCGATCCCACCGTACACCACCAGCTCATGGGGATTTTCCGCCACATCAGGATCGAGATTGTTCATTAACATGCGCAGCGGCGCTTCGGTCAGCCAGCTTTTGGCCGTTAAGGTGGTGCCGCGTGGGGCACGAATATCCTGCTGACGATACTTGCTGTGAGACATGAAGGAAACTCCTCAGGCTGAATGTAGGCCGGATCAGGCGTATACGCCGCCATCCGGCACAGCGCCTGATGGCGACGCTAACGCGTCTAATCAGGCCTACGATGAACGGTCACATTGGTTAAAAGTATATACTTGTCTATACAATCAAACGCAAGGTTATAGTTAACAACTAATCTACATTTTCGTCATACTGCGGCAGCAATCACGATTTTCAGGACATGAAGCGCCCTTGCAGACGATAGCGGGAACCCGGAAAAAGCAAACGAGCATGAGAGACAATGGATGACGCAGACCAGGTCTTGCGGCGAATCAGCAGGCAGGGATCGTGTTCTTTAATGTTCAGCAGCGCGCACTCTTCCGCGCTGGCGCGAACCGCTTCGACAATATGCTCGCCTTCGGTCAACGGGGCGATCAGCGACAGATAGGCGTGCGGCGTGGTCTGACTGTAGTCCTGTGTCAGATACTCCGGCACAATCTCCGCATTGACGCAGCGATCTTCAATTTGTACAGGTAGGGAGTTTTCAAAGTGCACCATGATCGAGTGATAAATAAAGGTACCTTCTTTAACGTTCAGCGCCGTGGCCTGCTGCGCGTTCGCGCGTGTGCTTTCCAGCTTCAGCACCTCGCACCGATGCTGATGCTGGCGGGCGATAATTTCATCGGCAATGCTGCGAATTTCAAACAACGCGGACTGACCTTTCGGCTCGGCGACAAACGTACCGACGCCCTGCAAACGCACCAGCAGCCCCTCGTCAGTAAGCTCACGCAGCGCCCGATTAATGGTCATACGGCTAAAACCATACTGCGCGACCAACTCCGCTTCCGACGGGATGCGATCGTGAGGTTGCCAGATACCGCTGGCAATCTTTTCACTGATCTCCTGTTTTACCTTTTCGTAAAAAGGTGCCGGGGCAGAACGGGAGTGGGATGGGAGCATGCGTTAGCCTTCCTTACGCTGAAAAATGAGAGTGGTAAAATGGCGGCGTAACGCGATTCGACACGTCAGTGCCACCAGTGTGCGATTTGCCAGCCAAGACGCGCCGCAACGCGCGCCGCGTTGCCATCATCGTCAAAACGGGGATTAAATTCAACCATGTCTACCGCCTGCAGCTTACCGCAGCGGCACAGGGGCTCAATCAGCCTCAGCAGCGTCGACAACGGCACGCCCAGCGCGGCGGGCGCGGACACAGCGGGCATTTCCCAGACCGGTAGAACGTCGAGGTCGATGGTCAGATAGATGACGTCTACGCTGGAAATAAACTGCGCCATCTGCGACTGCGCGTTTTGACAGTGCAGATCCTCCACCACTGTAACCCCAAGCCGCTGCGCTTCATCCCACAGCGCCTGGGTGTTAGCCGCCCGGTTAACACCAAAGCAGGCGTAATGAAATTCACGCTGCTGCACGTCGCAAAGCTGCGCCAACTGGCGAAACGGCGTACCGGAGGTGGCCCGATCGGCATGGCGTAAGTCGAGGTGGGCATCGAGATTGACGATGCCCACGGTTAAGCGTGGGAACGCATCCAGCACACCTGCACCGTGGGCAAAGGCGGTTTCGTGCCCGCCCCCCAGCACAAAAGTGCGCATCTCAGCCTGCTGACAACGCTGTACCGCATGGCGTAACGCCTGCTGCGCCCCTTCGAGATCGGGGGCTTGCGCCACAATGTTGCCCAGATCCACCAGCCGGTCATGGCCTTGGTGGCTGGCTAAATTCGCCAGCGCTTTACGCAGTGCATCAGGTGCGCCAGCCGCCCCCGTGCGTCCCTGATTACGCTTTACGCCTTCATCGCAGGCGAATCCCAGCAGCGCTATCTGTTCACGATAGTTTTCCGGGCTAAACGCCGCACTAAGCGTGATGGTCTGAAACAGGCGCAGCGCGTTGGGTGACTCAGCGCGATCGTCGCGACCTTGCCAAAGCGCGGGAGATGCGGGATGCCAGTGACTCATGATGGTTGTCCTCGGAATACGCGTTGATACAGCGGGTTGCGGCCAGGTTCATACAGGATCTCAACCGGAAGGTGGGCATCCCACACCACAAAGTCCGCCACGAACCCGGCCTTCAATTGCCCATGGGTCGCCTGACGACCAAGGGCTTGCGCCGCATGACGCGTGACGCCCGCCCACGCTTCTTCCGGCGTTAAGCCAAACTGCACGCAGGCCATGTTCATCGCCCAGTGCAAACTGATAAACGGACTGGTACCAGGGTTGAAATCCGTCGCCACCGCCATAGGCACGTTATATTGACGTAGCCACTCCACCGGCGGGCGCTGTTTCTCTTTAAGAAAATAAAAGGCACCGGGCAGCAGAACACCCACCGTGCCGCTGCGACTCATCGCCGCCACACCTGCCTCATCGAGGTATTCAATATGATCGGCCGATAATCCGTGATAGCGGCTAACCAGCTGCGCGCCGCCAAGCAACGACAGCTGTTCCACGTGGCCCTTAACCGGAATGCCCAACGCCTGAGCTGCCTTAAATACCCGTTCACTTTGCGCCAGGCTAAACCCAACGCTTTCACAAAACAGGTCGACAGTCTCAAACAGTCCCTGTTCCCACAGCTGCGGCAAAATGGTCTCGCACACCAGCGTAATATAGCCGTCAGGATCGTCACGGTATTCCGCCGGTGTCGCGTGCGCGGCCAGCAGCGTGGGGCTGATTTCAAGGGTATTTTCCGCCGCCAGCGCAGAGACCACGCGCAAAATTTTCTCTTCTGTCGCCAAATCCAGACCATAGCCTGATTTCACTTCCAGCAACGTGACGCCTTCTTTTATCAGCCGTTCCATGCGCGCGCGCGCCACGGCAAGGAGCTGATCGTCAGATGCGCGGCGGGTCGCCGACACGGTGGCGTTTATGCCCCCACCCTGGGCGCTGATTTGCTGGTAAGACACACCATTCAGCCGCTGCTCCCACTCGCCTGCACGATTTCCGCCAAAAACCAGATGCGTGTGGCAATCAATCAAACCTGGCGTAACCAGCCGACCCTGCATATCAAAGGTATTGTCATGTGTGCGGTATAACAAGGATTCAGGCACGATGGCGCGAATCTTGCCCTGTCGAATAATCAGCGCGTGACCGTCCACCAGCCCATACGGGGTATTACGTTCAGGATCCATGGTCGCCAGGCGGACATTACGCCAGATGGCATCATCAGGGAAAAATTGCTGCATTCCACTCACCACTTGTCATAGGTTGTATAGACATTTATTGAGATCCTGCGGATGTTGTCAACCTGAAGGGCGATAATTGTTATTTAATTGTGATATCAGGACGTTCTGCATCCGACATTGCTGCTATAAAAAACAACTTTTTACCTTTTCGCCTTTCCGTTTCGCTCAACTTAGTATAAAAAAGCAGGCTTCAATGGATAAATTTCAAAGCCCGGAGCAACCTGTGAACATTTCATCAGTTTCCCGTCTGGCGCTGGTAATGGCTTTTGGCGTGACGCTGACCGCCTGTAGCGCAACCTCGCCCGATCAAATTCCTTCCGACCAGACCGCGCCAGGCACCTCCTCGCGCCCGATTCTGTCGGCAAATGAAGCCAGCAATTTTGTCGCGGCTCATTATTTTTCGGCACTGACGCCAAACACCGCGCCGTGGTCCCCTTCTGCGATTTCTCTGCCCGCACAGCCTGATTTTGTTGTCGGCCCGGCAGGGACTCAGGGCGTCACCCACACCACCATTCAGGCGGCGGTGGATGCAGCAATCATTAAACGCACCAACAAGCGTCAATATATTGCGATCATGCCGGGTGAATATCAGGGCACGGTTTATATCCCTGCAGCAACGGGCAGCCTGACGCTGTACGGCATGGGCGAAAAACCGCTTGATGTGAAAATTGGCCAGGCCATTGACGGGGAAATGAGCACCGCTGACTGGCGTCGTACGGTCAACCCGAGCGGCAAATATATGCCGGGTAAACCTGCGTGGTATATGTTTGATAATTGCCAGAGCAAGCGCGGTACCAACATTGGCGTACTGTGTTCTGCGGTCGTCTGGTCACAAAACAACGGTCTGCAGTTACAGAACCTGACCATCGAAAACAACCTCGGCGACAGCGTGGATGCAGGTAACCATCCGGCCGTTGCTCTGCGTACCGATGGCGATAAAGTACAGATCAACAACGTCAACATTCTGGGTCGTCAGAACACCTTCTTCGTAACCAACAGCGGTGTACAAAACCGTCTGGAAAACGATCGTCAGCCGCGTACGCTGGTGACAAACAGCTACATTGAAGGCGATGTGGATATTGTTTCTGGTCGCGGCGCGGTGGTATTCGAAAACACCGATTTCCGCGTCGTCAATTCTCGCACCCAGCAGGAAGCCTACGTGTTCGCACCTGCCACGCTGTCGAACATTTATTACGGTTTCCTTGCCGTCAACAGCCGCTTTACGGCTGCCGGTGATGGTGTGGCGCAGTTAGGCCGCTCGCTGGATGTTGATTCTAACACCAATGGTCAGGTGGTGATCCGCGACAGCGTGATCAACGAAGGCTTTAACATGGCAAAACCGTGGGCTGACAGCGTTATCTCAAAACGCCCGTTTGCCGGTAACACCGGTGCGGAAGATGACAAAGGTGAAATTCAGCGCAACCTGAACGACACCAACTTCAACCGCATGTGGGAATACAACAACCGCGGTGTGGGTAGCAAAGTGCTTGCCGAGCCGAAGCAGTAATTGCAAAAAGGGATGGCTGACCGCCATCCCTGAACATCTCTACCTTATTATTGCACCAGTACAGCCTGGCACTTGGGCCGGTAACCCAACAACCGGTTTATCCTCTACAGATTCCTGGGATGTTCCACCCGAATAGGCAGGAACAGCAAAAACAGGAATCACGTTCAGATAATGACGCCCGCAAGCGGGCGTCACAGTGGTTAGTACGCGTTGATCACAACCCACATCGGGCCTTGTCCGACTGCATAACGACCTTTCTCGGTCAGCAGCCCCTGCTCACCGGCAATGTCATACACCGCAATATGGTGCGATTTCTGCCCGGCGGCAATCAGGTATTTTCCGCGGTGGTCGATATTAAAGCCACGCGGCTGGGTTTCGGTAGGCTGGAAGCCCTCTTTGGTCAGCACGCTGCCGTCTTCTGACACGCTAAACACCGTAATCAGGCTGGCGGTACGGTCACAGGCATACAGATGACGACCGTCAGGCGTGATATGAATATCTGCCGCCCAGCGGGTGTCGGAGAAATCAGCTGGCATCATATCCAGCGTTTGTACGCACTCAATTTTGCCGTGCGGATCGTTCAGTTCCCAGACATCAACCGAACTGTTCAGCTCATTGACGCAATAGGCGTACTGATGATTCGGATGGAACGCCATATGACGCGGTCCCGCACCCTCTACGGTCGTCACCTCCGCCGGATCCTGCGCGACCAGCTTGCCATCATCGCTGAGGCCAAACAGGCAGATACGATCCTGCTTCAGTGCGGGAACCCACAGCGTGCGGTTATCCGGAGAGATATTGGCCGAGTGGCACCCGTCCATACCTTCCACTACGTCCACCAGCTCAACCGGTAGGCCATCCTCCAGACGCGTCACGCTCACGCTGCCTGCGTTGTACGATCCGACAAACACAAAACGACCTTGATGATCGGTCGAAATATGCGTCGGGCTGCCCGGCAGCGCAGATTCTGCGGCAAAGGTCAGCGCACCGTCATCCGGCGCAATACGGTAGGCCAGCACGCGAAACTCAGGACGCACGCCAACATACAGATAGCGCTTATCCGGGCTGACGACCATCGGCTGCACCTGACCCGGTACATCAACCACCTGCGTCAGCGTCAGTGAACCGTCGTGATTCAGGCTCCAGACGTGGATTTGCTGACTTTCAGGGCTGGCGGTATAAACGGTTTGCTTCATGAATGCTCCTTTTACTTTTTGGCAAGTGGCTGCAACTGCCTGACACACGCCTAAGGTAGACGCTTTTAACGGTGGATGCTTAATTAAGACTCAGAATTTTGTCCGGTTGCCGACTCGGTGTACCATGCCAAAAGACACAATTCTCAACCTTAATCTGGAATAACTGATGACCACTCGCGTGATTGCCCTGGATTTAGACGGTACGTTGCTGACCCCGAAAAAAACCTTACTGCCCTCTTCTCTCGAAGCGCTATCATGCGCCAGAGAAGCCGGCTACCAACTTATCATTGTCACGGGTCGCCATCACGTTGCTATTCATCCTTTTTATCAGGCACTGGCGCTGGATACACCTGCAATTTGCTGTAATGGCACTTACTTGTATGATTATCAGGCAAAAAAGGTTCTGCAATCCGATCCCCTTCCCGTGGATCAGGCGTTGCAGCTGATCGATCTGCTGGAGGCACATCAGATCCACGGTCTGATGTATGTAGACGATGCCATGCTGTATGAGCGCCCGACCGGGCATGTGGTACGTACCGCAAACTGGGCGCAAACCCTGCCGCCGGAGCAGCGTCCCACCTTTACCCAGGTCCCCTCACTGGCGCAGGCCGCACAGGACGTTAACGCTGTCTGGAAATTTGCCCTGACCGACGAAGATATTCCTAAGCTGCAGCAGTTTGGCAAGCACGTTGAGCAACAGCTGGGGCTGGAGTGCGAATGGTCATGGCACGATCAGGTCGACGTGGCCCGCAAAGGCAACAGCAAAGGACGACGCCTTGCCCAGTGGATTGAAGCGCAGGGCGGGTCAATGGAGAATGTCATCGCCTTTGGCGACAACTTTAATGATATCAGCATGCTGGAAGCCGCAGGCACCGGCGTGGCAATGGGTAACGCAGATGACGCGGTCAAGGCTCGCGCCAATATCGTGATTGGTGACAACACCACCGACAGCATCGCCAAATTTATTTATTCTCACCTGCTGTAATCAGGCGGTTATCGACACGCTCTTAATTTGCGCGTACAGCCACAGGCCAGGTTTGATGCCCAGTTCATCCCTGGCCCACGGGCTGATCCTCGCCCACAGCGTTTTACCGCCGACCTCAAGCTGCACTTCCACCTGCCCGTTGTCGTCATAGCACTGCGCGACCTTGGCGCGCAACACGTTGCGAATACTGGTCTGCTGCGGCGGTTGTAATACCAGTGATACATCCGAGGCCTGAATACGAATACGCAGCGCGGTTTGCAGCGGCTGCTCCAGTTTATTAACCCACAGATGCTGATCGCCCAGCGCCAGCGCGGTCATTGAATAATGCGGATGATGTTCCAGCACGCTGACTTTGAGGATGCTGCTTTGCTGTTCTTTCGGTAGCCAGGGGTGCATCACGCTGCTGCCCCAGACATCCTCCAGCGAGCCAAACGCTTTTACCTGGCCGTTCTCCAGCACCATCACTTTATCGGCCAGATGCAAAATCTCATCCAGCGAATGGCTGACATACAGCATCGGGATGTTGATTTCGCGCGCCAGGCGTTGCAGGTAGGGCAGCAGTTCACGCTTACGCGGAATATCCAGTGACGCCAGCGGCTCGTCAAGCAGCAGCAACTCAGGCGCGGTCAGCAGCGCCCGACCAATGGCCACGCGCTGTTTTTCACCGCCGGAAAGGCTACCAGGCAGGCGCTCGAGTAGCGGTTCAATCCCTAACAACATCACCAGCTTATCAAACTGCCCGGCCATGCTTTTCGCCATGCCGTAGCGCAGGTTACCGCGCACTTTATAATGCGGGAACAGGCGCGCATCCTGAAAAACGTAGCCGACCCGGCGTTTTTCAGGGGTTAAACAGATGCCATTTTCTACATCGTTCAACACCCGACCGTTGAGCACAATGCGCCCGGACTGCGGCTTCGTCAGTCCGCTAATGGCGTTAATCAGCGAGGTTTTGCCCGCCCCGGACACGCCAAAAATCGCGGTAATGCCAGTGGCGGGTAACGTTTCGTCGAGCGTCAGACAGTGCGAGCCTAACGTCTGGGTGAAATTCAGTTCCAGCATGATTATCGCCCCGTCCGTTCGCGGCTGATGCGCGCCAGCCATTCAGAAATCAGTAGCGAAATTAACGCCAGCACAATCGAAATAATGCAAAGCCTCGCCGCCGCGCTTTCACCACCGGGGGTCTGGATCAGGGTATACATCGCCGAAGGAATAGTGCGGGTTTCACCGGGGATATTGGAAACAAAGGTAATTGTTGCGCCAAACTCGCCAAGCGAGCGGGCAAAGGCCAGCACCGTACCGACAATAATACCCGGCAACATCAGCGGCAAGGTGATGGTCAGAAATACGCGCCAGCGACCGGCCCCCAGCGTACGGGCGGCCTGCTCCAGCTTGACGTCGACACCTTCCAGCGCCAGACGGATGGCCCTCACCATCAGAGGGAAAGACATCACCGCCGCCGCCAGTACCGCGCCGCGCCAGCTAAAGGCAAAGGTAATACCAAACCAGTCGTACAGACGCTCGCCGATAAATCCGCGCCGCCCCATGGCGACTAACAGCAGATAACCGACCACCACCGGTGGCAGTACCAATGGCAAGTGCAGCACGCTGTCGAGCAGCGCTTTGCCTGGGAATTTGCATCGCACCAGCAGCCAGGCAAAGAAGATCCCAAACGGCAGGCTAAACAGCACGGCCAGGGAAGAAACTTTCAGGCTCAGTATAACAGCCTGCCATTCAGGATCGCTGAGTATCATTACTTGGTCGTAAATCCATAACGTTTAAAGATTTCAGCAGCCTGCGGTCCCTTCAGGTAATCATAGAACGCGCTGACCGTGGCGTTGGAATGCCCATCAACAATCGCGACTGGGTATTCGACTTTTTTGTGTGAATCTTCCGGGAAAGTGGCTACCACTTTGACGCCTTTGCTGGCGACAGCATCGGAACCGTAAACAATCCCCAGCGGCGCTTCGTTACGTTCGACCAGCGCCAGTGCGCCGCGTACGTCTTCAGCTGGGGCCAGTTTCGGCGCCAGAGTATCCCATGCGCCCAGTTTTTGCAGCGCTTCTTTGGCATAAATGCCCGCCGGAACATGTTCCGGGTCACCGACCGCCAGACGCCCGCCATTCAACAGGTTGGTCCAGTTGGTTTTACTGTCGATGGCAAAGTCTTTTTGCTCACTGGCTTTCGGTGCGACAACCACCAGGCTGTTTCCGAGCAGCGTTTTACGCGATGCGGTGTCGATAGACTTTTTGTCTACCGCATAATCCATCCATTTCTGGTCGGCAGAAATAAACAGATCGGCGGGCGCACCGGCTTCAATTTGGCGCGCCAGCGTAGAAGACGAGGCAAAAGAGGAGACGACGTCCACGTTCTTCTCTTTTTTATACTGGGCTGCAATATCCTGCATCGCATTTGTCAGCGACGCCGCGGCGAACACCGTAATTTTGCCTTCATCCGCCAATGCATGCCCGGCAACAGAAAGAGAGAGTGTTGCCCCTGCAAACAAGCGTAACCATGTACGTGCCATCTGTAACTCCTTTGCGTTTCGTTATGTACGCAGCAATATAACGATTAATTCAGGATTTTCCCAGTGGTTATTCGTACCCATCAAAGGTTATATAAAGAAATTATCGGCAGGAAAAGCAGGATCTTGAGAAACTATAGGTACAGAAAGCGAGCCGGGAGGCGAGAAATATAAACGCCCGACTGAGCGGGCGTTTGGGGAATCAATGGTTCTGTTTGGACTGATCTTTCTGACCGATACCGGAGAAAATGTTGAACACTTCACCCAGTCCGTAAATCAGCCCCAGAATGATGGCCATCACCACAGGAACCATGATTACGGCGAATACCAGACTTTTCAATAACTCTAACATGATCAACTCCAGATATAGTCCTTAGCTGTATTTTAACCCCATAACGCAGAATTGCACTCCCCTTTTGTGCGGTCGACTTTGCGCGCGCGCGGTTTTCCGTCACAATATCCCTTTTGCCAGGAGCTTGATATGCAGGCCGAAATCCTTCTTACCCTGAAACTTCAGCAAAAGCTGTTTGCCGATCCCCGCCGCATTTCGCTGCTTAAGCACATTGCGCTTTCCGGCTCTATTAGTCAGGGCGCGAAGGATGCGGGCATCAGTTACAAAAGCGCCTGGGATGCCATCAATGAGATGAACCAGCTCAGTGAGCAAACGCTGGTAGAGCGCGCCACCGGCGGCAAAGGCGGCGGCGGCGCGGTATTAACCCGCTATGGCCAGCGCCTAATCCAACTTTACGATTTGCTGGCACAAATTCAGCAGAAAGCGTTTGATGTCCTGAGCGACGACGACGCCCTGCCGCTGAACAGTTTGCTGGCAGCCATCTCCCGTTTTTCACTGCAAACCAGCGCCCGTAACCAGTGGTTTGGCACCATTACCGCACGCGACCACTCTCAGGTTCAGCAGCATGTTGATGTCCTGCTGGCCGATGGCGAAACGCGGCTGAAAGTCGCGTTGACGGCGCAAAGTGGCGAACGTTTAGGGCTGGATGAGGGTAAAGAAGTGCTGGTCCTGCTGAAGGCGCCATGGGTGGGGATCACCCAGGACGACGCTATCGCCCAGGCGGCTGATAACCAACTACAGGGGACCATCAGCCATATTGAGCGCGGCGCCGAACAGTGCGAAGTGTTAATGGCGCTGCCCGATGGCCAGACGCTGTGCGCCACGGTTCCGTCGGAAGACGCCGCGACGCTGCAAGAAGGCGCTAACGTCACCGCGTATTTCAACGCCGACAGAGTGATTATCGCCACGTTGTGTTGAGTCGATTGACATCGGCTCGCAGAACACGTATCCCTGTTGTTCATTGCTGCAAAACATGGGATATAAAATGTCATCGTTGCAAATTTCGCAAGGCACGTTTCGTCTGAGCGACACAAAAACGCTCCAGTTGAATACGTTGACGTTGAACGCGGGGGATAGCTGGGCGTTTGTCGGTTCTAACGGCAGTGGGAAATCCGCGTTAGCGCGTGCGCTGGCGGGGGAATTGCCGCCGTTAAAAGGCGAGCGCCGCTGTCAGTTCACGCGCATCACCCGACTCTCCTTTGAGCAGTTGCAACAACTGGTCAGCGACGAATGGCAGCGAAATAACACCGATCTCCTCAGCCCCGGCGAAGACGACACCGGACGCACGACGGCAGAAATCATTCTGGATGAAATAAAAAACCCAGCGCGATGCAAAGCGCTGGCGCAGCAGTTTGGCATTACGCATCTGCTCGACAGGCGTTTCAAATACCTCTCTACCGGCGAAACACGTAAAACCCTGCTTTGTCAGGCGCTGATGTCGGAACCGGAATTGCTGATCCTGGATGAACCGTTTGACGGGCTGGACGTTGCGTCACGTCATCAGTTAGCGGATTTGCTCGCCACGTTGCATCAGGCAGGTATTACGCTGGTGCTGGTCCTCAACCGCTTTGATGAGATTCCAGAATTCGTGCAGTTTGCTGGCGTCCTCGCGGATTGCACCCTGACTGAAACCGGCGAGAAAGCCGGTTTACTGCAACAGGCATTGATAGCCCAGCTTGCGCATAGCGAACAACTGGCCGGGATTACATTACCCGAACCCGATGAACCCTCTGTTCGCCATACGTTGGCCGATCACGAGCCGCGTATTGTGCTCAACGATGGCGTGGTCTCGTATAACGATCGCCCTATTCTGCATCACTTGAGCTGGCAGGTGAATCCGGGCGAACACTGGCAAATTGTCGGCCCAAATGGCGCGGGGAAATCCACCCTGCTCAGCTTAATCACCGGCGATCACCCACAGGGTTACAGCAACGCCCTGACGCTGTTTGGTCGTCGTCGCGGCAGCGGTGAAACCATCTGGGATATTAAAAAACACATTGGCTATGTCAGCAGCAGCCTGCACCTCGAGTACCGCGTCAGTACCACGGTACGCAACGTGATCCTCTCCGGTTATTTTGATTCGATCGGTATCTACCAGGCGGTTTCTGACCGGCAGCGTAAGCTGGTACAGCAGTGGTTAGACATTCTGGGCATCGATAAGCGTACTGCCGACGCGCCGTTTCACAGCCTTTCCTGGGGTCAGCAGCGACTGGCGCTGATTGTTCGCGCGCTGGTTAAGCACCCTACTCTGTTAATCCTCGATGAACCCTTGCAGGGGCTGGATCCGCTGAATCGCCAGTTGATCCGCCGTTTTGTTGATGTGCTGATCGGCGAAGGTGATACCCAGCTGCTGTTCGTTTCTCACCACGCCGAGGATGCGCCAGCCTGCATTACCCATCGACTGGAGTTTGTGCCTGACGGCGAGATCTATGGCTATCGACAAACGTCCCTGGAATAATAAACATGTTATTTCAGGCAAGCTGTTCCGTTCACCTCATGTATATAGCTTCTCCGATGCCACACTACCCGTGAACGGGTAAAGGGCGTTCTCCGCCACGCCCTTTACAATCCCGGCTCCCGGCGGGAAAATTGCCACTTCGTGGTCCCCTCCGCTTATTCCTCCAGGCTACCGGGCCGGGCGCGAGGAAGCATCCATGCAAAACGCGCCCTGAACCCGCATCCCTGCGGGTTCTCCCGGCCTTACGGAAACACGTCGGCAATTTTCAGCCGGACCAGCCCACACCTAACCACCGGTGTTGTTATTTGAACTTACCTGAACAGAGAAATTAATTTGACTGAAAGTCAGAGCGCTGAAGCGACATCCTGCTCCGGGATAATACATTTTCCATACATGTCTAACTGACGTGCTGTACGCATTGGACGCCCATTTTTTACCTGCTTTTTCGGATAAATGGCGCAGCCACAAACAAAGTCTATGATTTACAATTAAAAAAATGGTGGTAAGCGTTGAAAACACTGAAGTGTAAACGATTCCACTAATTTATTCCATGTCACACTTTTCGCATCTTTGTTATGCTAGGATCATTCCATACCATAGGCTTAACGGAGCGAATTATGAGAGTATTGGTTACAGGTGGTAGCGGTTACATAGGAAGCCACACGTGCGTGCAGTTACTGAAAAACGGTCACGACGTAGTGATCCTTGATAACCTCTGCAACAGTAAGCGCAGCGTACTGCCCGTTATCGAGCGTTTAGGCACGAAGCATCCGACCTTCATTGAAGGGGATATCCGCAACGAAGCGCTGATCACCGAAATTCTCCACGATCACGCCATTGATACGGTCATTCACTTTGCCGGTCTGAAGGCCGTGGGTGAGTCTGTTGCCAAACCGCTGGAATACTACGACAACAACGTCAACGGTACCCTGCGTCTGGTAAACGCGATGCGCGCCGCCAACGTCAAGAACTTCATCTTCAGCTCCTCAGCCACAGTCTATGGCGATCAGCCGCAAATTCCTTACGTTGAAAGCTTCCCAACCGGAACCCCGCAAAGCCCGTACGGCAAAAGCAAACTGATGGTCGAGCAGATCCTGACCGATCTGCAAAAAGCCCAGCCAGAGTGGAGCATCGCGCTGCTGCGCTACTTCAACCCGGTTGGCGCACATCCGTCAGGCGATATGGGCGAAGATCCGCAGGGCATTCCCAACAACCTGATGCCTTACATTGCTCAAGTTGCCGTTGGCCGCCGCGAGTCGCTTGCCGTATTTGGCAACGACTACCCTACCGAAGATGGCACCGGCGTTCGTGATTACATCCACGTGATGGATCTCGCCGACGGGCACGTTGTCGCTATGGAAAAACTGGCGGGTAAACAAGGTGTGCATATTTATAACCTCGGCGCGGGCGTCGGCAGCAGCGTACTGGACGTGGTCAACGCCTTCAGCAAAGCCTGTGGTAAACCGATTAACTACCATTTTGCACCGCGCCGTGACGGCGATCTTCCCGCCTACTGGGCAGATGCCAGCAAAGCCGATCGCGAATTAAACTGGCGCGTAACCCGCACGCTGGACGAAATGGCACAAGACACCTGGCACTGGCAGTCACGCCATCCGCAAGGATATTCGGATTAAGGACACGTCATGACGCAATTCAATCCTGTCGATCATCCACACCGCCGCTTTAACCCGCTTACCGGGCAGTGGATCCTCGTCTCACCACATCGCGCCAAACGTCCCTGGCAAGGGGCGCAGGAGACACCGTCTAAGCAGGTTCTCCCTGCACATGACCCGGACTGCTTCCTGTGTGCAGGTAACACGCGCGTAACCGGTGATAAAAACCCGGATTACGCCGGCACCTACGTCTTTACTAATGATTTTGCCGCGCTGATGTCCGACACCCCGGACGCACCGGACAGTCACGATCCGTTGATGCGCTGTCAGAGCGCACGTGGAACCAGCCGTGTCATTTGCTTCTCACCCGATCACAGCAAAACGCTGCCGGAACTCAGCGTGCCTGCGCTGACGGAGATTGTGAAAACGTGGCAGATGCAAACGGCCGATCTGGGGAAAACCTATCCCTGGGTACAAGTGTTTGAAAATAAAGGCGCAGCGATGGGGTGCTCGAACCCACATCCACACGGTCAGATTTGGGCCAATAGCTTCCTGCCCAATGAAGCAGAGCGTGAAGACCGCCTGCAAAAAGACTATTTCGCTGAGCAAGGCAAACCGATGCTGGTCGATTATGTCCAGCGTGAACAGGCAGACGGCAGCCGCACGGTGGTGGAAACCGAGCACTGGCTGGCGGTCGTGCCTTACTGGGCGGCATGGCCGTTTGAAACGCTGCTACTGCCTAAAGCACATGTGCTGCGTATTACCGATTTGACCGACGCGCAGCGTGCCGACCTGGCGCTGGCGCTGAAGAAACTGACCAGCCGTTACGACAATCTGTTCCAGTGTTCTTTCCCTTATTCCATGGGCTGGCACGGCGCACCGTTTAATGGCGAAGAGAATCAACACTGGCAGCTGCACGCGCATTTTTATCCGCCCCTGCTGCGTTCCGCGACCGTGCGTAAATTTATGGTCGGTTATGAAATGCTGGCGGAAACCCAGCGCGACCTGACGGCAGAACAAGCCGCCGAGCGTTTGCGTGCGGTCAGTGACATCCATTTTCGCGAATCCGGAGTTTAAAAAATGAGTCTGAAAGAAAAAACACAATCTCTGTTTGCTGAAACATTTGGCTACCCTGCCACCCATACGATTCAGGCACCCGGCCGCGTCAACCTGATTGGCGAACATACCGACTATAACGACGGCTTCGTTCTGCCTTGTGCCATCGACTACCAAACCGTGATCAGCTGCGCGACGCGTGACGATCGCATCGTGCGCGTGATTGCCGCTGACTACGAGAATCAGGTTGATGAGTTCTCTCTCGACGCGCCGATTATCGCCCATGACAGCCAGCAGTGGTCGAACTATGTCCGCGGCGTGGTAAAACACCTGCAAAAGCGTAATAGTGCCTTTGGCGGTGCCGATCTGGTGATCAGCGGCAATGTACCCCAGGGCGCTGGCTTAAGCTCCTCAGCGTCGCTGGAAGTGGCGGTCGGCACCGTGTTCCAGCAGCTTTATCACCTGCCGCTCGACGGCGCGCAGATTGCCCTGAACGGTCAGGAAGCCGAAAACCAGTTCGTCGGCTGCAACTGCGGCATCATGGATCAGCTGATTTCCGCGCTGGGCAAGAAAGATCATGCGCTACTGATCGACTGCCGTACGCTGGGTACCAAAGCGGTCTCCATGCCTGAGGGCGTCGCCGTGGTGATCATTAACAGTAACTTTAAGCGTACGCTGGTCGGCAGTGAGTACAACACCCGTCGCGAGCAGTGCGAAACCGGTGCGCGCTTCTTCCAGCAGCCCGCGCTGCGTGATGTCAGCCTTGAAGCATTCAACGCCGTCGCCCATGAGCTAGACCC
This sequence comes from Citrobacter sp. wls711, assembly GCF_005281055.1. Classification (NCBI taxonomy): domain Bacteria; kingdom Pseudomonadati; phylum Pseudomonadota; class Gammaproteobacteria; order Enterobacterales; family Enterobacteriaceae; genus Citrobacter; species Citrobacter sp. wls711. The sequence goes on along the minus strand of NZ_SZXC01000060.1, from coordinate 12,037 downwards.
GATCGTCGCCAAACGCGTCCGCCACGTGATCACCGAAAATGCCCGTACCGTGGAAGCCGCTGATGCCCTGGCAAAAGGTGACCTGCTGCGCATGGGCCAGTTGATGGCGGAATCTCATGCCTCCATGCGCGATGACTTTGAAATTACCGTGCCGCAAATTGATACCCTGGTGGAGATCGTCAAAGCGACCATCGGATCCCAGGGCGGCGTGCGCATGACCGGCGGCGGCTTCGGCGGCTGCATTGTGGCGCTGATCCCTGAAGCGTTGGTTCCTGTGGTACAGCAGGCTGTCGCTGCGCAGTACGAAGCGAAAACCGGTATCAAAGAAACCTTCTATGTGTGTAAACCTTCACAAGGAGCCGGACAGTGCTAAACGAAATTCCCGTCATGGCCCCCGATGGCCAGCCGTTTCGTCTGCTGACCCTGCGTAATGACGCAGGGATGGTGGTCAACCTGATGGACTGGGGCGCAACGCTGTTGTCGGCCCGCATTCCTCTGAGCGATGGTAGCGTGCGTGAAGCATTGCTCGGCTGCGCCAGCCCGGAGCAATATCCTGATCAGGCTGCGTTTCTGGGGGCATCGATTGGCCGCTACGCGAACCGTATCGCCAACAGCCGTTACACCTTCGCAGGTGAAACCATTGAATTACTGCCAAGCCAGGGTGAAAACCAGCTGCACGGCGGGCCGGACGGTTTCGATAAACGTCGCTGGCAGATAGTGAATCAGAATGATCGTCAGGTGCTGTTCGCACTGACCTCTGACGATGGCGACCAGGGTTTCCCTGGCCACCTTTGCGCGACAGCGCAGTATCGCCTGACCGACGACAATCGCATTTCAATCACCTATCGCGCGACGGTCGATAAGCCCTGCCCGGTGAATCTGACCAACCACGTTTATTTCAACCTCGACGGTGATAAAACCGATGTCCGCCAGCATAAGCTGCAGATCCTCGCCGACACGTATCTGCCGGTTGATGCGATGGGTATCCCACACGAGGGCCTAAAGCCGGTGGCAGGCACTTCTTTTGACTTCCGTACGCCAAAAGTTATCGCCAGCGAATTTCTGGCCGATGACGATCAGCGCCACGTAAAAGGTTACGATCACGCCTTCCTGCTACAGGCACAAGGTGATGCCCGTAAGCCGGTCGCGCTGCTGTGGTCGCAGGATGAAAAATTGCAGATGGAGGTCTACACCTCGGCCCCTGCTTTGCAGTTCTACTCCGGGAATTTCCTCGGCGGCACACCGTCCCGTGGTCCAGAGGCGTACGCCGACTGGCAAGGTCTGGCGCTGGAAAGCGAGTTTCTGCCGGACAGCCCGAACCATCCGGAATGGCCGCAGCCGGACTGCTTCCTGCGCCCGGGCGAAGAGTACGCCAGCGTGACGGAATACCGGTTTATTCCGGCCTGATTAAAATCAATTGCCCGGCAGCATGAGCATGCCGGGCATAACATCACAGATCGGTATAATTGCCCAGCAGGAAACCCTGTTCAAGTATGTGCTGCTTAAGTGTGGGTGACGTTAACACCTCCAGTTCATCCAGTCGCGGATGACAATAGCGACTTTGCATAACAATCTTATCGACGAAACCAGGGTGGCACATCAATTCCACAGTTTGTTCATTTTCAACGGTGGCGCGTTCCAGTGCATCAAGAACGAAGCGGGATGAAACGTTTTCAGCATAAAAATCACTGATGAAATAATCGACACCACGTATATCCTGTACCGTTATATTCTGCTGGCGCGTCGCCTGCCAGTCGATTCGCAATGGAAGACCCTTATCACGCGCAAAACTCGCAACATGCTGCCAAACTTGAGGAATAAAATGGGCATGATGGTGGCTATCAATATGCGTTGGCATCCGACCAAAAAGAGAAACAAAACTGTCATATTGCCGGTGTAATTCAGCCACAACTTCATCATCTTTCAGTAATCCGCTCCCGGCGGTCTCCCAGAGCCATTTACCTAAAACCCCTTCTCTCGCCAGTGAAGGCATATTTGTCAACGGCACACCGTAGCTAAGAACAAAATGTAAACCCACACCTAGTGCGGGAAAATCGGCGCTGAGTGCTGCCGCATGCTCAATACCAGTGGCATTCATCATAGCGGTCGTTGACGTCACTATCCCATGGCGATGCGCTTCAACAATACCGTAGTTGGTACCGTGGCTTAAACCAAAGTCATCAGCATTCACGATCAATATTTTCGTCATATACTGCCCTCTTGTTGATTTTCGCCTGACTGAAGGCTGGCAATGGTACAGGCAAACTGCGGCAGATGGTCTTGATTCGCCAGCAGCATTTCCCGCGCTAAAATTTCAGCGCCCCGATCCGAATCAACCAAAGGGTTGAGATTCAGCGCCAACAAAACATCATCAATACGCCCACTCAACGCAGCTTGTGAGGCAGCAATTTCGAAGCCTTTGATTGTATAAATCAGTCCTAAAACTTTCTCGTCAAAGTGGGTGACGCGCGGATGCGGCGTTACACCGCCTCGCCCTAACAGACAGGTCATTTCGACTGCCCAGTCTGCTGGGATATTATCAACGTGCCCATAATGAGGAACATTAATATAATGTTCGGTCTGTTTATCGTTGTAAATTGCATTAATAACCTCACAAGCTGCATCAGAGTAATAAGCACCACCACGGGCATCCAGTTCTGCAGGCTTAGTATCTAACTGCGGGTTTTTATAAATATCGAATAACTTTCTTTCCAACTCCTGTACCACCTGGGCACGAACGTTGCCTTTAAAATACTCAGCCATTTCTATTGCCAACATCTCTTTATGTTTGAAGTAATAAAGAAGATAAGAACAGGGTAGCAAATTCAGTGAGCGTAACAGTCCACAACTAAACGGCAGGCTGAAAATATTTTTTACTGTGCTACCGTTGATTATCCCTGAGGCGACACGATCGAGAACCTCTGCAAAGCGCGACTGTCCATTTACCAGCACGTCTCTAATGAAAACCAGATGATTCAGGCCAAACAGATCAATAGAAAGCTGATCATCTTTGGTTAGCGATAACAAATCTTCTATCAACATCCGCATTCCCACCGGGACGTTACAAACACCAATGAAACGTTTAAAGTCGGTATGTCGATATACCGCCTCAGTTACCATTCCGGCGGGGTTAGTAAAGTTAATGATCCATGCTTGTGGGCAAATATTCTGGACATCCTGCACAATATCCAAAATGACCGGAATGGTGCGCAGACCTTTAAATAATCCACCTGCACCGTTAGTTTCTTGCCCCAAATAGCCCAGTGATAGCGGAATCCGCTCATCCTGCTCGCGTGCCTTTAGCTGGCCGACACGAAATTGTGTCGTAACAAAATCAGCATTCTGCAATGCTTCCTGACGATTCAGAGATTTATGGATTGTTATCGGTACACCGGCACGCGCGACCATGCGCTGACAAAGCGCATAAATGATATCGAGTTTTTCTTTACCCTCTGCGACATCCACCAGCCACAGCTCATTAATAGGCAACTCATGATAGCGCTTAATAAAGCCGTCAAGCAATTCCGGAGTATAGCTACTCCCGCCACCAATGGTGACTACTTTTAATTTTTTCATTTTAGCTCCTGAAAGCAGTATTCTACTTTCTTTAAAATTTCATTTATTCACTTTCAGTTAGCAACAACCGTGTCATTTCTTTGGACTCGCCAACCGTCTTCGGTAGTTACCAGGTGTGAATGAGGTTAGTTTTTTAAAATTATTAATAAAAATACCCGGACTGCTAAAACCAGCTTCGAATGAAATATCTATCACTGAGAAATTAGTTGTCTCTAACTGTTTCTTACAATAGTTGATGCGAATATCATTAATTATTTGCCCGGGTGTTTTCTGATAATAACGATTAGTTGCCCGCGTGAGATATGATTGTGTTTTCCCTGATAACCGGACCATATTTTCCAGCGCATTATCAGCAAACATCGATTTTTTGTGCATGTCCCTCACCAACTGCACTAACCAGCCGGGTATGGATTCTAGTTGTGGGCTATCTTCATAATGTTGCAAGCGATTAGCCACATAAAAAGTGAGCAACTTATTGAACTCCTCACATTCATTTTGGTGTATGTCCAATGTTGACAGTGTAGCTTCTATAAACGCTAAAAACGCGGTTGACATAGCATAACATTGCGATGCGATAAAATAGGATGGCAGCATATCCAGATAATGCTCAGAAAAATAACGTTTGCTCACCCCCATATTTAAGATACGCGTAACCCCATAGTCATAAAATGTTTGATGATAAGAGCCAACCGGAATAAAAACAAAATCACCACGTTCCATGATCACGCGCTTACCATTTATCTCCTGGCGACAACTTCCTGTCAGGACGAGTGTAAATTCATAATAATCGTGTTGGTGTAGTCCACTTATACTTTCTGTTTTATCGAGAATAAAGAAATAAAAATCATTACCCCTTAAAAACTGACTTTCATGAACCGTGCTGATTTCCATAATGCATCCTTATTAAAATTTCAGTGCAGCAGCAATATCGTCTTCGCTCTCTTCCTCATCAATAACGTTTTGTGCTTTATTGGCGATAATAACGAATGGCAAGTAAATCATGGTCGCAATACCGAGGTTAATCAGGGCCATAATCAATGCCGCGATACTCCCGTTAGAATTGAAGAAAGCGCCCAACCCTGGTGGCATCGTCCACGGAGCAAAATTAGTGGAGGGTGGAATAATACCCAATGAATAGACCAACAATGTAATCCCCGCAAGAATAGGTTGAATGAGCACAAAGGGGATCATCAATACCGGATTCATAATGATCGGCAAACCGAAAAGAATGGGTTCATTGATATTAAACAGGCCGGATGGCAGGGCCATCTTTGCCACCTGACGATAGTCAGCCCGACGAGAAGCGATAAAAATCGCAAAAATCAGGCTTAGCGTCGCACCGGTTCCTCCCAGGTAAACGTAGGACTCCAGCATAGGGCCGGTCCAGAAATGGAAGGTTTTACCCGCAGCCAGCGCCGCATCAACCGAGCCATATTGAGTATAGACCGCCATGTTTTCCATTCCCCACGGACCGAGGATGCCGCTATTTAGCGCAGTTAATGCCAGGCCTCCGTGAACACCAAAAAACCACAAGAATGAATTAAATATCACATAGGCCCACCCTACGATGCTCCCGAGTGACGCGAGCGGCGTTGCAATCGAATTCATAATCACCTGGTGAAAATGTGTCCCCACCAACGACAATCCCCATGAGATCAGGCCCATCAACAAAAGTATAATGAACCCAGGAATTAACGCGGTAAATGATCGCGAAACCGACTCCGGAACGCTTTCAGGTAATTTTATAACCCACTGGCGACGAATAATAAACGTGAATAATTCAGCAACCACTAGCCCAATAATGATCCCGGAAATAATGTTGGCACCGCCTAACCAATTTGGACCAATGCCACTGACGCCACTGACAGTAAATGGCGTAACAGTCATAAATGCGGCGATCGATAATAACCCCGAAGCAAGGGGATCAACTTTTCGCTCTTCAGCTAGTGCCATCCCAATAAAGAATGGGGTCATCAATGACATTATTCCCAACGTGCCGTTATAAACGCTACTACCGGTTACTTTCAATTGTTCAAGGGTATCGATTGTCCCAGCATCCAGGCGTACACCCATCGACCAGAAAAATGAACCTTCAGTGAAATTAAGAAAGACATTGTTAATAAGAACAAACATGGCTCCAACTAGCGTCAGAGGCATTAACCTGATAAAACCATTTTTAATCGCATTGACATGTACCTGTTTTCCCAGCTTTACGGCAACAGGTAAGATCACCCTTTCAAGGGAACTGATTGTGCCCGACATAATGAATACCCTCAAATATGACACTTGATAAGGAAAATAGAATATTTTGATAAAAATTATTAATAACTACGCTGCCAGTACAATGAATCATGAATTACGAATAGCATACATGACCGATGTCCCAGGGCAGTAATGAGTAAGATCCACAAATTATGTATGATTGACTTTTTGACATGACAATTTTCACATTTTAATAAAATTCAAGCGTGCTATTGCGGACTAACACTCTCAGAACTCAGGGTAAACTTACGCCCTTGAGGCACAACGAATCTGGAAGATGCGTTAAGACGCCGCCCACTGCGTTGTCATGCTTCTTTCGCACATCTTGTCTAGCACGAAAACACAACGTCTCATTTACATGCGTCTTACACTGCTGTTCAATTTTCGCTATTGTATAAGAAGATGTATTGCCGCTGACGCATTACGGCAATATAATGATAATCATTATCATTCAATGTGATTTATAGGAGTGAATGTATGGCTGTAACTAAGCTGGTTCTGGTACGTCACGGTGAAAGTCAGTGGAACAACGAAAACCGCTTTACCGGTTGGTACGATGTTGATCTGTCCGAGAAAGGCGTAGGCGAAGCAAAAGCGGCGGGCAAACTGCTGCGAGAGGAAGGTTACAGCTTCGATTTTGCTTACACGTCTGTGCTAAAACGTGCCATCCACACCCTGTGGAACGTACTGGATGAACTGGATCAAGCGTGGCTACCAGTTGAAAAATCCTGGAAGCTGAACGAACGTCATTACGGCGCGCTGCAGGGGCTGAACAAAGCAGAAACCGCTGAAAAATACGGTGACGAGCAGGTTAAACAATGGCGTCGTGGCTTCGCGGTCACCCCACCGGAGCTGACCAAAGATGACGAGCGCTATCCGGGGCACGATCCGCGTTATGCTCAACTCACTGACAAAGAGCTACCGGTTACCGAAAGCCTGGCGCTGACCATCGAGCGCGTTATCCCTTACTGGAACGAAACCATTCTGCCGCGCATGAAAAGCGGTGAGCGCGTGATTATCGCCGCTCACGGTAACTCCCTGCGTGCGCTGGTGAAATACCTGGATAACATGGGCGAAGATGAAATTCTGGAACTGAACATTCCGACCGGCGTACCGCTGGTGTATGAGTTCGACGAAAACTTCAAGCCGATCAAACGTTACTATCTGGGTAATGCTGACGAGATCGCGGCAAAAGCGGCCGCCGTTGCCAACCAGGGTAAAGCGAAGTAATTTTCATCCCGGTTCAAACGAAAAAAGCGTGGAATGCTCCACGCTTTTTTATTGCCGGATGGCAGCGTTGCCTTATCCGGCCTACCGAGCGTAGCCCGGATAAGTTTTTTACCCGCGACGCGCTTTTACCGCTTCTGCCAGCTGACGCAGTACCGCATCAGTATCTTCCCAGCCAATGCAGGCATCGGTAATGCTCTTGCCGTAAGTCAGCGGCTCGCCGCTATCCGGATTCTGATTACCTTCCACCAGATGGCTTTCGATCATTACGCCAATAATCGCTTTCTCACCGCCGGCTACCTGCCCACAAACGTCTGTAGCCACATCCATCTGCTTTTTAAACTGCTTGCTGGAGTTGGCATGGCTAAAGTCGATCATCACCTGCGCAGACAAACCAGCTTTAACCAGCCCTTCTTTCACGTCTGCAACGTGCTGAGCACTGTAGTTCGGCTCTTTACCACCGCGCAGAATGATATGGCAGTCGCCATTACCGCTGGTATTCACAATGGCTGAATGACCCCATTTAGTCACCGACAGGAAACAGTGCGGCGCGCCAGCGGCGTTGATTGCATCGATCGCCACTTTGATGGTGCCATCAGTACCGTTTTTAAAACCAACCGGGCAGGAAAGACCGGATGCCAGCTCACGGTGAACCTGGGACTCCGTCGTACGTGCGCCAATAGCCCCCCAGCTCATCAGATCGGCCAGGTACTGTGGGGTAATCATATCAAGGAATTCACCCGCCGCAGGCAAGCCGCTGTCGTTAATATCCAGCAGCAGCTTACGCGCAATGCGCAGGCCATCGTTGATCTGGAAGCTGTTATCCATATGCGGATCGTTGATCAGCCCCTTCCAGCCGACGGTGGTACGCGGCTTTTCAAAATAGACGCGCATGACGATTTCAAGCTCGTCTTTAAGCTCATCACGCAGCGCCAGCAGGCGAGCGGCATAGTCTTTGGCGGCTGCCGGATCATGAATCGAGCACGGCCCGATCACCACCAGTAAGCGATCGTCGCTGCCTTTCAGAATTTTATGAATCGCTTTGCGGGCGTGAGCAACCGTATTTGCGGCATTTTCAGTAGCAGGGAATTTTTCCAGCAGTGCGACCGGGGGGAGTAACTCGTTGATCTCTTTAATGCGTAAATCGTCGTTCTGATAATTCATGATTATTCCAGCGTTGCCATACTTATATAAATGAATGCAATCCCTCCAATCTATATCTTCAGTTCTAAAGTGTAAACGGGGTTTTACACTTTGGACGGATTAATCCTGGAATAAGCCAAAAAAACGCAATAAAGTAGCGATAAACGAGATCCAAACTACAATTTATAACTGCAACAGCTTATTTTTTTATTAATTTCAATATTCTATGCTGGTTTTAATTTTCATACTGAAATAGTTAACTACCTCTGAGGATTTAACTGGCATATGCACTGTTGGAAGAGGTTATCCGACATATCGACCATAACAGGAGCATATTATGCAAATGACAAAGCTGGCCTCACTCTTTCTTACTGCCACTCTTAGCCTCGCCAGCGGCGCGGCGTTGGCTGCAGACGCAAACACGCAGTCAAATAACGGTCAGGCGAACTCTTCGGCGGATGCCGGTCAAATCGCACCGGACGCACGCGAGAACGTGGCACCGAATAATGTCGACAACAACAACGTTAATTCGGGCGGCACCATGCTGCATCCGAACGGTTCATCAATGAATCATGAAGGGATGACCAAAGACGAGATGCACAAAAACTCAATGTGCAAAGACGGTCGTTGTCCGGATATCAATAAGAAGGTAGAGACCGGAAACGGTATCAACAATGACGTAGACACCAAAACCGACGGCACCACCCAGTAAAGCTAAAAATATGGCTAATAACGGGAGAGCAAAAGCTCTCCTTTTTAATTTTGTCAGCCCAAACCCGGTATGATGTCATACAGTAATGATGAGAATAACAAAGGGATGACATTATGGCGCACTCACATACCCCCACTTCCCCTGACCTGCCCAAAGATAATAACGCCCGTCGACTGCTGTTCGCCTTCTGCATTACGGCGGGATTTATGTTTGTGGAGGTGGTCGGCGGGATCCTGTCAGGCTCGCTGGCGCTGCTGGCGGACGCCGGCCATATGCTGACAGATGCAGCCGCTCTGCTTTTTGCACTGCTGGCTGTCAGGTTTGCTCGCCGACCACCGACCATCCGACACACGTTCGGCTGGCTGAGGCTCACGACGCTGGCCGCGTTTGTGAACGCTATCGCGCTAGTGGTGATCACCATTTTAATCGTCTGGGAGGCGATAGAGCGCTTCTATACCCCACGACCGGTAGCTGGCGGCATGATGATGGTGATTGCCGTGGCAGGTTTACTGGCTAACGTTCTTGCCTTTTGGGTGCTGCATCGCGGGAGCGAGGAGAAGAACCTCAATGTTCGCGCCGCGACCTTGCACGTAATGGGCGATTTACTGGGGTCAGTTGGCGCGATCATCGCGGCGTTGATCATCATCTGGACCGGCTGGACGCCAGCGGATCCGATCCTGTCGATTCTGGTTTCCGTGCTGGTACTGCGTAGCGCCTGGCGGTTATTGAAAGATAGCGTGAACGAATTACTCGAAGGCGCACCGCTGGCACTGGATATTCCCGCGCTACAGCGCCACCTCAGCCGGGATATTCCTGAAGTTCGCAACGTGCACCATGTGCACGTCTGGATGGTGGGTGAAAAACCGGTAATGACGCTACATGTGCAGGTGGTTCCCCCGCACGATCACGACGCATTGCTGGAACGCATTCAACATTTCCTGACGCATCATTATCAGATTGAACACGCAACGATCCAGATGGAATATCAGCCATGCAACGGGCCGGACTGCCACCTGTATCAGGGACTGTCCGGCCATTCACATCACCATCACTAATGGGAGAGCGCGCGTGAGCCACGCTCGCGCGCGCTGTTCATCCACATCCTGCTGCCGTTAAGCGCAATAACGGTGAGGATCATGTATTCCAGCGACATCGCATACACGCCTTGTAGGGCGAAGATCACCACGCTGATGACGTTAATGATCACCCACAACAGCCAGTTTTCGACGTATTTCCGCGTCATCAGGATCATCGCCGCAATCGACAGCACCATCATGCAGGAATCCCAGAACGGAAATGCATCGGGTTGCAACTCAGGTGCGGCAACCTGTAATCCCAGTCCTTGCATAATGTTCACGGCCATACGGGTCAGAAACGCGAAGACCGGATCGATAAATACCGTCATCAGACCAATCGCCACCACGCAAGCCGCCAGCCAACTTAGCGCTTTCGGCAACGGCAGCCAGCGAATTTTCAGCTCAGCCTCATGTTGGCTGGTTTGTCGGGACCAGGCATACCAGCCGTAGATATTGGCGGCAAAAAAGAACACCTGTAATAACAGGCTGGCGTAGAGTTGGATCTGAAAGAAGATGATCGCAAACAGCGTGACGTTTATCAGACCAAAGACGTAGTTGCTGATTTTCTCAAGGCTTGCCAAACCAATGCACAGTAAACCGGCAACGGTCCCCACTGCTTCAATCCATGACAGGTCGTATCCCCCCGCGCCAATCGGGATATGAACCAAAATATTCTGCGTGCTAAAAAAATCCATCTTTTCCCCCAGAGCAATAATTTATTTAAGCTCGTAGTGTAGCCGCAAATTCCAGCATGCGGTTTAACGGCAATAGTGCCCCTTCTCGCAGCGCGTCATCAACCTGTATCTCATGGGCTGCCCCACCTTGCTCAAGGCCCTCTGCAATCGCTTTGAGGCCGTTCATCGCCATCCACGGGCAATGTGCACAGCTGCGACAGGTTGCCCCCTCGCCAGCCGTCGGGGCTTCAAGCAACTCTTTGTCCGGCACAGCCTGCTGCATTTTGTAAAAAATACCCCGGTCAGTCGCCACGATAAGCTGCTTATGCGGTAACGTTTTTGCCGCGTTGATGAGCTGACTCGTCGACCCCACGGCATCGGCCATATCGACTATTGATTGAGGTGATTCAGGGTGTACCAGCACGGCTGCGTCGGGATATAACCCTTTCATGCGCGTTAATGCCTGTGTTTTGAATTCGTCATGGACGATACAGGCCCCTTGCCAACAAAGAACATCGGCTCCGGTCTGTTTTTGCACGTAGTTGCCCAGATGCTTGTCCGGAGCCCAGATGATTTTTTCACCTAAACTATCCAGATGCTCAATAAGTTCAACCGCAATGCTGGATGTCACCACCCAATCCGCACGCGCTTTCACTGCCGCCGACGTGTTGGCATACACCACGACGGTGCGGTCCGGATGCGCATCGCAAAATGCACTGAATGCGTCGATTGGACAGCCCAGGTCTAAGGAACATTCCGCCTGCAGCGTTGGCATCAGAATGGTCTTTTCCGGGCTGAGGATTTTAGCCGTTTCGCCCATAAATCGGACCCCAGCCACCAGCAGCGTAGAGGCCGAATGCTTTGAGCCAAACCGCGCCATCTCCAGCGAGTCAGAAATGCAGCCACCGGTTTCCTCTGCCAGCTGTTGGATCTCTGGGTCGGTATAATAGTGCGCCACCATCACAGCATCGCGCTCTTTTAGCAGGCGTTTGATTTTCTCGCGATAAAATTGTTTTTCATCCTCGTTCAGCGGCGCGGGCTTAGGCGGAAACGGATAAATTGCGGCTTCAGGGTCAAACATCACGCTCATCATGCTTTCTCGTTTTACTGGCTTAACGAAATAACCGAGTAAAAGCGTGAAGTACGCCATAATCGGTTAGATTTGTTTTATATGCTAAACAAGATAACGGATTGGCGTAAAAAAGTCACAATAATTGCGTTAGATGATGCCGGATGGCGACTGGCGTCTTATCCCGCCTACATGCGGGCCAGATATCTTTCGTAGGCCTGATAAGCGAAGCGCATCAGGCAAGCAGGTTCGAATCTTCCATATCGCAGATAGCAAAAAGGCGCCTTTAGGGCGCCTT
>NZ_SZXC01000063.1:0-2902 GCF_005281055.1 Citrobacter sp. wls711 | reverse complement strand
GAAGGGCCATGGTGGGACTTTAAACAAACTAAGTGGATACAGCAACGGCATAGAGGTTTCCGTGTCCATCAGGATCCATTGCCGTTTGCAGCCCGAGATAACCAACTGGTTTACTGAATACACGACATTTACCTCACAATTACCATGGACATGAAGAGAATGTACTCTGTAGCTAATGCAAGAAACGAGAGGGGGATCCAAAATTCTAACGTATTGATTTATCAGCTAGTGGAAATGTCTTATGAACTTATTTATCATTGTAGGTTATTTAACTATTCTGGGTTTGAGGAATATACATAATTTACTTCAGCACCAGAAAAAGTATAACAAACTGTTTTAAATGGATATTAATCAAATGGCGATTCAAACTCACAGTTATGAACTCAGTTTTGGTTCATAACTGTGTTAAACGCTGTCCATAAATCACTCGATGTTACGCTTGTTGGTTCATGAACTGTTCGTTCTAATTTTGTGATGTGCGTCAGGTTTTAGTGTTCAGTAATATTACCTTTTACTCGATGAGCGATTGTTTAGCACCTCTCCGACAACCGGAGCAGCGGTAAATGCGTTTGGCCAGCCAGCGTAAAACGCGGCTTGGATGAGGATACCTTCCTGATCCGTCTGGGTTATCAACGCTACGGTGACATACTCCGTGCTATCAGCCTTGTGGAAGCTCTTGATTCGGATACAGTAAAACTAGCGGAGAAAATTGCAGCGTTAACAGAAGAAGATGCTGGATTGCTGGAAGCTCTTGCCGCCGTGCTGCCAGAGAAAACTGCTCTTGAAATTACTGCTGAAGAAGTAGGATTACCATCCGAACAAGCCCATAAGCTGTTCATCCAGTCATTGGTTTGGCGCTCCCGACAAAGTGTAGTGGAAGAAATTGATGAACACATCCATGCAGCACTGCATACACCTGGATTATGGGAGTCGGTTTATGAAGCGCTGTTTTCACTTAGTCTGGTTCCTGACCATCGTCTAAACGCAACTAACTGGCTGGGGCCATTTTTACGGCAGTCATCCTTAGCTGAACGTGACACCTACTTGTCATTAGCTGCGCTGGGATCATTTGATAATAAGACTGCTGTCTATTCACTCATCCATGCAGCACTATTTGCTGACATAACCCATTGGCCTGCTGAAAGCCGGAGGCTGGCCAGTCTAACACTTGCCTGGCTCACTTCGTGTGCTGACCGCCGAATCAGGGATTTATCCTCAAAAGGGCTAAGCAGAATCCTGGCAAACTACCCGGAGAACTGCCAAACAGTAATCAGTGAATTTGCATATTGTGATGATGATTACGTATTAGAGCGTATTAGCCTTGCTATCTACAGTGCATGCTTATTGTCATACCAACGCAGAAATGCGTTTATGCCAGCGCTCCCTGGTCTATTAAGCATTGCGTCAGATAGCAAGAATATTCTGCTCCGGGATACGGTTCAGCTATTAGTAAACTTGTTGAAAACAGGAGAATTTCCCACAGCCGTAACAAGCCAATTACAGCATTACCAGACAAACGTATCATTACCATCACGATGGCCTGTACTGGCGGATGTCAAACCCCTCCTAGATCTGGAACATTTACCATCAAACATGGTGCTCTGGGGAGAATCCATGGCCCCGGATTTCTGGCGTTATCAGGTGGAATCGAAGATTTCCGGCTTTGACTTGGAGAGCGCCAATATCAGCCATGAAAACATTGCCTGTTGGTTAATGCGAGAAGCACTTAATTTAGGATATCCCGGTTATAACCACTGCGCGCTCAATTATGATCGCCATATCGGGAGTCAGTATGGCTCGGGACGGGGTAGAAAAGGGTATGCTGACCGACTCGGTAAAAAATATTACTGGATCGCCTTACATCGACTACTGGGCATTCTGGCCAGTAATGTTCCCGCACTGGAAGACCCATATTCCGACTACGAACCTACAAGTGATCATCTATGGTCAGTCGACGTCCGTAAAGTTGACCTGACCGATGTACGCGATATCACCGCAGAAGGTGTCTATCCAGTACTGATGGAGGAAACAAATTATGCATTCCCTGACCACAATTCAGATATCAAAGGTTGGGTTAGGACCGATGATTTTCCACCTTATGAAGCTTGTCTTATTCGAACTGACGAGGAAGGAGAGCAGTGGGTAGCGCTTTCACATAGCTATTGGGATGACGATAAAGCGCCGAATGAAAATAGCTGGGATTCCCCGTACTTGGGAGTGCGTGCTTCCTACTCAAGCGCACTCATAAATGAAAGCATCCAGAACTTTAAACAGAAAAGATCACGCGATATTTTCCAATATAATCAGGGAAGTAGTTGTTATCGCGGTTATCTTGCTGAATATCCTGACAGCCCGGTATACAAACAACTTCTTAATAGTGATGAAGATAGTGAAGCGTTTAATTTTACAGAAGTCAGTTTACTGCGCGGAAACGAATGGGAATACGACTACTCATATACCATGCCCGAGCGCCAGGATAACCTCATTGCGCCATGCCTGGGAATCATTCAAAAACTCGAACTTTTATGGGATTGTCAAAGCGGTTGGGTTGATCATTCTGGCAAACTTATCGCCTTCCATCAAAAAGGTGTAAAACAACGCGGACTTTTCATCCATCGTTCGGCATTGAACGCCTATCTGTCCATAACAGGTGAAGAGCTTATACATCGCCGTTTTGCTAACAGAGGATATTTTGATTTAGCTGGTCGTAATAGCACGCAAATAGACCTGAAAACTTGGATCCAGTACCGGGCAGACAAGGCACCGGTAGTTTTACGAGAAGAGGAACTGCCGTTTAACTGCTGACAACGATACTTATTAAGTAATCAACTGGCTGCCTTGGCATCGAATGCCAGAAGAGCCATTTCGCACTACCAATTTAAGTAGACTGAAGGAATACTTG
>NZ_SZXC01000065.1:0-1916 GCF_005281055.1 Citrobacter sp. wls711 | reverse complement strand
TGCGGGGCTTGTGTGGCGAAGGGCCGCGCCAACTCTGCGTATCCGTGCCCCGCATAAAGATGAAAAGATAGCGGCAATCCACAAAGCACTGGACGAATGCAGCGCAGAGCATCCGGTCTTTTATGAAGATGAGGTGGATATCCATCTTAATCCCAAAATCGGTGCGGACTGGCAGCTGCGCGGACAACAAAAACGGGTAGTGACGCCGGGGCAGAATGAAAAATATTATCTGGCCGGAGCGCTGCACAGCGGGACAGGTAAAGTCAGCTACGTGGGCGGCAACAGCAAAAGTTCGGTGCTGTTCATCAGCCTGCTGAAGCGGCTTAAAGCGACGTACCGTCGGGCGAAAACTATCACGCTGATCGTGGACAACTACATTATCCACAAAAGCCGGGAAACACAGCGCTGGCTGAAGGAGAACCCGAAGTTCAGGGTCATTTATCAGCCGGTTTACTCGCCATGGGTGAATCATGTGGAACGGCTATGGCAGGCGCTTCACGACACAATAACGCGCAATCATCAGTGCCGCTCAATGTGGCAACTGTTGAAAAAAGTTCGCCATTTTATGGAAACCGTCAGCCCATTCCCTGGAGGCAAACATGGGCTGGCAAAAGTGTAGCGGTATTAGGCGCAGCTATTTAGGTTACGGCGGGTGATTAGTAAGATGTATGTTCAACGTTTTGATAACGTGATTACTGTAGTAATTCATTATGTTGGTATAGATGAAACACAAGCCATAATGATCGATATGGATACTGGTGAAGTACTCTATTCAGGAGTACAAGACAACAAGTTGAAAACAGTTGAGCATCTAATAAAAAATTATAGTAACGCATCTTGAAATATATAAAAGTCGTCATTAGACGGATTTTAAATTATGTCAATATCCAATGGATATAAACATGTAATAATATTGTGTGATATTTACAACAAATTAACAAGACTATGTCCTTATTAGGATTTTTCTTGCTTTTTTTATTAAATGGCTTTAGGGTTTTGTTTTTAGAGCTAGAATACATATTCTATATGAATAGTCGGGTATGACACTATGAAGATAATAAATAAAATGTTTTTCAGGAGAGCGATGATAGTACTATCACTCCCTATAGTTTTATCACTTACTGGTTGTCAATTTTGCCCTATTGGAGGGGGATGCGACGATATTAGATATAAAGATAAAGATGACTTTATAACGGGATATACAACAACAGTTGTAAATAACACGAAAAAAATTGTTCTTATAGGGAGTGATTATGACTACCTGGTTAATATAACCAAAGATCATTGGTATGACATACCCATAACTAATGATATTATATTGGATGATGATTTTAAATCTAATGATATTTTAAAGGATAAAGCCGATGTGTGGCCTTATCCAGAAACAAATTTCAGAATTGTTACAATGCAAAAAGATCATGGCGATGGGGATGGGCCTGGTTTTTCAGGGATGGCATATATATTGTTTGAAAGTAAAGATAAAGAAAGAATATCTAATCTTGAAAATAAATATAAATTTCCTGCTCCCCCGTGGAAATTTTATTGTAAACCAGAAAAAGAAGTTTGTACTTTACAGTTCCCTATAACAGGTGAAGTCTATAAAAAACAGGTGTTAAGATATTCATCTGCAATACACGAACTCCCTACAAAAGCACCAATGCTTTACCAGATAGCATACCATTCACATGCACTTTTGCTATAGCAGTGAGATACATCGGTTATATTCTCTTAGGCCGTCATTTGACGGCTTTTTTTACGTCTGTGAGTAAATACATCTATACATTGTTAGATAGTCTCAGGAGGCGTTATATGAAGGAATTGGTGTTAGTGAGTTGGGTAGCTTGCATGATGTTTAGTCCGTGGTTGTTCATTGCAGTAGGTATTGCACTAAATAGCTGCGCGGAATAGTAGATCAC
>NZ_SZXC01000064.1:0-2335 GCF_005281055.1 Citrobacter sp. wls711 | reverse complement strand
GAGGAATCGTGTGAACGAGGCGCATATTAGCGAGGGGCGCGGGTGTTGTCAAAGGGGTAAATGCAATTGCGAGTTTGTTTGCTGACAAAATCAACAAAGCGGCGATCTTTCCCGCTTTTTAGATTGTTGCCCTATTCTGGTGCGTCACAGCATGCGGTGGGGCAGAGGAAAAGACGGCTGCCAGGGTAAAGAATATTTATCAGTGGCCTCCAGGCCTTGTTTTGCGGGCACCGAGCGCTGCGGCCCGTACTCACTCGAAACTGGCAAGCATTTTGCAAACCTGATGAACATGACTGCCAGCACGGGTTCTGGTATTCCGACAGGAGGCAAAATGAACTTCAGACGGCTGAAATATTTCGTAAAAATCGTCGATATTGGTAGCCTGACCCAGGCAGCGGAAGTGTTGCATATTGCGCAACCCGCGTTGAGCCAACAGGTTGCTACGCTGGAAGGCGAACTGGATCAACAGTTGCTGATTCGTACTAAGCGCGGCGTGACACCGACTGACGCTGGAAAGGTGCTTTATACCCACGCCCGCACGATTTTGCGGCAGTGCGAGCAGGCGCAGCTTGCCGTCAGTAATATCGGACAGACCTTGAGCGGCCAGGTGTCTATTGGCCTTGCCCCCGGGACGGCAGCGTCATCTATCACCATGCCGTTATTACAGACCGTGCGCGCCGAACTGCCAGAGGTGTTGATCTACCTGCATGAGAACAGTGGAGCGGCGCTAAACGAAAAGTTGCTCAGTGGTCAGCTCGACATGGCCGTACTCTACGAACGTTCTCCTATCGCAGGTATTACTAGCCAGCCATTGCTAAAAGAGGATCTTTTCCTTGTCGGCACACGAGATTGTCCAGGGCAAAGTGTTGATTTAGCCGCTGTAGCCCAGATGAGTCTGTTTCTTCCCCGGGATTACAGCGCGGTGCGTTTACGTGTGGATGAAGCATTTTCATTACGCCGTTTAACGGCCAAAGTGATTGGGGAAATTGAGTCTATCTCCACCTTAACCGCAGCGATTGCCAGTGGCATGGGGGTGACCGTTTTACCAGAGTCCGCTGCTCGTTCACTCTGCAATGCGGCAAATGGCTGGATGGCGCGTATTACCACCCCGTCGATGAGTTTGCCATTATCGTTGAATGTGTCGGCCAGGGGGAGTTTGTCGCCTCAGGCTCAGGCGGTGAAAGAGATCCTGTTGTCGCTGGTCGGTAGCCCGGCAGTTGAAAACCGTGAACTGCAGTTAGTGAGTTAAACCTTATTCCGTGCAGGAATAAGATGCAGGTTTTTATTATTTGTTATGCCGGCCATCAGACTTTAACAATAGCGTAATGTCTGATGTATCCGGAGTGTAGAGTGAATTTCCAGCAACTTAAAATCATCCGTGAAGCGGCACGTAAGGATTACAACCTGACGGAGGTCGCGAATATCCTTTATACCTCGCAATCGGGGGTAAGCCGTCATATTCGCGAGCTTGAAGATGAACTGGGTATCGAAATATTTATCCGCCGTGGTAAACGCCTGCTTGGTATGACCGAACCGGGTAAAGCCCTGCTGGTTATCGCTGAACGTATTCTCAATGAAGCCAGCAATGTTCGCCGACTTGCCGATCTGTTTACCAATGACACTTCCGGAGTGCTGACGATTGCCACTACCCATACGCAGGCACGTTATAGCCTGCCTGCGGTGATTAAAGCGTTTCGCGAACTCTTCCCAGAGGTTCGCCTGGAGTTAATTCAGGGCACGCCGCAGGAAATCGACGCACTATTGCAAAATGGTGGGGCAGATATCGGTATTGCCAGCGAGCGGTTAAGCAGCGATCCACTATTGGTGGCTTTTCCATGGTTTCGTTGGCATCACAGCCTGCTCGTACCTCACGATCATCCGTTAGTCCTGACGTCCCCGCTGACGCTGGAGGCCATTGCTCGCTGGCCGCTTATTACTTACCGCCAGGGCATCACCGGGCGTTCACGTATTGATGAGGCATTTGCCCGCAAAGGATTACTGCCAGATATTATCCTCAGCGCGCAGGACTCTGATGTGATCAAGACCTATGTGGCGCTGGGACTGGGCATTGGGCTGGTGGCGGAGCAATCCAGCGGTGAACAGGAAGAGGGGACGCTCACCCGTCTTGATACCCGGCATTTATTCGATGCCAATACTGTCTGGCTTGGCTTGAAACGCGGTCAATTACAACGTAATTACGTTTGGCGATTCATTGAGTTATGCAATGCAGGGTTATCCGTGGAGGAGATCAAGCGACAAGCGATGGAGCCAGATGATGAAGTAATGATTGATTATCAGATATAAAACAAAAAGCCCGCTTAGTTTCCTAAGCAGG
>NZ_SZXC01000067.1:0-1430 GCF_005281055.1 Citrobacter sp. wls711 | reverse complement strand
TGTAATGCTGATCAGTTAAGGATCGGTTGACCGATCCAGTGGCTGTGTAAGAATCCGGAAATGCTCACTCGTTTCCGGATTTTTTTATGCACATTGGACAGGCTCTTGATCTGGTATCCCGTTACGATTCTCTGCGTAACCCACTGACTTCTCTGGGCGACTATCTGGACCCGGAACTGATTTCCCGCTGCCTGGCTGAAGCCGGTACCGTCACCCTGCGCAGGCGCCGCCTGCCGCTGGAAATGATGGTCTGGTGTATTGTCGGCATGGCGCTTGAACGTAAAGAACCCCTTCATCAGATCGTGAACCGGCTGGACATCATGCTGCCGGGCAGTCGCCCCTTTGTCGCACCCAGTGCCGTGATCCAGGCCCGTCAGCGGCTGGGTAGCGAGGCCGTCCGCCGCGTGTTCACACAAACAGCACAGCTCTGGCATAAGGCCACACCGCATCCGCACTGGTGCGGCCTGACCCTGCTGGCCATCGATGGTGTGTTCTGGCGCACACCGGACACGCCGGAAAACGATATCGCCTTCCCCCGCCAGACACATGCCGGGAGCCCGGCGCTCTACCCGCAGGTCAAAATGGTCTGTCAGATGGAGCTGACCAGCCATCTGCTGACGGCTGCAGCCTTCGGTACGATGAGCAACAGCGAAAATGAGCTTGCTGAACAACTTATAGAACAAACCGGCGATAACACCCTGACGTTAATGGATAAAGGTTATTACTCACTGGGGCTGTTAAACGCCTGGAGCCAGGCGGGGGAGCACCGCCATTGGATGATCCCGCTCAGAAAGGGAGCGCAATATGAAGAGATCAGAAAACTGGGTAAAGGCGATCATCTGGTCACGCTGAAAACCAGTCCACAGGCACGAAAAAAGTGGCCGGGTCTGGGGAATGAAATGACAGCCCGTCTGTTGACCGTGACGCGCAAAGGGAAAGTCTGTCATCTGCTGACGTCCATGACGGATGCCATGCGTTACCCCGGTGGAGAAATGGCAGATCTGTACGGTCATCGATGGGAGATCGAACTGGGATACAGGGAGATAAAACAGACGATGCAACTGAGCAGGCTGACGCTGAGAAGTAAAAAGCCGGAGCTTGTGGAGCAGGAGCTGTGGGGAGTGTTACTGGCTTATAATCTGGTGAGATATCAGATGATTAAAATGGCGGGGCAGCTGAAAGGATACTGGCCAAATCAGCTGAGCTTCTCAGAGTCATGCGGAATGGTAATGAGAATGCTGATGACATTGCAGGGCGCTTCGCCGGGGCGTATACCGGAGCTGATGCGTGACCTTGAAAGTATGGGACAACTGGCAAAGCTACCGATCAGAAGAGAAAGGGCCTTCCCAAGGGTGGTAAAAGAGAGGCCCTGGAGATATCCCACGGCCCGGAAAAAGGGCCAGTCAGTTGCTTAACTGACTGGCATTACA
>NZ_SZXC01000066.1:0-1507 GCF_005281055.1 Citrobacter sp. wls711 | reverse complement strand
TCCGCTTCACGCCCTGAGACATTCGACAAGCTTTTTATGGCTTCAGTAAGGGCGAGTGGCGCGCTTCGAGAGCCAGCAAATATTTTGCTTCATCGTACTGGGTTCTGGCCTTCCAGCAGCGGTAAATGATCCTTATCCATTTGAACGCCAGTGCCCGGATCGCAGACTGATGAGATTTGCCCTTCTCTCTGAGGCCCTGATAATACAGTCTGGCCCAGTATGATGAATTAACCGTCTTGGCAGCCCATTCAACAAAGGTTTGCCTGACGAACTTGGCACACTGCCATCGCCAGTGAACCCAGGATTTCTGGCCACTTCGTTCTGTCACCGGTGCAATACCTGCGTAGTTTTGAATTTCTTCAGCGCTGTTAAACCGGTCACGGTTATCACCAAGTGCAGCAAGCATTCGTGGGCCCATACACGGCCCCATGCCCGGAAGTGATTTGAACAGCTCCGCATCTGGCAATGTGTCAAACAACGCTTCGATTCGTTCGTCATAGGTTTTGATGATTTCACTCACGACTTTAATTTGTGTCGCCAGTGCTGTTGCCATCAAAGCATTAGCCTCTATAACGCTCGGGTCTGTAGTCAATGGGATCGCGTTATCAATACTCGCAACACGTTGCTCGGTAAGAGCCATTGCGCGGCCACCTTTGGCATTCAGAAAGTTGCGGATCGTGTCGCGCCTCGCTCGTTTCAGTTGTTGCAGACTGGGCCACCGGATAATCAGCTCACACAATAGTAAGCTACCCCGATGTGAGAACCACTCCAGTGGCTGAGGATAATACTGTTTAAGTGTGTTGATTATCCGGTTCACAAAACGGCGTTTATCTTCAACCAGCTGACGGCGCTGCTCAACCAGTTGCTGGAGTAACCGGATATCCGCATTGTCGGGTTCAATGGCTTTTATCTTTTGGGGATAACGCAGCATTAACTCTAATGCCAGCTCGGCATCCTGCGGGTCATCTTTAGCGCCGCTGGGCGAGAAGGCCTGCCGGTAACGAGCCAGGGACAAAGCGTGGACGGGGAAAACGGTGATAAATGGATATTTCTGAAGAGCATACACCACGGGACCTTTCTTCAGCTCAACGGCGATAGCGATCCTGCCTTTTACCTTCTGGTGTAACTCGGTAAGCCAGACATCAAGTGCTTCCGGCGTATGTTCAATCACATGGAATGTGCGTTCACCGTTTTTAAACTGAACACAGACATCGTGCTTTTTATCTGCCCAGTCCAGACCAACGTGCGCAGCAAATTGATTAGTCGCAGTCATCACCAACTCCTTTTTATCGGGGATTGGTATGCATTCCACGCTCTTCGAAAGAAATATAGCCAGCAGTTTATCTGCATGCCCTGAGTATTCGTTAGCGAACGTGGAGCACCCACTGGCTCGAAAGAAAAGCGGCGATCATCACGTGATTCTCGCTCAATATTCGTAACCAGTAAGCGCATACCCTGAATCACTTAAAGTGTAATTCTCAGGGTGCGAATGACTATATCTCGCTCA
>NZ_SZXC01000025.1:0-326889 GCF_005281055.1 Citrobacter sp. wls711 | reverse complement strand
CAAGTATTCCTTCAGTCTACTTAAATTGGAATAGCTGTACGGCGAGGGCTTCAAAGCTATCGTTACGGCTTTTGGGGGCGCTGCGAATTAAACTGAAATCAATATTCATCACCAGACCTTGTTCCTGTAAATATCCTTTTAAAGTTTCGTTGGCTGAGGCCAGCTAAAGTAGGAAGGTCAAAAAACGACCTTAACGTACAATAATTTTCGATATCCAAACTGACCCCTATTTTCAGCTTCGGCTGACAGTAAATGCGGTGGAGCCTTTTGTGATTCCACGGGTATCCCTGCCGTCGCAGCACCTGGAAGAACTATGTAAAACCGTATCGTGGGTATCCTCAACCACCGTCTGCAGGGCGGCAAAAACGGGTTCATCACGCGTGGTATTCGGCAGTAATGGTAAACCGTTCTGCTCAGGTTCAAACTCCGGCAGTCCTGACGGATACTGAGTCCGAATGTCGTTATCAGATGAGAATGACCAGCCTCCGCTTAAAGGCTGGTTTTAAAGCTTTCGGGATCATTCCGCGCAGCTATTTAGCGGCGACAAACCCATGGAGCTGAGATAATAGAGGTTAGGTGAAATGGGTTTTCCCTCTGCTGCTTCGAAACGCGATTTTGCCATATCGGTAAGTTCAGACACGCTAGATTTATCGTCAGCAGCACACAGTAGCACCTCGATACGAGTGGGGACCGCTATAACCAGGTCACCCGATATTGGGATCGCATGACGCCAACGGCTCAAATCCAGAACAACCGAAGCGCTGAGAGTTCGTTCTTCCGGTACAGTCAGGCGAAACCGACCGTTCCCTCCTTCAATATGAATATCACCTCGATTTCGAAGGTTTTTGATCGCAATTGGAAATAGCTCATCGTGATTGCAAAAACCATGGGCAGCACTGACTATTTCCCAGCCCGGGCCTGGGTCGATAGCATAAGTGATAAACAGACCATCAGTATACGGAATAGCTATAGGCCAATTATCAGCCGGAAGATCGGGTATCTTCGATAAGATCTCTTTGTTGCTGTCCATCCAGGACTGGCCTGAGAGCATTGGAACGATTAAATCGTAGCGCAATGAGGTATCATTGACTGGAACCGAATCTGCTGGCGTGTTTTTCGGTTTTTTAAACCATGAAAAAAGTCCCATGTTTGTATATTATCCTCGTAAGTGCTGAAAGAATTTTCTAGTTTTTAGCAATAAATATCATATCTCTATTGACGATAAAACTTGAATATTCTTATTTATGATGTATTAAACTATATTTACGGCGGTGGGCTGGTTGATCCTACCCGCGTAATGTGGACACGGCCCTAAGCGAGGTTCTGTTTTTCAAATTGTTCCGGGCTGAGACCGCCACAGACACTGTGAGGGGTCAGTTTGGATAACTTGACCATCCGGAACTGGGACGTCTACTGATGGACAGTCACCGCAATGATATCTTGCTGGTCGAGCAGATAGAGCGTCTGACCCGACTAAGTAACAGTGACTGGATGACGCTTAAAAAGCAGATCGAGCAACACGAGCTGCGGATTGTCAGCTTTAAGGCCCTGATGCACCTGCCACTCAAAGGTTTCCAGACGAAACGTCAGGCCGGCCTGCTCCGGTGCAGAGGCCGTGTCTGGTGTGTACACTCCTGAATACTGAGGTGCGGCGCACGCTGGTGATTATCAGAACATGGCGGATTAACGTTTTTTCACACTGCCGGAGGACAGCGGCTCAGCCACCACGCCGGTGTGATGGTGAGGAGGCTGCACATCAGACCTGGCTGACGGCACTGTACTGCGGGTGCAGTTATTCTCCTCATCGCACACACTGATGGTCAGCGTCTGCGGCTCAGGGCGATAGCCGGAGGTCTCAGGCATACCACCCTCCTCAGCGCGAAGCGCACCCAGCGCGGCCTGGGTCTGCAGAGCACGCTGCTGAGCGGAATTCTGCAGATTTTCACCAGCAATCCTGCACACGATTTCACGCAGCACACCACGCAGACATAAAAAAACCGGCCATTGTGGGCGGTTCGTCGTGACGGTTTCTGACTTAATGGATTTTTGCCCGGGCCGCTGCTTTCTCAGACTGACGCTCTGCAGCTCTGACAACAGGCATAAACGCTTTGACACCCGGATCCACATCCGGCGACAACATGCGCATAATTGATTTTGAATTCCTGCCGACCTCGTCTGAAATCGCTGGATAACCGCACGTGACCTTAATCAGCGTGCGCAGCATTCCTTTTGCGACTTCGATTTCACCGGCTAGGATTAACTCGTTGATCTCCTGGATAATCTGAACACGTGACCCGATGTCCTCTTTATGCAGGCGAATTATTTATCGTCTGAAATCGTTTTGCATTCACACTTGCCACCTACACTGGCAGCGGTCAGACATAATTCACCGGTTATCGGTTCGTATTTTAGCGTTGCACCTGGCATGACCTGCGCGTGTGTAACCGTGCCCTCGCTCGTCTTGGCATCAAAGGTGATGGCAAGCCCGGATTCGGTGACAATATTGCAGTGTTACTTTGTGGGGGTTTAACCCGCCGTTGCTGATTGCCGTCATATTTAATTAACGAATCAATTTAAATGTGTTTATATACTAGACATGATGCTTTAAAAAATATTTGCTATAGGTGGTGTGCGTAGGTGTATGATGACCGCACTTTTAATATTTCAAAGGGATTGATTATGGCTTTTAAAGAGTTTGCAACATTTGGTACTTTAATAACACCAAAAATACTCGTCGCCGCTTACTGGGTATTAACTATTATTTATATTATCGCTGCTGTTATATTTGCATTTAACGGTAATTTTAGCGCCAGTGGTTTAAGTATTCTTGTTTTAGTTATTACTCGCATTTCATTTGAACTGATAATGATTTCGTTTAAAAATAACGAGTTTCTGTTCCGCATTTGTAATGCACTAGAAAAAGACAAGCAATAAACATCAGCCCCGCATTGACGCGGGGCTTTTTTTGTGTAGTCAGCCATGCCGTGGATATCCTCAATGCGATTAGCGGGTTATCCACGCTGCGCGGCATCCCACCGCTGGCGCCCTATTTCCGCGCGACGGAAACGCGTTTCGCGCCTGAAAACTTGCCACACAACTTACATCTGGTTGAACTACTGAAATCCTGGGCAATAAGAAAAAATGCCGCCCCGGGACAAATTGCGCTGGCATGGCTCCTGGCGCGTAAACCCTGGATTGTTCCCATCCCTGGCACCACCAATAAAGACCATATGCTGCAAAACACAGCGGCTACCAGCGTGTCGCTGACTCTCGCCGAGATGACCGAACTCACCCGCTCACTGGACGCCATCACTATCCAGGGGCAACGTCTGCCGGATGCCGTGCAGGTTTATTCCGATGTTGAAGCACCGATGAAAAGTTAAGAGGAAGTCCCGTTATGCGCCTGTTGTTAGTCGAAGATGAAGAAAAAACGTCAACCTATCTCAACCGTGCGTTGAGCGAGTCCGGATTTACGGTAGATGTCTCTGCAGATGGCGCTGAAGGTCTTCATTACGCGCTAGAGTTCGACTACGACGCGATAATACTGGATGTGATGCTGCCGGGGATAGATGGCTACCGGGTACTTGAGGGTGTGCGAGCAGCCAAACAGACGCCGGTGCTGATGCTCTCGGCACGCGGCTCGGTCGATGAACGCGTCAAAGGGCTTCGTCTTGGCGCGGATGATTATCTGCCCAAGCCCTTTTCGCTTATTGAACTGGTGGCGCGTATTCAGGCGCTGGTACGTCGCCGCGCTACGGATGGCGCAGACATCACCCAACTGCAAATTCACGATCTGCATCTCGACCTGCTGGCTCGCCGGGTATTTCGTGGCGGAACACGGCTGGAACTGACCGCAAAAGAGTTTTCCCTGTTGAGCCTTCTGGCCCGACATCAGGGAGAGATTCTGTCAAAGATGATGATAGCTGAGCAGATATGGGACATGAATTTTGACAGCGACGCCAACGTGGTTGAAGTGGCCATTAAACGACTTAGAGCCAAAGTGGATGCGCCATTCGACGTCAAGCTATTTCATACCGTTCGTGGCATGGGGTATGTCCTCGAAGTCCGGTCCGAATAAATGAAAGGGATAAGCATGCCTAAGCATGTCTCGAGCATAATTTTATTCCTTATCATCATGTTGGCATCATCACTTAATCCATAAGTTAAGCACTTTACCGCGCCCTTCTCACTTCAGCAAATAAGCCGGCTTGTGAGCTACCGCACAGAAATTTCCTCTCTGACATCATTTGTCAAAGGCCCGTGTGATCTGCGCAAATTTCATCCGGGCATATGCGTGAGAATTTCGCCATTGATTCGGACTAATGCACGAAGTCACTCTGCGTTACGGTTTTTATACTGCCATAAACCACATAACTCTTATGGGCTAATTAAACCCATAGTCAGGCAATAGAACGCTTTTTAGGTTCAAACGCTGTACCGAAAACAGGATTATTCCTCCTGCTCTCCTTAGCAGGAAACAGCTACAGGGTAATGCTGAAACCACGCTGTCAAACCGTATGAGAAAAGGTGTTTATCAGGCTGACGGTTCAATTAAAGCCGAAGATATGATGAATGTGGACGATGTAGCCGCTGCCATTCAAATGATGGCGCAGCTGCCCGTCACGACTAACGTGTTGGAAATCACGATTATGGCTAACAACATGCCGTATGTCGGTCGTGGATAATAACTCTCTTTCCCCCAGCGAAAGCCCTCCCGTTCAGGGAGGGTGATAAATGCTCTGCTCTACTGATTAACTATCCCAGAAATAAACAAAATCTGACCATAATGTCGTACGCTTAACGTGAAGATTGAATACGATCTCATCTTACACAGGAGATAGCTACATGGCCGACTGGAACCCTGCACTTTATCTGCAATACGGCAGCGAACGCTCAAGACCCGCAGCAGAATTATTGGGCAGAGTAGCCTTAGAAAATGTCCGTTTAGTCGCCGATCTGGGGTGTGGCCCGGGCAACAGTACGGCATTGCTGCATCAGCGCTGGCCTACAGCCAAAATTACAGGCGTGGATTCATCCCCGAATATGCTCAACGAGGCGCGCGCTGCATTACCAAACTGCCACTTTGTAGAAGTCGATATCAGCGCGTTCCAGGCTGAGCAACCTCTTGATCTGCTTTATGCGAATGCGTCATTGCAGTGGGTACCGGACCACTATGAATTGTTCCCGTATCTTGTCTCTCAGTTGAAGCGTAACGGCGTACTGGCTGTACAAATGCCGGATAACTGGCTGGAGCCGACGCATGTGTTGATGCGAGAGGTCGCCTATGAACAGGATTATCCCGATCGGGGGCGTGCGTCACTTCCCGGTGTGCATGCCTATTATGATATTTTGACGGATGCTGGCTGCGACGTTGATATCTGGCGCACGACCTATTATCACATTATGGATTCACATCAATCGATAATCGACTGGGTCAGTGCTACGGGGTTACGTCCCTGGTTGCAGGATCTGAGCGAAAGTGAGCAACGAAAGTATCTGGCGCGCTACCATGAACTTCTGCAAGAGCAATATCCGCTGCAGGAAAACGGCAAAATCTTGCTGTCATTTCCACGTTTGTTTATTGTTGCCAGACGCGATTTTTAACCCCCCTTATACCTGCATTGGCCTTTCATTGCAGAGGCTAATGTGGGTAAATAGAAATAGTATTTAGCTGGTATTATTTTATTTCGAATGGTGACTATTCAACAATTACTCTTCGGTGAATTTGATATTATCATAAATTGGGCACCCCGCTTTCCATGCTTCCAATTGTGTTGCATTATTACCAGCCGGCCTTGATAACATCCAACGGGCCATAAGCTGGTCCAGTTGATTGTTTGTTTTCACATCCTTTCTGGTATTGCTGCATTTTTCTGGTTTTCTTACCGATGTCGGGGACGTTGCTACCTTGATAATTCGTACGGCAAGTTGACAACAACCACCCTGTACTGGGATTTTACGCATTTCAAATGTGATATCATCATACCCATGTCGATGACAAATATAGCTAAGTATGCCACTGGAACGTCTCAAATCTATCTGAAACGCCTGGCTAACATCATCCCGAGTAAACTCAGTTTTACGCAGAAAACCCCACCAGGCTACCGCTCTATAAAGCGACATATCACCAAGATGGCGGATCTCGTCTGGAATATGAAAATGACCATGGTGCTTTTGTCGGGCTTGTTCACCTGCCCTATTTGACTGATTTATCATAAAATTAACCTGTTTATTCACTATTCATAAAAAGAGGGTAAGCAACGTCAAATGCTTTATTGTAAAAAGCGGGAATGAAATATATCTCATGGGTTAATGCAGTGTTGATTTTAAGATGAACAATAAAGAGATATTAGCGATTCGACGAGTTATTACTTTTTTTACATGATAGCACGCAGGAATTAATTGATCTTAAGCACTGTCTTTTTGTTAGATGAAATAACCTTGTAACACGCCTGTTGGTATATTTTCACACCGTAAGATTATTATTCAATTTGTGAATTAACACTTTTGGTTAATACTTCTTCCGCGCGCGAATGATAGTGGCGATATAAACACCCCGCATCCTGATTTAGGATGCGGGGTGTTGTCAGAATAACACCTTCACACCGAACATTGCCTGAGAATCACTGTAACCACTGTCGCCAATTTGTTGACCTACGTTTCCCCAAAGGTGCAGACGCGTATTTACTTTCGCTTCAACACCAGCTCTGAGTTCAACGATATTTTTTGCGCCATCAACGTCACCCTGTATTTCATTCATTGATATCGAAAAATTTCGGGAATTATGAAGCCAGTTAGTTTCAATAAATGGCTGAAAAAGCCGGCCTTTTCCTTCATCGCGTTGGTTATAGCCTCGCAAATACACTTTACCCCCCAACCGGCTTTGCAGATTCCCTTTGCCTTTATCTCTGATCACGGTGCCGTTTGCCTCCTGATGATCGTCAGACGATACGTCCATCCAGGTCAACTGAACCTGAGGTTGTAGCCAGTAACTCAGGCGTGCCGTCTCCTTCAACTTAAAGGCATATCCTGCTTCAAGCGAGGCGGTCACTCCCCGTGAGCGATATTTCTCTGTCGCCAGTTTTTCACCGCGAACGGTGTTATCAAACCAGTTATAAAGCATCCAGCTGTCAAGATATCCCCCGCTTTTCTCCACATTGTTGGCATACCAGGTTGCGTACAATCCGGCGCTGTAACCTGATATCGAACCGTCAGCGCGGTAATGGCTGACGTCTGACCGCGTATTACTTTGGCTGTTTGCGTAGCCGAACATGACGCCCAGATGCCAGCGTTCAACCTCGCCTGAACTCCATTGTGCGACCTCACCACCTATTTGCAGAACATAACGGTTACTTTGCGTCTTCAGCTGCCCGCTACTATCACGAAACCGGGTATGCCCACCGACGTTGCGTAACCACATGCTGGTCACGTCTGGCTCACCCGTTATGGGGTCAATATAGTGACTTTCGCCCAGGCGATCGTGCAAACGTGTCGTAAACAGCGTATTTCCCGCCGATTTATTCGCAAGGTAGGCGCCTAATTCAGGGCGTAAAACCGAATCGTGAGATGCGGGTTCTTCTTGTTGGACAGGTAACACCGGTGTGTCGGGATCAATAGCCGGTTCTTCTGGATCGCGTATCGGTTCTTCAGAAGGAGTCCACGTATTGGTCAAATACCAATGATTCGAATCAGGAATGAGTGCGGAATCATCCGTATTATTTCCCCGCAGTAGCGCGTAATCATAGGCGCCCGCGATCAAACGGCCAACTGCAACAAACTCACCACCTGACTCGCCATCCACCCGCACTACCCGTGCACCATTGAGATTACTGACCGTCTGGCTGCCCAGTACCTGCAAAGCGACACGGGTGGTCCCTGATGTATTCCCCATCACATGAAGTTGGTTCACCACCGCTTTTTGTTGCACGGCATCTTCTTCTATTGTATTGAGGATAAGAAAACCGTTGTTGCTGCTGTAATTACCGCTAATGGTCAGGATACTATTGGAACGTTTTAGTGCCTCGTCCGTTCCCGGCTGGCCAAAACTGAGCATACCGTCGAGCGACAGCGAGCGGATAGTCTGACTAAAACCATTCAGATCGACAGTCGCCGTCTCATCCACAGTGAAATCTGAGTTGCGGCTAAAGGCATCCGTGCTGCCAGCCCGCAGCGTACCGTTGCGTAGCGACGTGGTGCCCGTGTAGGCATTATTTCCCGACAATAATGTAGTTCCCGGACCATTATGATTGACCTGACCACGTCCGGTTATATCTGCTGCGAGTGAAAAATCGTCACTGTTATGATTAAAATTCAGTTGAACGGTGCTGGTATTGTCGGCAGTATCGCCAAGATAGATCCACGGAACGTTAATGACGCCAGCGCGCTGCGCGACGTCCCCCTCTTCAGACCCTACGTTGACAATGCCTGTACTTCCCTTACCGACGCCTAACCATAAATACTTCCCGGATTTTACCGTGCCACCATTACTCACGGTTAGCACGCCGCGTGCATCATTGTTGCCGGTTCCGTATCCCCCTAACAAAATCGGCTTAGCGATATCCAGTAACGAATCCTCACCATCAACCCTGACGGCACCGTTACCAAACAAGTTATTGCGATCTGTTTTACCAACATAGCCGATATTCATGTGTTCGGTTGCGACCAGCTGCCCACCATTAAGAATATCGAGCTTGCCGGTGTCCTGATCGCCCACTACGACCCAGTTCGTTTTAACGGTAGATCCCGTTCCGTCAATCATGACGCTGCCGTAGGCACCGGCATAAAATTCGCCGATGCGGAGTTCATTAATTCCGCTAATTTTGCTGCCAAGCTCCACCAATAAGCGGCCACTGCCGCTGTTAGTCCCTAAAACAAGATTTCCCCCTTTCAGTATCCAGATTGCCCCATTGGTCAGGGTCACAATGCCGGCACTTCCCCGACCAATTGAGCCTGTAAGCGAAGAAATTTGGCGCCCATCAATGACCAACGCACCTGCAGAATCTTTACCAACAATCAGACCACGAAAAGTATTCCAGACGTCGTCAGTATTTTCAGTATTTGATAACAGAACACTGGCGTTATTATTAATGATCGCATCACTGGTGGCATTGGCGGGTGTATACGGTTGGGCCGCCAATAATACGCGGCTGGCTTGCAGTGTAGTTTTACTTTTATTTTCCGTGCATAACGCGGCGGATTCACGTTCACAGAGCAGTTCCTCTGCGATGGCGTCTACGGGTACCAGCAGACCTGTTGACGCTAACAGCAGTCCGGGAATAATCGCTAATCGGCCGGGGCATTTTGCAGGCATTAGCTGAAAGTTTTTCATAGATAATCCTCCTGATTATCGTGCGTACATCCTTTTAAAGCGTCAGCAGGTTAATCCTCCTGACGACATGGATTTTTTATACGAACGCCATGATTACACTTTCAACGGTTTTATCGAGACAATGATCTATTCTGTGAATGGCCTTACGCTCCGCGGAGATAAATAAGCCTTCGTATTGACAATCACAGGTTGTCGTTCATTTAATGGTCTTTTTTATCTTTACAGCGGGTATCGCATATGCGTGCCATCGCTTTTTTAAGATGTGCTTCTAGTGGCGAGGCTTGTCATCTGCTAGTGTCAGATAACGTTTCGCTGACGAGAGCCGTCATGTCTAAAATCTATTCTGGCGGTTGCCTGTGTGGTTCGGTTCGTTTTACCGCAACGACCCCTAATAATTCACATTCCTGCTCCTGTGATATTTGCCGCAGACATACGGGTGCGCCCACCGTAGTGTGGATTGAATTTAACGCTGAAAACGTAGAATGGACGGGCATTGCGGGGCAACCAGCGACCTGGCGATCATCAGAAATATCCAGCCGAGCCTTTTGTCCACAGTGTGGTAGTTCCGTGGGCGCCATCGATGACGCCCCGATTATTGCCCTGTTAGCCGGGGGATTTGACGATCCCAATGATGAGAGTCTGGCGCCACAGTTTCACTCTTTTTCCGATATGATGCCGGTATGGTGGCAAAAAGGACATGGCGAAAATTGATTCGGTTATGTCAGCTGATAGTGCTTATCGGGCATATGTTTAGCAGGTACAGTCGTTTCATCGTTCATTTGCAGCAAATCAATTTCAATCGCATTACAAATCGCATCCAGCGGCAAGTCGTTATTTTCCGTGCCGAACGGGTCTTCAAGCTCTTCTGCCAACGTGTCGAGAGAAATGAACGTATATGAAATCAGCACGGAAATGAACGGCGTCATATAGTGCAGATCGACCACCAATGCGAATGGCAGCATGATACAAAACAGATAGACCGTGCGATGCAGGATCAAGGTATAGGCAAATGGCACCGGTGTATTAGCAATCCGCTCACAACCTGCAAGTACCGCCGACATATCATTTAATCTATTGTTTAAACTGTGAAATAATATGTCAGATAGCTCGCCATTACGCCTGCGTACGGCTAACCACTCCCCCATCAACAGCAGAATACGGTTGGCCGGTGATTGGCAGGCAAAGACAGTTTGCAAATCTGCGGCACTGAGATATTTCGCTAATGGTTCCGCCTGCGGGTTACGACGCAAGGTCATGCGTAAACAGTGGGCAAAGGCGATTTGCAGACGTACAAACTGCCCCAGCTCGACGTCGTCCGGTAATGTGTTTTTTACTTCACGCAGTAGCGAACGGGAGGCAATCATTAATTGTCCCCACAGGTGTCGAGCCTCAACATAGCGCGAGTAACAGGCGTTGTTGCGGAAGCCTAAAAAGATAGCAATAGCGACGCCCAGGATACTGAATGGTGCCAGGGTAAATTTGATACCCAGCAGCGTATACCATGGCAGCATGATGATAACGGCAATGGAAAGCAGAAAATTCAGCAGCAGGCGCGAGAAAATCTTCGATAACACTGAACCATGCCAGACGAATATCAGACGCAGCCAGTGTTGTTGAGGTCGAACAATCATAGTTATCTTCGGAAAATGTGAAAGCCGCGCCATTAAACGTGATCGCGATCAATGTTGCAAGCACCTCACCGCACTAAATCCCGCCTTTTTACCTGTCTGAACAAATGAGGCGCTACCGTCTCAGACGGTAACTGAATTTAAGAAACACACTGTATGTTGTAACTAATAAACAGGTATAAAAAACCCGGCCTAAACCGGGTAACTATGTGACTATTTTAGCACAGTGGCTTCACGGCTTCGCGCATACCGTTGGACAGAATGGCGTCCAGATCGGCAGAAACCTGTTCAACCAGACCGGGAACCTGCGTCAGATCCTGCTCCCAGTGCTCGTTGACCGCCAGTACTGAGTGGACCAACGCTTGCGTGCTTATTTGACGATCGTGGTGCTGACTCCATAGCAGCTGGAAGCGCTCAATCCAGTGGGCATCATCCTGAACAGGATAAGACTCACCGTTACGCTCGCCACGATAGAAAGCAATCAACGCCGCCAGCGCAAACGTCAGACGCGCCGGCAATTGACCATTGGCCTGCTGCCCTGCCAGCAACTGCGGCAAAATACGCGTGCGGAATTTGGTCATTCCGTTCAGGGCAATCGACAACAGCTGATGCTTGATGTACGGGTTGCAGAAACGTCCGGTCACCGCGCTGGCGAATGATGCCAGCTCATCACGTGGTAAATCGAGCACCGGAATGATCTCTTCGTAAATGGCTTTTTCGACAAAAGCACAAATCTCTGCGTCATTCATCGCTTCACCCACCGTGTCTAGCCCTGCCTGGTAGGCTACCGGTACCAGCGCGGTGTGCGCACCGTTAAGGATGGCAACTTTACGCTCTTTGTACGGCTTAATATCATCAACAATCAGTACATTCAGCGGATATTTGTCCAGACGCAGTTCAGTCGCTAATGACTTCGGCCCCTGAATCACAAACAGGTAGAAGTGCTCTGCAGTATCGAGGAATGCATCGTGATAACCCAGCTCGGCTTCCAGCGTGGCCACTTCGTCACGAGGGTAACCGGTAACGATGCGGTCCACCAGCGTAGAACAAAATGCGTTAGCCTTGTCCAGCCACTGCACGAACGCGTCCGGCAACGCCCACTCCTGCGCATAACGCAGCACCAGTTCACGCAGCGCATCGCCGTTGTAATCAATCAGTTCGCAAGGAATGATTATCCAGCCTTTATCCAGCGCGCCGTCAAAATGGCTGTAACGCTCAAACAGCAGGCGGGTCAATTTGGCCGGATAGCTTACCGCAGGCGCATCGTCGAACTTGTCGCCCGCGTGATAACTGATCCCGGCTTCCGTTGTATTGGAGAAAACAAAACGCATATCAGGGTTATGCGCCAGTTTCAGGAACTCATCGTATTCGCTATAGACGCTGATTTCACGGTTAACCGAGCGAATTAAACGCGCGTCGCTGACGGCCTCGCCCTTTTCATTCAGACCACGAATGATGGTAGTGTAGAGACCATCCTGCGTGCTCAGTGATGGCGGAAATGTACTTTCGATAGGACGAACAATGACCACACCAGAATTCAGATCGGTATGTTCATTCAGTAAATCAACTTGCCAGTCAACAAAGGCGCGCAGGAAGTTTCCTTCACCAAACTGAATGATGCGTTCAGGATAGTGAGCACCGGGAAAATCGCGACGATTTAGTGTTTGCACAATGGGTTCCCTTTTTGATTAGTCATACAACCTGATTGAATTGGTCCAATAGGTTAGCAAACTTTAATACCTTGAAACCCTGTTTTGATCAATCCCCGGTAACAAATTACAGTGATTTATAGAAAAGTGTGGTGCCCGTCAGCGTTCCGTCCGGCATTTGGGCGTAGTCGGGGATCATGCCAGCTTTTTGCCAGCCACAATTGTGGTAGAACAACTCCGCACCGCTACCGGTGGCCGTGTCGAGCACCAGCATGGTTTTACGCTGTTGACGCGCACACGTTTCCAGCGCGTTCATCAGTTCCCTGGCGATACCTGTCCGTCGTGCAGGCGGATGCACCAGTAATTTGGCGACGTCGGCACGATGCGGCTGGTTTTCAGGTTGATCGATAATAAGTTGAACAGTCCCTACCAGAGTACCTTTCGCGTTCTCAGCCGCCAGCACAATTTTCTCGCCACGGACGACGCTTTGCGCGACGCCGGTCCAGAACGGCAGTGACTTATCACGGTTGAAGGGGTGTATAAAACTCACAGATGCGCCGTCATTCACGCACTGTTCGAGGATGTCGCAAAGTTCGTCGATTCTCGACAGAATTTGTTGTGCGCTGAGCACGACGCAGGGTGTAACAGAAGCCATGTTTTTCTCCTTAGATTAACCCCTTGATAGTGCGTTTAACTTTTTCGCAACACAAGGGGTCTTATCATAGGATTGTGTTATCTATGGCTGATTCATTTGGCGTACTATCCAGTGATAAATTACCGTGACAACGTAACGTTGTTGTTCTGCACTTAGCGCCTGCCCTTGCGGAATATCATGCCATTTTGCCAGACACCCGCGACAGCAGGTTGCCGTCGCGTGCTGGGCAATAAACACCGGATGCCCGCGCATTGGCGTCTGCTTACCGTCATTGACCGGGAAGGCAGGCGCCAGGCGTTTAGCAATAAAATCGGCGGCATGTTGTTCAATCACCGGCGCGCCTTTCTCTATACAATAACGTCGTTCTTTGTCACCGAGGCGAAATCGCAAACGAAAACTCGATTTCGCTAGTCGGGAAAAAAGAGGTTCGAGCGAGTTCATCAGTAAACCGAACGCCCCATCTGTTGGGTTAACTGTTCCAGCACCGCAATACCTGCCAGTGAATTCCCTGCCGGATCCAGTTCCGGGCTCCAGACCGCTATCGCCATTTCATGCGGCACAATCGCCACGATACCGCCCCCCACCCCGGATTTTGCCGGCAGCCCTACTCGCCACGCAAATTCACCGGCGTTCTGGTACATACCACTGGTCGCCATCAGCGCATTAATTTGTCGGGCCTGCATCGGTGTCACCACCGGTTCATTGAGATGAAAGGCATGCCCCTGATTAGCCAGAAAGACAAAGGTACGCGCCAGCTCCACGCAGCTCATTTTCAGCGCACAGTAGTGGAAATAGTTTTGCAGAACGGTGGCTACATCATGTTGAAAATTGCCAAAGGATTTCATCAGCCAGGCAATGGCCGCATTACGTGCCGAATGCTCAAACTCAGAGCGGGCAACTGTCGCATCATAGGCGATATCCGGCACACCGCTTAGCGCCCGTACGACTTCGAGCATGCGTTGGCGTGGCGCACTCAGACGCCCCTGCAGCATGTCGCAAACCACCAGCGCCCCG
Source organism: Citrobacter sp. wls711 (assembly GCF_005281055.1). Taxonomy (NCBI): domain Bacteria; kingdom Pseudomonadati; phylum Pseudomonadota; class Gammaproteobacteria; order Enterobacterales; family Enterobacteriaceae; genus Citrobacter; species Citrobacter sp. wls711. Next base: position 312,615 of record NZ_SZXC01000025.1, on the reverse strand, counting down.
GCATTAATAAACGGGTTGCGCGGTATTCCTTGCTCCATTTCCAGCTGTACCAGAGAGTTAAACGGATGTCCTGACGGATCTTTGCCTACTCGCTGCCAGATCTCATCTTCCTGATAATGACGCATCGCCACCACCAGACTGAGCACCTTCGAGATCGACTGAATTGAAAAACGTTCTTGCGCATCGCCCGCCTGATAGTGCTGACCATCAACGGTACAAATGGCAATACCCAGTTTGGAACCATCAACGGAGGCTAATGCGGGGATGTAGTCAGCGACCTTCCCCTGACCAATCAGCGGGCGAACCTGCTGCACAATGGTTTCTAAGATTGAATTGTCCATGGCCCTGGCCACAACATGCTCCTTGCTCGCAGGTCTGAAAGGCCTGCGAGTATAACAGAGCTGAATGCACCGCGTCAGGATGCAGATGATATGCGTGGACGGGTGTCCCGTGTGGAGACACCCTGAAGATTAGATACGGTTTTTCCAGACGGTCTGCACGTTACAAAACTCATGCAGGCCAAAGTGCGAAAGCTCCCGACCAAAGCCGCTTTTCTTCACCCCGCCAAACGCAACGCGGGCATCACTGGCACTATAACCATTGATAAATACCCCGCCACATTCCAGGCGTGCAGCCATATTCTGCGCCAGTGTCTCATCAGCGGTGAAAATCGTTGCCGACAAGCCAAAATCACTCTCATTCGCCAGTACTAACGCATGCTCTGCGTTCTTCGCTACGGTAATTGCTGCTACCGGGCCGAACAATTCCTGGCGGAAAGCGGTCATCTCAGGTGTCACGTCACCAAGAACCGTGATGGTATAGTAGTTACCTTTTCCGGCAATTTTTTCGCCACCGAGTAACAACGTCGCCCCTTGAGCCAGCGAAGCCTCAACTTGCTGATGCAGTTCATCACGCAGATCAACGCGTGCCATTGGGCCGAGATCGTTTTCCTCATTCAGAGGATCGCCCATTTTTAGCGCACTGGCCGCCGCCACAAAACGCTGAGTAAATTCTGCCGCAATCCCTTCCTCAACAATAAAACGTTTCGCTGCCGCACAAACCTGCCCGGTATTCTGATAACGACCGGCGACTGCCGCCTTCACGGCCAGATCGAGGTCAGCATCGTTAAGGACAATGAACGGATCGGATCCACCCAGTTCAAGCACGCATTTCTTCAGCGCCGCCCCCGCCTGAGCACCAATTGCCGCCCCGGCTCGCACACTTCCCGTTACCGTAACGGCGGCAATACGCGGATCGTTGATTATCTGGCTAACGCCCGAGTTATCGGCATTCACCCAGCCATATACCCCCTGCGGGATACCGGCATCAGCAAACGCCTGCGCAATAATACCGGCACACCCGGTTACATTCGGTGCATGCTTTAACAGGTAACCATTCCCGGCCAATAAAATAGGCACTGCACCGCGCATGACCTGCCACAGCGGGAAGTTCCACGGCATAACAGCCAGAATAGTGCCCAGAGGACGATATTCGATCACCGCCTGGTTATTCTCCACCTGTGTTGGTTCAGGATTAAGCATCAAAGGTCCATGCTCTGCATACCAGTCACACAGCGCCGCGGATTTCGCCACTTCTGCACGAGCCTGTTTTATCGGTTTCCCCATTTCCCGTGAGATACACTGTGCCATCTCTTCCGCACGCTGGCGCAGAGCGTGCCCAACCTTGCGCAGCATCTGCGCCCGATGCGCCACGGTGGTGTGTTTCCATTCATTAAATCCACTGGCGGCCAGATCAAGCGCATGGGCAATCTCATCCCGACTAGCCCACGGCATCGCCGTTAACCTTTCGCCGTTCACAGGATTGACGGAAATCGCATGTGTTGCTGATGTGATGGTCATAGCTGTCTCTCTTTTTGCAGGGTATGGTCATATCATGAGCGTATTTACTCTTTCTGAAAAATGAATAATATTAACTACACCATTCACGAATAGAGAAAAATAATGGATCTGACGCAACTGGAAATGTTCAATGCGGTGGCGGAAACCGGCAGCATTACGCAGGCCGCCGCGAAGGTACATCGTGTGCCGTCCAATCTCACCACGCGTATTCGCCAGCTTGAAGCCGACCTTGGCGTCGATCTGTTTATTCGTGAAAACCAGCGCCTGCGACTTTCCCCGTCCGGGCACAATTTTTTGCGCTATAGCCAGCGGATCCTTGCCCTGGTAGAGGAAGCACGCATGGTCGTTGCTGGCGATGAGCCGCAGGGACTGTTCTCTCTCGGTTCGCTGGAAAGCACCGCGGCCGTACGCATTCCCGCGACGCTGGCTGAATATAATCGACGCTACCCTAAAATCCAGTTTGCGTTGGCTACCGGGCCTTCAGGCACCATGCTGGACGGTGTACTGGAGGGGACGCTGAGCGCCGCCTTTGTCGATGGCCCGATCACCCACCCGGGACTGGAAGGCATGCCGGTCTACCGTGAGGAGATGATGATCGTTACCCCTCACGGACACGCCCCCATACAGCGGGCCAGCGACGTCAACGGCTGCAGTATTTATGCCTTTCGCGCGAACTGCTCTTACCGCCGCCATTTTGAAAGCTGGTTTCACGCCGATCGCGCAATGCCGGGCACCATCCATGAAATGGAGTCGTATCACGGCATGCTCGCCTGCGTGATTGCCGGGGCGGGAATTGCGCTGATTCCACGATCGATGCTGGAAAGTATGCCGGGACACCATCAAGTTAACGCCTGGCCGTTGAGTGAAAACTGGCGTTGGCTCAATACATGGCTGGTCTGGCGTCGGGGAGCGATGACGCGACAGCTGGAAGCATTTATTGAGGTGTTGAACCCCCAACTGGCGCAGAATGCAGATTAGCTGACGCCGGGTGACGCAAGCTCACCCGGCCCTCCTTTCCAGGCATCAGGCGTAAAAATGTGATTTGAATCACGAAATGATTGTGTTTTCACCAGTAACCGTTTTAAGATCGTGACCTCATCTTTTCGCAGCTAATCCAATTTATTTGATATGACAACACACACTGTTTCCCGCAAGGTCGCGTGGCTACGGGTCGTTACGCTGGCTATTGCCGCTTTTATTTTCAATACCACGGAGTTTGTTCCCGTCGGTTTGCTCTCCGACATCGCGCAAAGCTTTAATATGCAAACAGCGCAGGTCGGGATCATGCTGACCATCTATGCCTGGGTCGTTGCCCTGATGTCACTGCCGTTTATGCTGCTTACCAGTCAGGTAGAGCGACGCAAACTTCTGATTTGCCTTTTCGCGCTGTTTATCGCCAGTCATGTGCTCTCTTTCCTGGCATGGAACTTTACCGTGCTGGTCATTAGCCGTATTGGTATTGCCTTCGCACACGCCATTTTCTGGTCGATTACCGCGTCATTAGCGATTCGCATGGCACCCGCCGGCAAACGTGCGCAGGCGTTGAGCCTGATTGCTACCGGGACCGCGCTGGCGATGGTGCTGGGTCTGCCTATTGGCCGTATCGTCGGCCAGTATTTTGGCTGGCGCACAACCTTCTTCGCTATCGGCGTCGCCGCATTAGTCACCTTGCTCTGTCTGATTAAACTGCTGCCAAAACTACCCAGTGAGCATTCCGGCTCGCTAAAAAGCCTGCCGCTGCTGTTTCGCCGCCCGGCGCTGATGAGCATTTATTTGCTAACAGTGATTGTGGTGACCGCGCACTACACGGCTTACAGCTATATAGAACCCTTTGTTCAGACCGTTGCCGGACTGAGTGCCAATTTTGCGACCGTGTTGTTACTGGTTCTGGGTGCGGCGGGCATTATCGGCAGCCTCATCTTTGGCAAGCTGGGTAATCAGCATGCATCCGGGCTGATAAGTGCGGCTATTGCGTTACTGACGGTGTGCCTGGTGCTGCTATTACCAGCCGCTGACAGCGAGATGCACCTCGCCATACTGAGTATTTTCTGGGGTGTGGCCATTATGGTGATAGGTCTGGGGATGCAGGTGAAAGTGCTTGCGCTGGCACCCGATGCCACCGACGTTGCCATGGCGCTGTTTTCCGGGATCTTTAATCTGGGTATCGGCGCGGGCGCACTGGTGGGAAATCAGGTCAGTTTGCACTGGTCGATGTCCACAATCGGTTACATCGGTGCGATACCCGCACTGGCTGCGCTGATATGGTCCGTGATTATCTTTCGCAAGTGGCCGGTCGCGCTGGAAGAACAGCCTAACTAGCCATAAAAAAAGGGTCCGGTAGACTATACCGGACCCTTTTTTTAAGCGTAGGTTTTGATAATTTCCAGTACGCCATTAATAATAAATTGCACGCCCATACACACCAGCAAAAAGCCCATCAGACGGGAAATCGCTTCAATGCCCCCTTTGCCGACCAGACGCATAATTCCGCCTGAACTGCGCAGGCAGCCCCACAGAATAACCCCGATCACCGCAAAAATAATCGGTGGAGCGACCATAATAACCCAGTCCGGAAACTCAGAGCCTTGACGTACGGTCGAGGCCGAACTGATGATCATCGCAATGGTACCCGGACCGGCAGTACTGGGCATTGCCAGCGGCACGAAGGCAATATTAGCCGTCGGTTCGTCTACAAGTTCTTCTGACTTACTTCTCGCTTCCGGAGAGTCGTGCGCCTTCTGCTGCGGGAACAGCATCCGAAAGCCGATAAACGCAACGATTAACCCACCAGCAATACGCAATCCGGGAATCGAAATCCCGAAGGTATTCATCACCACCTGCCCGGCATAGTACGCCACCATCATGATGGCAAACACGTAGACAGACGCCATTAATGACTGACGGTTACGCTCTGCGCTGTTCATATTGCCGGCAAGGCCGAGGAACAACGCCACGGTGGTTAACGGGTTCGCCAACGGTAACAGGACTACCAGTCCCAGACCTATGGCCTTAAACAAATCCATCATAATTCATCTTTCCTGTGCGTTAATCGTCAACGGCAAGTATACGGTGAAAACACCTGTTTAAGCCATTTTCGCGATGTAAGGATTCATTTTTCTCCTCTACGCATAAGCCTGTGAAATCAAAATATTGAAACGAACGTACGGTTAGCCAGGTGCTGACGTTTTAGCAAAACGTGGCATTTGCCAACCCATTCATTTGACTTATATTTGCCTAAGCAATAATATCAGCCGTGACTAACTACTTGCCAGGGCAACCATTGTGAAAAACACCAGTGATCTGTTCAACGAAATCATCCCACTGGGCCGTTTGATCTATATGGTTAATCAGAAAAAAGATCGTTTGCTAAACGACTACCTGTCACCGCTGGATATCACGGCATCGCAGTTTAAGGTGCTTTGCTCCATCCGCTGCGCGGTGTGCATCACCCCTGTTGAATTGAAAAAAGTGCTGTCTGTCGATCTTGGTGCGCTGACGCGTATGCTCGACAGACTGGCCTGTAAAGGCTGGATTGAAAGACTTCCTAATCCACATGACAAACGCGGCGTGCTGGTGAAACTCACCGAGCATGGCGCGACAATTTGTGAGCAGTGCCATCAATTAGTCGGGCAAGACCTGCACCAGGAACTAACAAAAAACTTAACGGCGGACGAAGTGGCAACACTTGAGCATTTGCTTAAGAAAATCCTGCCGTAAACAGAAAGAGGTATGACGATGTCCAGACGCAATACTGACACAATCACTATTCATAGCATTTTGGACTGGATCGAGAATAACCTTGAATCACCGCTGTCACTGGAAAAGGTGTCAGAGCGTTCAGGTTACTCCAAATGGCACCTGCAACGGATGTTTAAAAAAGAAACCGGCCATTCATTAGGTCAATACATCCGCAGCCGCAAAATGACTGAAATAGCGCAAAAATTAAAAGAAAGTAACGAACCGATCCTCTACCTGGCGGAGCGTTATGGCTTTGAGTCTCAGCAAACGCTGACCCGGACCTTCAAAAACTATTTTGATGTGCCACCCCATAAGTACCGTATGACAAATATGCACGGCGAATCCCGGTATTTGCATCCGCTGAATCAATGTAACTGCTAATCGCCTGATAAAGACGTAACCGAGGAAATCATGAAACTTCTGTCATCTGCAATGCTGGCCCTGCTGCTTGTTGTTTCGGGCCAGAGCATGGCGGAACAAACCGCGCAGCCCATAACACCCAATAATCGCGACGCGATAATTATGCCTCCTACGCAGGAGCAGTCCCCGTTTGATTTTAATCATATGGGCGCCGGTAGCGACAAGTCCGACGAACTGGGTGTGCCTTATTACAACATGCGCAGTTTATAAGTCATGATGCCCCGCCACGGCGGGGCTACTGTTATCCCCTCGCCTGCGCAGTCCTGCGCAAACGAAAACCAAACACGTTGATGTACAGCCCCGCCATAATCAACAGCGCGCCGATAAGTTGCAGCCCACTTAGCGTTTCATCCAGTAACACTGCCGCACTCGCCAGCCCAACCACCGGCACGAGTAAAGACAGCGGGGCCACGCGCCAGGTCTCATAGCGTCCCAGCAACGCACCCCATATGCCGTATCCCACAATCGTCGCCACAAATGCCAGATAGACCAGTGAGAGAATAGTCGTCATATCAATAGCAATAAGGCTGTGTACGATGAGCCCTGGGCCATCAAGGACGAGAGATGCCAGAAAGAACGGTAAAATAGGGATCAAGGCACTCCACACCACCAGCGACATCACTGGCGGGCGGGATTCATGTTGCATAATTTTCTTGTTGAAGATATTGCCGCAGGCCCAACTCAGCGCTGCCGCCAGCGTCAGCATAAAACCGAGCATTGTCACGTGCTGTCCATTCAGGCTGGCTTCGATCAACACCAGCACACCAAACACCGCCAGCGCGATGCCGACCCGTTGCTTGCCCTGTAAACGCTCACCAAAAGCGAATGCGCCCAACACAATGGTGAAAAATGCCTGCGCCTGCAATACCAGTGACGCCAGTCCAGCGGGCATGCCAAATTTTATGGCGCTGAACAGAAACGCGAACTGGCCAAAGCTGATGGTCAGGCCATAACCGAGCAGCAATGAGAGAGGGATTTTCGGGCGGGCAACAAAGAAAATAGCCGGAAATGCCACCAGTAGGAAACGTAGCCCTGCCAGCATCAGCGGCGGCATATTGTGCAGACCCACTTTGATGACGACAAAATTTAGCCCCCATACCACCACGACCAGTAGTGCTAACAACCCGTCTTTACGTGACATTCACCCGCCCCTGAAATCATTAAATTTTTGTAAACAAGTTAAAGTAGCGGAAATCGTTGCCGGGTAACAGATCATTAATACAGGTAGGTATAACTGGGCATTTTCAGACAACTTTTTGAGTGTACATCACACTTTTGCCGTGCTATTCCTGTTTGAAATTGAATAAAAACATAACAACATGCATTGTCGGGCAAGAAAATGAATACCACTCTGAGAAGATCCACCCTCGCGTTACTCGCCTCCTCACTATTACTGACGATTGGGCGGGGTGCCACGCTCCCGTTTATGACCATCTATCTCAACCGACAGTACGGCCTGAGCGTCGATCTGATTGGTTACGCCATGACGGTCGCCCTGACTATTGGCGTTATCTTCAGCCTGGGCTTCGGTATTCTGGCCGATAAGTTCGATAAAAAACGCTATATGCTGCTGGCGATTACCGGTTTTGCGTCTGGCTTTATCGCGATCCCTCTGGTGCATAATGTTATCGTAGTGGTGTTGCTTTTTGCCCTGATCAACTGCGCCTACTCCGTCTTTGCCACCGTGCTGAAAGCCTGGTTTGCCGATAATCTCTCCGCCACCAGCAAGACCAAAATTTTCTCACTTAACTATACAGTACTCAACATTGGCTGGACCGTGGGTCCGCCGCTCGGCACGCTGCTGGTGATGCAAAGTATCAACCTGCCGTTCTGGCTGGCAGCGCTTTGCTCGGCCTTCCCGTTGGTATTTATCCAGACGTGGGTGAAACGTTCAGAAGTGCCATCCGAGGGACTGAACGCATCCGTCTGGTCCCCCTCGGTACTGTTGCGCGATAAAGCGTTATGCTGGTTTACCCTGTCAGCGTTTTTGGCCTCGTTTGTGGGCGGCGCATTTGCGTCCTGTATTTCTCAGTACGTGATGGTGGTTGCTGACGGTGATTTCGCAGAAAAAGTGGTGGCCGTGGTCCTGCCCGTCAACGCGGCAATGGTGGTTACATTGCAATATGCCGTCGGGCGCCGTCTTTCCAGCGCCAACATCCGCCCGTTAATGGCCGGCGGAACATTATTCTTTGTGCTGGGTTTAGTGGGTTTTATTTTTTCCGGCAACAGTCTGCTGATGTGGGGCATTTCCGCGGCGTTTTTTACCATCGGCGAAATCATTTACGCACCGGGCGAATATATGCTTATCGACAACATTGCCCCCGTGGGGATGAAAGCGAGCTATTTCTCCGCCCAGTCGCTGGGCTGGCTTGGCGCGGCATTTAACCCGTTAGTCAGCGGCGTTATTCTGACGACCCTGCCGTCATGGTCGCTGTTTGTGGTGCTGATGATTGCCATCATTCTGGCCTGGACGCTGATGTTAAAAGGCATGCGAGCTAAACCCTGGGGCCAGCCTGTAGTTTGTTAATTTCTCTGGCGACAGAGCAGGTGCTGCCCTGTCGCTTTTTCAGAAAACCTCGACATATTTTCCCTGCTCCGCATATTTTGACATCCTTATTTATTTTTCTCTGCCAATAACGCGATAACTTTACTATTCAGACGAAATAATTCACCTGGTTCAATCTTTGTTTAAGATTAAATTGCTAGTATAGTCCTTAACGAGGTGAAATTAAGGTAAGAGAGGAAACTCACAAATAAAGGAGCATAGACAATGCTGGGTAATATGAATGTTTTTATGGCCGTTCTGGGAATTATTTTATTTTCTGGTTTTCTGGCCGCCTACTTTAGCCACAGATGGGATGATTGATGAACGACGATAGTCCTGAACCGAACCGGCCCCTTGCTGTATCACTGCGCAAGGGGCCATTTTTTTGCATGTTCCCACAGCGTCCAAACACAAAGAAGGCCTGAACGACAGGCAAAAAAAACCGCCGGATAGACCAGCGGTAAATGCTTGCATGGATAGATTTGTGTTTTGCTTTATACGCTATCAGGCAATTCCCTGCACAGATAACGAATAGTGAGCCAACATATCATCCGCAACCCCAATGAACGTTAAACGAAATGGAATCACATCAACAAAACTCACGTTCACACCTGTGTCGTTATTCGATCGTTGGCGCCAACCCGCGTGACCTGCTCGTGTTTATCCATAAACATACAGCGGTTTCTGCCGGTCTGTTTCCCTGCATACATAGCTCGGTCAGCACGCCCGAGCGCCGTATCCAGTGTTTCCCCCTGATGTACCCTGGTGAGACCAGCCGTTACCGTAATGCCTAACTCCCCCTGCGGGTAAGGGATCTTTTTTTGCTCAATAAGATGACACAGGCGCAACCCGGCGAGACATGCCTGCTCATCCGTTTTTGTTCTGATCAGAATGATGAACTCTTCGCCACCGTAGCGATACGCGATCTCATCATAACGAGTCCATGACAATAAATTTGATGCCAGACTGCGCAGTACGACGTCACCAACCAGATGGCCGTAGGTATCATTGACGTATTTAAAACGGTCGATATTCAGCAATAATAAATATAAATTAAGCGGTTGCGCGTCAAGTAACTGCTGGTCAAAAGACTCATCCAGCATTCTTCGTCCAGGTAAACCGGTTAATACATCGATATTACTGCGGATAGTCAGTAAATGTATTTTATAATCCATCACCGCCGACGTAAAAGCCAGAAGCGCATCCTGAAAACTATCGAAATGCCATGACTGACTGCGTTCTTCTACTATTACCGATAGCAAGTCCTTACCTAATAAATGCATTTTTTCATGGGCTGCATTTATCTTACTCAAATAACTATAATCTGCGTCATCCTTGACCAGACGCGGGGTAAGCCACTGTCCGAATTGACAGGCACAGTGCGAATTCTTACCTGAAATATCCGCCTGAGTGACATCAGATGACACCACGCAGTGAAACATTTTGACTAGCCATTTATAGTGCGCATCAATCGAGTGATTCAACTCCATCAAGATTGAATCTATTTCTGCCGTTTTTCTCATCATCACGAATCCTTTCCCTGTGTGAGTATTGCTGATAGACAATAGTTTAGCGGCTATAAAGAAAATTTATGTAAATTTATTAATAGTAATTAATATGCCGCAGTCTCGGCCACCGATAATACGGTCAGATTGTAAGCTGACCGTATTATCCCGGTTACTGTTCTAATCCCCGGTTGCGCAGCATTGCATTAATTCCTGGTTCACGCCCACGCCATGCGGGATACAGACCATGCAAATCTGCACTATTACCGCGAGAGAGGATTGCCTCACGAAAATACTGGCCGTTTTCACGGGTTAATCCACCGTTTTCGACAAACCACTGATAGCCATCGTCGGCCAACATTTGCGTCCATAAATAGGCGTAATATCCCGCGGCATAGCCACCACCAAAAATATGAGCAAAATAAGTGCTGCGATAACGCGGCGGTACAGCAGAAATATTCAGCCCTTCCGCAGTCAGCGCACACTGCTCAAACTCCGATACTGACAATATCCTCTCGCGGTTTTCCAACGTGTGCCAGTGCATATCCAGTAATGCGGCACTGAGCAACTCGGTCATATCGTAGCCCTTGTTAAACAAGCTGGCCCGCTGCATCTTATCCTGCAGCGATTCTGGCATTCTTTCCCCGGTTTCAACATGGCGCGCGTAGCGGGCAAAGACCTGTGGATGACTCGCCCAGTGTTCATTAATTTGCGAAGGAAATTCAACGAAATCCCGCGGGGTATTGGTTCCTGAGAGTGTGGCATAACGTTGACTGGCAAACAGGCCGTGCAGCGTGTGTCCAAACTCATGGAACAGCGTAATGACATCATCCCACAGCAGCAAGGGGGGCTGATCCTGGGCAGGTTTTTGGTAGTTACAGACGTTGTAAATCACCGGTCTGGTTTCGTTAAGCATCGATTGCTCAACAAAATTCCCCATCCATGCGCCACCACTTTTTGATTCCCGGGCAAAGAAATCACCGTAGAACAACGCCAGCCCCGTGCCGTCGTGGTCAAAAATTTCCCATACCCGTACATCCGGGTGATATACAGGGATGTCGAAACGCTCGATAAATGTAATGCCATAGAGCTGGTTTGCCGTCCAGAACACACCATCGTTCAGCACCGTATCTAACGCAAAATAGGGTTTCAGCTGTGCCTCATCAAGAGCATATTTTTCACGGCGAACCTGTTCGGCATAATAGGCCCAGTCCCAGGCCTGCACGCTAAAATCGCCCAGCTCTTTATCTATGGCATTTTGGATTTCAGCCAGTTCATCATGGACTCTCCGACGCGCAGCCGGAACGATAGCGCGCATAAAAGTGAGCGCTGCTTCCGACGTTTTTGCCATTTGGTCGGCAACTTTCCACGCTGCATAATGAGCAAAACCAAGTAACTTCGCCTGCTGCATTCGGATTTCCGCCAGCCGCTGAACGATGGCGCGCGTATCGTTGGCATCATTATTTTCAGCCCGCGTCCATGCACGGGTAAACAGCGTCTCACGGGTCTGCCTGTCATGTAACGCGGCAAGCGCAGGCTGCTGCGTGGTGTTCAACAGCGGGATAACCCAATGGTCCTGAAGCCCTTTCTCCCTGGCAATTGCAGCCGCCATAGTTTTCTCTTCCGGGCTTAAGCCATCCAGTTGATGGACATTATCCACCACCAGGGCGCCTGATTTATTCGCCGCCAGCAGGCGCTGATTGAACTGGCTTGTCAGCGTGGCTGATTCGGTGTTCAGCAATTTGAGACGCGCTTTGTCTTCTTCATTCAATTGGGCACCAGCCAGTACAAAACGCTGATAGACGATCTCCAACAACCGTAAGGACTCTGCATCCAGTCCCAACACGGCACGCTGTCGCCAGACGGCCTCTACGCGCACAAAAAGTGCCGCGTTAAGATAAATATCATTCGCCAGCGCCGCCAGCTCAGCGGAAAACGCTTCATCAAGACGCTGTAATTCATCGTTGGTATGCGCTGCCGTCATGGCAAAGAACACGCTGGTGACGCGCGTTAACAGTGCCCCGCTCTGCTCAAGTGCCAGCAGCGTATTAGCAAAATTTGCGGGCTGTGAATTTTGCACAATGGCGTCGATTTCGGCACGCTTTTGCCGAACACCTTCGTCAAACGCGGGACGGTAATGATGCACGTCTATGTGATCAAATGGCGGAGCCTGATAAGGCAAAGTGCTTTGACGTAAAAAAGGATTCGTTAACGACATCTTTCACTCCTGAAAACGATTTATTGACGTGGTATGGTAATAGCACATAAAAAGCGTTGAGGAACAGTGAGATGATCGTTTTAGTAACCGGAGCAACCGCAGGTTTTGGTGAGTGCATTACGCGTCGTTTTATTGAGAATGGGCATAAAGTTATTGCCACCGGACGCCGCCATGAGCGTCTGCAAGAGCTGAAAGACGAGCTGGGCGATAACCTGTATACCGCACAACTTGACGTACGTAACCGTGCCGCAATTGAAGAGATGCTGGCCGCCCTACCAGCCGAATGGCGCAACATAGATATTCTGGTCAACAACGCCGGTCTGGCGCTGGGTCTTGAACCGGCCCATAAGGCTAACGTTGACGACTGGGAAACCATGATCGACACCAACAACAAAGGGTTGATTTATATGACCCGTGCCGTACTGCCGGGTATGGTCGAACGTAATCGTGGTCATATTATCAATATCGGTTCAACCGCCGGTAGCTGGCCCTATGCCGGAGGTAACGTGTATGGCGCAACAAAAGCGTTTGTTCGCCAGTTTAGCCTGAACTTACGTACCGACCTGCATGGCACTGCCGTGCGCGTGACCGATATTGAACCGGGCCTGGTTGGCGGTACGGAGTTCTCTAACGTACGTTTCAAAGGCGACGATGATAAAGCCGTCAAAGCCTACGAAAACACCACCGCGCTGACGCCGGAAGATGTCACTGAAGCCGTGTGGTGGGTGGCGTCATTACCTGCGCATGTCAACATTAACACCCTTGAAATGATGCCTGTTGCACAGTCTTTTGCAGGCTTGAGCGTCCACCGGGGTTAATTTTTATACCCGGCCTTATGCCGGGTATAGATACCACCGAATAAGTGATAAAGTATTCGGGTTAACTCTCTAAAAAGTAAGAATGAATGACCGTAGAAACGCAACTCAACCCTACACAGCCGGTAAATCAGCAGATTTATCGTATTCTTCGTCGCGACATCGTGCAGTGTCTGATTGCGCCCGGTACGCCGCTTTCGGAGAAAGAGGTTTCCGTCCGCTTTAATGTATCACGCCAGCCAGTACGCGAAGCATTCATCAAACTGGCTGAGAACGGCCTGATTCAGATCCGTCCTCAGCGTGGCAGTTACGTGAACAAGATTTCGCTGTCGCAGATGCAAAATGGGTGTTTTGTTCGCCAGGCAATTGAATGCGCGGTTGCCCGTCGCGCCGCGTCGATGATCACTGACAACCAGTGTTATCAGCTTGAACAGAATCTGCATCAGCAGCGCATCGCTATTGATCGTAAACAGCTTAACGATTTTTTCCTGCTGGACGATGAGTTTCATCAGAAGCTGGCGTTAATAGCGGATTGTCAGCTCGCCTGGGACACCGTGGAAAACATCAAGGCAACCATCGATCGCGTTCGCTATATGAGCCTCGATCACGTCTCCCCGCCGGAAATGCTCCTGCGTCAGCATCACGACATTTTTGCCGCGCTGGAGAAGCATGACAGCGATGCCGTTGAGCGCGCGATGATGCTGCACCTGCAGGAAATCGGTGAATCTGTTCAGCTGATTCGTCAGGAAAATAGCGACTGGTTTAGCGAAGATTAATCACTCCCTCACCTCGTTCCGGGGTGAGTTTATGCATCCCTTTATCTCCCCCTCTGAACCGCCAAAAAAAAGCTGTGATTTTGATCGAAAACAAAAAAATTCTTTAACGAGAAGCGTATTTATATTGCGCCCGTTACGTGGGTCTAAAAGCCCACGGGCTTTGACGGTAAGTTGGAGAGGAGAAACCACCATGAAAACATACGATCGTAACCGTAACGCAATCACCACCGGCAGCCGCGTCATGATCAGTGACACTGGCATTACTGGCCGCATCAAGGCTATTGATTCCGATGGCCTGACCGCAGAGCAAATTCGCCGCGGGAAAACAGTGGAAATCGAGGGTTGTGAAGGTAAATACGCCCCTCTGGAATTGATTCGTCTGGGTATGAACTGATTGGTGTGAGTGCCAGCAAATAACGCGCCATCTGGCTGGAGTATAAGCCGGATGGCGACATCAACGTTTTACGTCGTTACTTCAATTTCGCGGCATACTTCGCCACCGTCACCTTCGCCCCTTCCGCCAGTAACGCCAGATACGCTTCGGTAACGCGGGTTCTGAACAACTCAACCAGCGGCAACTCACGACCAAAGATAGCATCGATTGCCAGCAGCGCCTGAACACGTTCTACGCCCTCTTTACTGCTCTGCACCGCATTCTGGATAACCGGCAGTAACGGATCGCTAATCTCAATCGCATCGCCCTGTTCATCCACGCCACCTACGTAGCGCATCCAACCCGCCACACCCAGCGCCAGCAGGTCGAAACGGCTGCCGTGCACAAGATGCCAGCGTACGGAATCGAGCATACGCTGCGGAAGTTTTTGGCTGCCGTCCATCGCTATCTGCCAGGTACGGTGACGCAGTGCCGGGTTGCTGTAACGTTCAATCAAACGATCGGCATACTGCTGTAAATCAACTCCTTTCACTTTCAGCGTTGGGGCCTGCTCCTGCAACATCAGCGCACGGGCGGCAACACGATAATTGTCGTCCCCCATACAGTCGTTAATGTGTTGGTATCCCGCCAGATAGCCGAGATAGGCGAGGAAAGAGTGGCTGCCGTTAAGCATACGCAGCTTCATCTCTTCGAACGGGATAACATCGGCCACCAGCTCAGCTCCTGCTTTTTCCCATTGTGGACGACCGGCAACAAAGTTGTCTTCAATCACCCACTGACGGAACGGTTCACACGCCACGCCCGCCGGATCGCGCACGCCGGTAAGCTGTTCAATTTTATCCAGCGTATCGGGCGTTACCGCAGGAACAATACGGTCAACCATGGTCGACGGGAACGTCACATGCTGTTCGATCCAGTCTGCCAGCCCGGCATCCACCGCACGCGCGTACGCAGTAACCACGTTACGCATGACATGACCGTTTTCAGGCATGTTATCGCAGGACATCACGGTAAATGCGGCCAGACCGGCAGCTTTGCGGCGAGCAAGCGCTTCAACAATGACGCCCGGCGCAGATTTGGGCTGATGCGGATTTTGCAGATCGGCGGCGATCAGCGGGTTTTCCAGCATCAGTTGTCCAGTTGCCGGGGAGTGGCAGTATCCTTTCTCGGTAATAGTGAGAGAAACGATAGCCACCTGCGGTTCGCACAGGGCGGCAAGAACAGCCTCAAGACCATCAACCTGCGCATGCAGCGCGTTTTTGACAACGCCAACCACTCTCGCCGTCCAGGCATCGGCCGACATTTCCGCGACGGTATACAGATTCTCCTGCTGTTTCAGGTCGGCAATCTGCTGCTCGCCGCCGATCAGGTTAACTTCGCAATATCCCCAGTCACTGTTGTGCTCGGCCGCCAGGATATCTGCGTAAACACCCTGATGCGCACGGTGAAACGCACCAAACCCCAGATGAACAATACGTGGGACCAGTTTGCTACGATCGTAGTCAGGAAGTGCAGCCTTAGCTGCCAAGAGTTTGTTTTGCATGGTATGACCTACTTATCAATGAAATCAGGACTGTCTCAGAGTAACGCCTGTATGGTTGTATGTTTTGATTTGCATTAAACTTTTTACTATTGGTATGACATCATTTGAAGTTATATACCAACACACTGAGAGTGGCGGCAAGCGCCGCCAGCTAGTATTAGTGCTTTTGCCACTGCTGATATTCACGTTTAAGCCGCTGTGGTGCTGTTTCTGGCATCATAAGTAAACCGATTATGGAGATAATCCCCAGGACAATAACGTAAGTTGCTAGCCCATAATAATGACCACCAGTGACCTGCAGAATCTTCACTGCGACCAAGCCAAGTATGCCACTACCAATCAACGATCCCATCTGCCAAATCAAGGCGATACCGCTACAGCGAATATGCGTCGGAAAAAGTTCAGGGAAATAGGAGGCCTGAGGGGCATAACACATGCTATGACCGACACTCAGAACCAAAATCATCACTAATTGAGTAAGCCAAAAGCTATCCTGATTTATCGCGAGGAAAAATGGAATAATCATGACGACCTGGAGAAGCGCGCCAATAATATAAACAGGTTTTCGCCCAATCCTGTCACACAACGATCCCATCAAAGGGATTGCAATAATTTCTAGGATTACTGCAACAATCATTGTTTCCATTAAAATATTAGCATCAAGATTATTTGCCTTACCGTAAGCTAAAACAATCACTGTAAACATCGCAAATGTGCAAGCTTCAATCAGTTTTGCGCATACGCCCTTGACGACAATCCCAGGAAAATCGCGAATAACTTCGACTAATGGGCGTGATTCTTCAGCTTTAGTCTCTCTAATTTGAGCAAAAACTGGAGATTCATCTATTTTTAAGCGGATAAAGAGGCCAACAATAACCAATAATAAGCTCAGCAAAAAAGGTATGCGCCATCCGTAGTCCATCATTGCCTCAGGTGAGAGCGTAGCATTCAAGAAGGCAAAAAGTGCTAATGGCAGAAGGAAGCCAACGGGTGCACCAATTTGAACCCAGCTTGAGAAGAAACCACGGTGTTTGGGTTCAGAATATTCAGCGGTCATCAACACAGCACCGGCCTGCTCCCCCCCCACCCCAAATCCTTGTAATACGCGAATGAATATCAGCAAGGTTGGAGCCCAAATACCAATTTTTTCATAGGTTGGCAGCAACCCGATACAAAAAGTTCCTAAACCAACAATAAGGATGGTAATAACTAATGCTTTTTTGCGCCCAACCTTATCGCCAATATGGCCGAATACTATACCACCTAATGGCCTTGCCAGGAAGCCGACGGCATAGGTTGCAAAAGCGGCGAGTGTACTAATTAACGGGTCGTCACTAGGGAAAAATAGATGACCAAAAAAGAGTACGGCTGCTGTTCCGTACGCAAAAAAATCATAATATTCGGCAGCAGTACCAATTGCTGATGCAGAAGCTACTCGGCGAATAATTGGTTTATTATCTGCATCACTTTTAATATCGACTGAACTAACCATAGTTTTTACCTTTTGTAGGGTATGGGGCTAATCAATTTTTTTGTACGTTAAATTTAATTTACCAGTTCCACAAAGTGCCATCTTCCAGGCGCGCGACGGGCAAATAGGCCGGATCGTACGGATATTTCGCCGCGAGTTTTTCGTCGAATTCAATACCCAGACCCGGTTTGTCACCAGGGTGCATATAGCCGTTATCGAACGTCCAGTTATGCGGGAAGACCTCCAGCATCTGCTCGGAATAACCCATATATTCTTGTACGCCGAAATTTGGCACCCACAGGTCAAAGTGCAGCGCAGCAGCCATGCAGACAGGTGACAAATCAGAAGGTCCGTGAGAGCCGGTGCGCACCTGGTACAGCGACGCAAAATCCGCAATGCGACGCATGCCGGTGATGCCGCCCGCATGGGTAATGGTGGTGCGGATGTAGTCGATCAGCTGTTCTTCGATCAACTGTTTGCAATCCCAGATACTGTTGAAGACTTCCCCTACCGCAATCGGCGTCACCGTGTGCTGGCGAATCAGTCGGAAACATTCCTGGTTTTCAGCTGGCGTCGGATCTTCCATCCAGAACAAACGATACTGCTCAATGCTTTTGCCAAACCGCGCGGCTTCAATCGGCGTCAGGCGATGGTGCATGTCGTGCAGCAGGTGTTCGTTGAAGCCGAATTTGTTACGCACGGCGTCAAATAACTGAGGGGTAAAATCAAGGTACTTTTCCGTCGACCACAACTGCTCTTCCGGCCACTGCCCTTTGGTCGCTGGCTCATAGGCCAGGCCTTTGCCTTTTGACATACCGTAGGTGGTTTTCATACCCGGCACGCCGCACTGGACGCGAATCGCTTTAAAGCCCATCTCCTGATGGCGCGCGTAATCTTCCAGCACATCGTCAATGGTACGGCCGGTGGTGTGGCAGTAAACCATCACGCCTTCGCGGGACGCGCCACCCAGTAGCTGATAAAGCGGCATATTCGCGGCTTTCGCTTTGATATCCCACAGCGCCATATCAACGGCAGATATCGCCGACATCGTGACCGGACCACGACGCCAGTACGCGCCTTTGTAGAAGAACTGCCAGATGTCTTCAATGCGGTGCGCGTCGCGGCCAATAAGTTGCGGACACACATGGTCCTTCAGATAGGACGCAACGGATAACTCACGTCCGTTCAGCGTGGCATCACCTAACCCCGTGATCCCGTCCTCAGTGGTAATTTTCAGCGTGACGAAATTACGCCCTGGACAGGTGACAAAAACTTCAGCCCCTACAATCTTCATTCTCTATTCCTTACATCGCTGTGTCTGATGCAGGAAATCTACTCAACTGAACTACTACCATACAAGTATAATGATCGTAAAAGCGCTAGCTGATCACAAAAAAGGGGCTATGCGCGCCCCCATCCTGCCACGATGATCAACATTCCGCACAGCGCGATCAACGCGCCAGACCAGTCGTACAGGCTCAGTTTTACACCATCGACAATGCGCAGCCACATCAGTGCGGTCACCACATACACGCCACCATACGCCGCGTACACGCGCCCGCTCGCGGCCGGGTGCAGCGTCAACAACCAGACAAACAAGGCCAGTGACACCCCGGCCGGAAGAAGCAACCAGGCCGTTGCGCCTCGCTTTAACCAGAGCCAGGGTAAAAAGCAGCCGATAATTTCGCACAGCGCGGTGATGAAAAAAAGTAATGTCGTTTTAAGCATGGACAGTATTCAGTGACGTTTGGTTTACACATGATACGACAGAATGCGGGCAGTTTATCCATATCCGCCAGGCGGGTATGACCCGGAACAGGAATGGTGTAGAATTTAACCCTGTTTTATCGTTTTTTGCCTTTCTCATTAAAGGAATTCACCATGAACAACACACTGAGCAAACGCCTGTGCCTGACGGCCATGTTGACGCTGGCGGCGGTTGTATACACCTCCTCCGCCTTTGCTGAAACCAGCAAACTGGTCATTGAGTCCGGCGACAGTGCCCAAAGTCGTCAACAGGCGGCGATGGAAAAGGAACAGTGGAACGACACGCGTCAGTTACGCCAGAAAGTAAATACGCGCACCGAGAAAGAGTGGGATAAAGCCGACGTGGCCTTTGACAGCCGCGATAAATGCGAGCAAAGCGCCAACATTAATGCCTACTGGGAACCGAACACCCTGCGCTGCCTTGACCGCCGCACCGGCCGTACCGTCGCGCCATAATTTTTGTACCCAATAAAGGAAATGGAAAGGATACGTTATGACAAGCGCCCTCAGTGTTAAGCTGCGCCCGCTGGAGCGTGAAGATTTACGATTTGTCCATCAGCTTGATAACAATGCCAGCGTGATGCGTTACTGGTTCGAAGAACCGTACGAAGCGTTCGTTGAGCTGTCGGACCTGTATGACAAGCATATTCATGACCAAAGCGAACGCCGCTTTGTAGTGGAATGCGACGGTGAAAAAGCCGGTCTGGTGGAACTGGTGGAAATTAACCATGTACACCGCCGTGCCGAATTCCAGATCATTATTTCGCCAGATTTCCAGGGCAAAGGTCTCGCCACACGCGCGGCAAAACTGGCGATGGATTACGGTTTCACCGTACTCAATTTATATAAGCTGTATCTGATCGTTGATAAAGAGAATGAAAAGGCCATTCATATCTACCGCAAACTTGGTTTTATGGTGGAAGGCGAGTTGATTCACGAGTTCTTTATTAACGGACAGTACCGTAACACCATCCGCATGTGTATCTTCCAGCATCAGTATCTGGCGGAACATAAAACACCCGGTTCCAACCTGTTGCAGGCTACTGCACAGTAACGCGGTTAGTAGTAATCAATGGTGTTTTTAATCGTGTAATGGTGTTCAACTGCCGGCTTCACGCTATCATCAACGATGACAAGCTGGCAGTTGAGCGGATTCGCATGATCATCGTATTCACACGTTTGCGTGACGTTTCCCAACGAACGATCGTTCAATAGACTCTCTGCCGTATAATCCAGTTTTTTCAGCGGATCGGCTGACGGTTTTGCATTAACACGTAACGTATTGTCTTTACTGATGGTGGTTTTCCCCAGCGGATAGCCCTCCGCGTCGTACCGGTACTGCACCTGCATTTCTTTCCCCGTTCCTGAAACAACGAAGCCGTTATCGTCGGTGTCCCACACCACCCCGGTAGCAGGTAATTCCGCCAACTGGCATTTCCCCTGTAAACGGATCTTTTTTTCCAGCGTCTCGGCGTCCAGGTAATAGTTAGCATCCAGCACTAACGCCATTCCGCTGTTGCTCTCAGTATCGTGTAATTCCAGCGTATCAAAGCAGCCTTCTTGCGAGAGAGTGCCACGCACACGCTTGGCCACTTCACCTTTCTCATTCAGCAGTGTCTGGCTGAAATCTTTTACCGGACCACGCAGCGGATCAAACTCGAATTCATTGGAAAAACTGGCCATTTCCGGCGTGAAGGAAACCAACTCCTTGCCGTTATCACAGCCGATCAACACGACGCACAGAAAACCTAACAAGGTCTGTTTCTTCACATTTTTCACCGGCATAAAGAGATTATTCTCAATCATATTAGCAAATACAGTTATTTACACCAGAAATGCTAATCTTAATAAATGTCTGTCATGAAAGGAGTTGGTGATGAAATTCTCTACAGGAATTGTCGCAAGTTTGCTTATCCTCGCCTCCCCACAGGTTCTGGCGGCGCCTGAATCGTGCGAGAGAGTCAGGAGCGATATTGAGCAGCGTATTATTAATAATGGCGTTGCACAAGACAGCTTCACCTTAAGTATCGTGCCAAACGACCAGGCCGATCGACCGGATTCTCTGGTCGTGGGACATTGTGCCAACGACACGCATAAAATCCTTTACGCGCGTACCAGCAGCGGCAACGCCACCGCCAATAGTACGCCATCTCAGGACGGTCACCCCGCCGAACCGCAATAAACCTGCCCTCCGTTCGCGGAGGGTTACGCTTAATTTGATATGCATTAATAAGCCCCACCCCAGAATAGGTAAACTTAGCCCACCATTAGCATGCTATTAATTTCATTGTGACACGTAATATATAGCGATAACTATAATGGAGTGGGTTATGTCTGACGTTGACCAAATTCGGATATCAATAAAACGCATGAGATCCTGCAGGATGATTCGAAATGCGAAATGATTGTGGTCATTGAGAATTTCATGACCTCCTCCGCCAAATATGCCGATATTCTGCTGCCCGACCTGATGACCGTTGAACAAGAAGACATTATTCCGAACGATTACGCAGGGAATATGGGATACCTGATTTTTATTCAACCCGCGACTTCCGCAAAATTCGAGCGTAAACCCATCTACTGGATAATGAGCGAAATCGCGAAACGTCTTGGAGACGACATCTACCAACGGTTTACCGAAGGACGCACGCAAGAACAATGGCTGCAGTACCTGTATGCCAAAATGCTGGCTAAAGACCCTGCACTGCCTTCGTATGATGAGCTAAAAAAAATGGGGATCTATAAGCGTAAAGATCCTAACGGGCACTATGTCGCCTACAAGAAGTTCCGCGAAGACCCTGATGCCAATCCACTGAAGACACCGTCAGGCAAAATTGAGATCTACTCGAGTCGACTGGCAAAAATTGCCCGTACCTGGGAACTAGAGAAAGATGACGTGATTAGTCCGCTGCCTGTTTACGCATCGACCTTTGAAGGCTGGGACGATCCCAAACGCAGTCATTTCCCACTACAGCTATTTGGTTTCCACTACAAATCTCGAACCCACTCAAGCTACGGCAACATCGACGTTCTCAAAGCGTCCTGTCGCCAGGAAGTCTGGATTAACCCACTGGATGCGCAAAAGCGTGGTATTTCCAATGGCGATATGGTGCGTGTTTATAACGATCGTGGCGAAGTGCGTATTCCCGCAAAGTGACCCCGCGTATTCTCCCCGGCATTAGCGCAATGGGCCAGGGTGCCTGGCACGATGCCGATATGTCTGGCGACAAAATTGACCATGGTGCCTGTGTTAACACGCTGACCACCCAGCGCCCGTCACCGTTAGCCAAAGGTAACCCGCAGCACACTAACCTGGTTGAGATTGAGAAGGTTTAAGGGGCGTGTTGATCGTGAGCGGGCTGGGGTGGTTCTCTGCCAAAGACGATGCGACAAGACAGCGTCTCGTTCGCAGCATGTTCTTTCTGTTTTCGCCGTCGGTGGTGTCTGGTGGCTAGTGGCTAGTGGCTTTTCTCGGTAAAATGCCCGCAGCGCGGGGTAAAATCTGGCTGCTGGTAAGCA
This sequence comes from Citrobacter sp. wls711, assembly GCF_005281055.1. Classification (NCBI taxonomy): domain Bacteria; kingdom Pseudomonadati; phylum Pseudomonadota; class Gammaproteobacteria; order Enterobacterales; family Enterobacteriaceae; genus Citrobacter; species Citrobacter sp. wls711. The sequence continues at coordinate 290,045 of NZ_SZXC01000025.1, read as the reverse complement.
TAATCCTCGGCGTTGTATTTGTCTGGGCGATAACCCAGATTTACCAGATAGAAACCGTGCCGACCTGGTATAATGGTTACACCACCGTGGCCTTTTTCATGACGGTGTTGCTAAGTGGCCCGCGGATTTGTCCCCTGATCCGCCGCAAAGAACCCCATGTTACAGGTCTGGCGCTCGGCTTAATTCTCGTGCTTGCCGGTGAAATCATTGGCCGCGGATTGTTTTACGGTCTGCATATGACAGTCGGTATGGCTGTTGCAGGTTAACTCACGAGTGCGGGGAAGCCCGCACTTTTCAGGATTGTTTGCATGACCTCTTTTTCTCAACGTGACAACTTCTCCACCGCAGCGCGCGTGCTGGGTGCACTATTTTACTATGCGCCAGACAGCGCAGAAGCGGCCCCGCTCATTAGTGCGCTAAGAGCCAATGGCTGGCAGGCGCAATGGCCACTGTCTGACGATACGCTGTGCGAACTGGTTAGCCAGTTTCAGATTGAAGGCGATGAATCACTCTCACAGGCCTGGCAGCGTTTGTTCGTTGGTCCGTACGCACTGCCTTCTCCGCCATGGGGTTCCGTCTGGCTGGATCGTGAAAACGTCTTGTTTGGTGAATCCACGCTGGCATTGCGTCAGTGGATGCGCGACAACGGTATCCAGTTCGACATGCAGCAAAACGAACCCGAAGATCACTTCGGCTCTCTGCTGCTATTAACCGCCTGGCTTGCTGAAAATGGCCATCACAACGCGTGCGAACAACTGCTGGCCTGGCATCTGTTACCCTGGTCAGGCCGTTTCCTCGAAGTTTTTATCGAGAAAGCCGATCATCCGTTTTATCAGGCCCTGGGGGAACTGGCCCGACTCACGCTGGCGCATTGGCAGTCGCAGTTGCTGATCCCCGTCGCTGTGAAGCCATTATTTCGTTAATGCATCATTTGCACGCCTATCCTGACCTGCGCGCGATGCTTCGCCGTCTGGTGTTCGCCGCGCTGATTGGTATCCTGGCAGCACTGGCAGTGGCCGGGTTCCGCCACGCCATGCTGCTCCTGGAGTGGCTTTTCCTGAGTAATGACACCGGCAGTCTGGTTAATGCGGCGTCCAGTCTGTCACCACTGCGACGCATGCTGACCCCGGCTCTGGGCGGCCTTGCTGCAGGCTTGCTGCTGTGGGGCTGGCAGAAATTTAACCGGCAGCGCCCGCAGGCGCCTACGGATTATATGGAAGCACTGCAAACTGACGGCCAGTTTGACGTTAGCGCCAGCCTGGTGAAGTCGTTGGCGTCATTGCTGGTGGTCGCCAGCGGGAGTGCCATCGGACGTGAAGGCGCCATGATCTTACTGGCGGCGCTGGCAGCATCCTGTTTTGCACAACGCTTTACCCCACGCACGGAATGGAAGTTATGGATTGCCTGCGGTGCTGCCGCCGGCATGGCCGGTGCGTACCATGCGCCACTGGCCGGCAGCCTGTTTATTGCTGAAGTCCTGTTTGGCACGTTAATTCTGGCATCGCTGGGACCGGTTGTCGTCTCCGCCGTTGTCGCCTTGCTCACCACTCATTTACTCAGTGACAGCAACGCGCTGCTTTATACCGTGCATTTGTCGCGAGAGCTGCACGCGCTGGACTATCTGATGATTGTCAGTACCGGCGTGGCGGCAGGGATCTGCGGCCCTCTCTTTATGTGGCTGATGACCACCAGCCACACCGGTTTTTTACGCCTGAAACTTTCACCACCGTGGCAGTTGGCGCTGGGGGGATTGATCGTTGGCGTGCTGTCGTTATTCACACCAACCGTTTGGGGAAATGGCTACAGCGTGGTGCAGTCGTTTTTACTCTCCCCGCCGCTGCTTTCGGTTATCTCCGGGATTTTTATCTGCAAATTACTGGCTGTACTGGCCAGCAGTGGTTCTGGCGCGCCGGGCGGTGTGTTCACACCGACCCTGTTTGTCGGCCTGTCGGTTGGTATGCTGTTGGGTCGCCTGTGGGGATTCTGGCTTCCCGGTACGGATGAGATTGCGGTGCTGCTGGGATTAACCGGGATGGCGACGTTATTGGCGGCAACAACGCACGCACCGATTATGTCTACGCTGATGGTCTGTGAAATGACCGGGGAGTATCGTCTACTCCCCGGCTTATTGATTGCTTGCGTCGTGGCTTCCGTGCTGTCGCGAACGTTACGCCATGACTCTATCTACCGACAGCACGCTGCCGAGCATTGACAGTCGGATATACTGAGACAGCTCTCGCTGCTCTGCGCGCGGCAGGTACGGCAACTCGCCGATCAACGGGGCAGGTAATTTCTTGCCGAGCACGTCGATGATTTCAGCGTAATGCGCCAATCCGGGGTTAATGCGGTTCGCTACCCAACCAATCAGCGGCAGCCCGTCACTGGCAATCGCCTGCGCCGTAAGGATGGCATGATTAATGCAGCCTTCCTGAATCCCCACTACCATCAGCACGGGTAGCTGTTCCTGAACCACCCACTCCGACAACGGACGCAAATCGTTCATCAGACTGCGCCACCCGCCGGTCCCTTCGACCACCACGTGATCAACCTTTTCGCTCAGGCTGGCGAGTCCGTTGGACAACAGGGTGTAGTTGATCGGGCCGCTATGCGCCACACTACTTTCGTCTTCGCTCAGCGCAATAGGATTGACCGCCTCGTAAGGCAATTCCAGGGAAGAAACGCTTTGCAGCACCAGCGCATCTTTGTTCCGCAAGCCTTCCGGCGTCTCTTTGCTGCCTTTAGCCACGGGTTTATAACCCGCAACACATTTACCCCCTGACGCTAACGCTTGTAGTAATGCGCGGGAAACCACTGTCTTCCCAACAGAAGTGTCTGTACCTGTAATAAAGAAACGCTTCAGCATCACTAACTCCACCGTTATGCTTTGAAAATATAAGCCAGGAAAATAATACAGTGGAGAAAGTCTAAGGTAAGAGAACCTGAATCAGCTTGAGATAGCGCAATTTTTTGTACAACAGTTAAAAAATGTTAACCCTGTAATAGACGAATCAACAAAGAACCGTTATACATCGCGTCCTTCACGAGTGCGGCCCCCGCCATCGTTCCCTGATTGGTAAACTGCGTGCTCTCAACAACAATGTGCTTACTGTAGGCTGGCAACGCCTGTTGGCGAATACTGTCAGCAATGGTCGGAAACAGAATATCTGCGGCCTTGCTGAGCGGAGAACCGATCAAAATCTTTTGCGGGTTGAATAAATTCACCATGATGGCCAGGATGCGTCCCACATGCGTACCGACGCCGCTAATAATATCTTTCGCCAATAAATCACCCTGCATGGCGGCAAGGCATATTGAATCCACCGTCAACGGTTGGCCATGCAGTGAGGAGCTCATCGACTGTTTCAGACGCACCTGTGCGAGTTCAAGAACGCTATCTACGCTGGCTATCGTTTCCAGACACCCATGATTCCCGCAGTAACAACGCTTGCCATACGGGTCCACCTGCGTATGGCCAATCTCGACCAGACTGCTGCTGCCCGCATGCAGTAAATGGCCGTCGGTGATCACCCCCGCGCCCACGTTGTGGTCAATCACTACCTGAATCACGTCGCGGGCACCGCGCGATGCACCAAAAAGCGCTTCAGCCATGGTCCAGGCGCTGATATCGTGCTGAATGTATACCGGTACCCCGGTATGACTCTCCAGCGCGTCACCCAGTGGCATCTCTTTAACGTCATCGTAAAACGGCATGCGATGAACGATGCCATTCTCGGTATCGATAATGCCCGGCATGGTGATGGCAATGGACGTTAAGCGTTCAAGCTTTTGCTGATGGCGAATGAAGAATTGATCGACCTGCGCAATCACGCGATCGAGCAGCGGGATCTCGGAGACCAGCGCCATTTCAAGGCAATCTTCAACCACCAGTTTGCTGCTGAGATCGCGCAGTGCGAGAAAAATTTCGCCACGACTGATACGAATAGATAAGTAGTGCCAGGCTTCCGTCTCGACAACCAGGCCAACGGCCGGACGCCCACGACTCCCGGCTTCTTTGATTTCCAGTTCTTGCACCAAATGTGCTTCGAGCATTTCGCGGACAATCTTGGTAATACTGGCAGGCGCTAATTGCGCCAGGCGAGAGAGATCAATACGCGATACCGGTCCGAGCTGATCTATCAGGCGATAAACCGCGCCCGCATTGGTCTGCTTAATTTGATCGATATGCCCAGGCTGACTATCAGCAACCACCACTTACTCCCTTTATTTTCGCGCTCCGAAATAATCTGTAGGCTATGGTGAAGTACTTCAATGGTTTCCGTCAACTTTTTACTTAGCCGTGTGATTTACCGCACATTTTCACCGGTTTTTAAACTAATTTAAGCACGTTGTACCGCCGCTAAAAGCTGCTGGCGAAAGCGTTGCGCAGCATGGCTTTGCTCGCGATGTTTAGGCCACACCAGCCACATTTCAGATACAGCATCCTCTTCTGCTATCGGTACCCAACACATTTCATACAGCTGTACCCGTTTAAAGGAGACTGGCAGAATAGACACCCCCAACCCCGCCGCCACCAGGCCGATAATGGTCATCGCCTCCCCGACCTCCTGAGTAATAGTCGGCTTCAGGTCGTAGCGACGCATCAGGCCAAGAATATCGTCATACAATCCGGTCCCCACGTGCGGGTCAAAAAAGACAAACGGCTCGCGGGCAAGTTCCGCCAGAGTAACAACCGGCTTTTGTGCCAATGGATGCGCTCGCGGGATCATCGCCATCAGCGGTTCGTGCAGGATAACCTCCCGGTGCAGAGTGTCAGGCAGTTGCGTATTGCGCAACAGTCCCATATCCAGCGTCCCTTCGCTTAATGGGGCAATTTGCTCGCGGGTATTCATTTCACGGGTTTGCATATGCACATCGGGGTAAGCCTGGCGAAAAAAGGACAGCGTATCTGACACCGCCTTAATAAACGGTGCTGAGGAGGTAAATCCGATACGCAACTCACCCGCTTCGCCCAAATGCAGACGTTCAGCTCTTGCTGCGGCTTCATTCACCAGCCCGAGGATCTGCCGACTGTCGGCCAGAAACTGCCTGCCTGCGGCGGTCAGCGCCACGCTGCGGTTGGTTCGCGCCAGCAATCTGGCACCCACCTGCTGCTCGAGGATTTGGATCTGTTGGCTCAACGGAGGTTGGGAAATGTTCAGCCGCGCCGCCGCACGGCCAAAATGGAGTTCTTCCGCAACCGCCACAAAGTAGCGCAGGTGACGCAGTTCAATATTCATATTTTTAAAATATTATTTGAGATTATTAATATATTAGACAGAATATTGTGTTTTTCATACTCTAAAGACTAGTCCTGTATACCCAATGGATTTCATGTGAGCCGTACAACTACTGTCGATACTGCCCCGACAAGCGATGTTGATGAACAGATTATCTCCCCGCCAGATGCGTTTATAAAACGCGGCACCGCCTCTTTTATGCGCGTCACGCTGGCTCTGTTTTCCGCCGGGCTGGCGACATTTGCCCTGCTGTATTGTGTACAACCGATCCTGCCGGTACTGTCCCATGAGTTTGGCGTATCGCCTGCCAGCAGCAGTATTTCACTGTCTATCTCCACCGCCATGCTGGCAATCGGTCTCCTGTTTACCGGCCCGCTTTCCGACGCCATTGGCCGCAAGCCGGTAATGGTCACCGCGCTCCTGCTGGCTTCCTGCTGCACCCTACTTTCAACGATGATGACCAGCTGGCACGGTATCCTGATCATGCGTGCATTGATTGGCCTGTCATTAAGCGGGGTCGCCGCGGTAGGTATGACCTATCTCAGTGAGGAGATCCACCCTAGCTTTGTCGCCTTTTCGATGGGGCTGTATATCAGCGGTAACTCGATTGGCGGCATGAGTGGCCGGTTGATCAGCGGAGTATTTACCGACTTTTTTAACTGGCGTATTGCGCTGGCGGCTATCGGCTGTTTTGCGCTGGCCTCCGCGCTGATGTTCTGGAAAATCTTACCCGAATCGCGCCACTTCAGACCGACGTCACTGCGGCCTAAGTCATTGTTTATTAATTTCCGCATGCACTGGCGTGACCCCGGATTGCCGCTACTTTTCGTGGTCGGATTCTTATTGATGGGGTCGTTTGTCACGCTGTTTAACTACATCGGCTACCGCCTGATGCTGTCGCCCTGGGAACTCAGTCAGGCGGTGGTCGGCCTGCTGTCCGTGGCTTACCTTACCGGTACCTGGAGTTCCCCCAAAGCTGGGTCAATGACCACCCGCTACGGTCGTGGTCCGGTGATGTTGTTCTCGACTGGCGTGATGCTCGTAGGCTTGTTGATGACGCTGTTCACCTCACTGTGGCTGATTTTTGCCGGGATGCTGCTCTTTTCTGCCGGTTTCTTTGCCGCACATTCGGTGGCCAGCAGCTGGATTGGTCCGCGCGCTAAACGCGCCAAAGGTCAGGCCTCGTCGTTGTATCTGTTCTGTTATTACCTGGGATCGAGCATTGCGGGTACGCTGGGTGGCGTTTTCTGGCATAACTACGGCTGGAACGGCGTCGGCGGGTTTATTGCGTTGATGCTGATCCTTGCGCTACTGGTGGGGTCCCGTTTACATCACCGTTTGCACGCCCTGGAGAAGAATGGGTAAATGCGGTAAATCGCGTTAGACTCACAGGTCTGGTCCAACAGAACGAGAACGAAAATAATGAGTAACAGTACGAATTACCAACAGCTCACCCGCACGTTCCAGCGGCTCTCTCGCTTCTCCCACCTCTCGGCTATCGCCAGTTGGGACATGTTCACCATGATGCCTCCTGGTGGCAGCCAGGCCCGTGGCGAAGCGCTGGCGGAACTGAACGTCCTGGAACATCAACTGTTAACCGATCCTAAGGTCGCCACCTGGATTGCCGGCGCGCAACAAGAAGAATTGAATGATGTTGAACAGGCCAATCTGCGGGAAATGTCGCGTCTGCATCATCAGGCATCATTGTTGCCGGAATCACTGGTTGAAGCCAAATCCCTTGCGGGTAGCCGCTGCGAACACGCCTGGCGCAGCCAGCGCCCGGCCAATGACTGGGAAGGTTTTGCTGAGAACCTGAAGGATGTGGTGAAGTACAGCCGCGAAGAGGCCAGGCTGCGTGCCGAGGCCAAAGGTTGTTCACCGTATGATGCGCTGCTGGATGTGTTTGAACCAGACATGACCAGCGCCCGCCTGGACGTGTTATTCGCCGACCTCAAAGGCTGGCTACCGGATCTGTTAAGCAAGGTGGTCGCCAAACAGTCCCGGCAATCGTTAATCGCGCCGGTTGGCCCTTTCCCGACGGCGGTGCAGCGCGAATTAGGCCTTGAGACCATGGCGCAGTTGGGATTCGACTTTGCGGGTGGACGGCTGGACATTAGCGCCCACCCATTCTGCGGCGGCGTACCGGAAGATGTGCGCATCACCACACGGTATGATGAAAATGAACTGCTGAGCGCACTGTTTGGCGTTATCCATGAAACCGGCCATGCCCGCTATGAGCAGAACCTGCCGCGTAACTGGTCCGGTCAACCTATCGCTCTGGCACGCTCGACCGCCATTCATGAATCCCAAAGCTTGTTCTTTGAAATGCAGCTGGGTCGAAGCAGCGCCTTCCTGACGCGGCTAATCCCGGCGGTGAAGCGGCATTTTGGCGATCAAACCGCCTTTGAAGAAAGCAATTTTATCGCCTGGAACCAGCAGGTGAAGCCGGGCTTTATCCGCGTTGATGCCGATGAAGTGAGCTACCCCGCCCACGTGATCCTGCGCTACGAAATCGAGCGAGCACTGATTAACGGCGACATTGAAGTCGATGATATTCCGGCCTTGTGGAATGAGAAGATGCAGGCGTGGCTGGGGCTGTCAACCATCGGCAATTACCGTAATGGGTGTATGCAGGATATCCACTGGACCGACGGTGGCTTTGGCTACTTCCCTTCCTATACCCTTGGTGCCATGTATGCAGCACAGTTGTTTAGTGCGGCAAACCGCGCGTTGCCGGGGTTAGAAACGGCCATTGCTCAGGGTGATTTCAGCGCACTGTTTGACTGGTTACGCCAGAACATCTGGCAGCACGGTAGCCGCTTTACCACCGAACAGCTGATTACGCAGGCCACCGGTGAACCACTCAGTAGCCGCTATTTCCGCGCACATCTGGAAGCCCGTTATCTGTAATTGCTTACCGTGAGTCATTGTACATATGGTTACACGCCGAAACCAATGACTCACGGAAGCCTTGATATTACAGCGATATAGTTATTTCAACGGCCCCGCAGTGGGGTTGAATGAAAAACCAAATCGAGGGTATGACAATGAAAAAAGTATTAGCTCTGGTTGTTGCCGCAGCTATGGGTCTGTCTTCTGCTGCATTTGCTGCTGAAACAACGGCTACCACGACTCCGGCCGCTGCAGCCACCACCAAAGCAGCCCCGGCTAAAACCACACATCATAAAAAACAGCACAAGGCGGCACCGCAGAAAGCGCAATCTGCCAAGAAACACACCAAAAAAACCACCGCTAAACCTGCTGCAGAACAAAAAGCACCAGAGCAAAAAGCACAGGCAGCTAAAAAGCACAGCAAAAAAGCTGTAAAACACGACGCAGCTAAACCTGCGGCTCAGCCAGCGGCATAATCCGTCAGAAATAACGCTGGCGTTCCCCACGCCAGCGCCTACGGCGCTAGCTCTTGTCGGTTTAGCGCCGCGTTTCGGAGGGTAAAAGGGTGTCCCATTACCGCTTTGAGTTCATTCTTATTACACTGATAATTTGCGGCCTTATTGCCACGCACTTTTATCTTTCCTGAGTGTAGTTACCTGATTTTACTCCCACTTTCCCACCGTCCCGTCTATAGTATTCATTGAGGGTTTGCTTTTAATAATCATAATTCCCCACCAGAGTGTGATATGCATAAAACCATTGCGGTATTACTGGGTTCTATTTATCTTTCTCCTGGCATTGCGCATGCGGATCGGCCAGCAACGCCCGCCACTGAAGCTGAAGACATTAAAACGCTCTTCTTTGGTCATGACGATCGCGTACAGATCCCAGACCCGACTCAATCTCCCTGGGACGCCATCGGACAACTGGAAACCGCCAGCGGTAACCTGTGTACGGCCACGCTCATTTCTCCGCATCTGGCCTTGACCGCCGGGCACTGTCTGTTAACGCCCCCTAAAGGCAAGCCGGATAAAGCCGTTGCGCTGCGCTTTGTGTCAAAAAAAGGCGTCTGGCGCTATGAAATCCACGGCATTGAGGCACGGGTTGATCCTTCACTTGGCAAGCGCTTAAAAGCGGATGGCGACGGCTGGATAGTGCCCCCTTCTGCGGCACCCTGGGATTTTGGTCTGGTGGTGTTGCGTTACCCTCCATCAGGAATTACACCGCTTCCCTTGTATGAAGGCGATAAAACCGCATTAACCGCTGCGCTGAAAGCCGCCGATCGCAAAGTCACTCAGTCAGGCTACCCGGAAGACCATCTGGACGATCTGTATGCGCATCAGGATTGTGTGGTGACCGGCTGGGCGCAAAACACCGTCATGTCCCATCAGTGCGACACGCTCCCGGGTGACAGCGGTTCCCCATTGATGCTGAAGACAGATGCGGGCTGGCAATTGATTGGTGTGCAGAGCTCCGCTCCGGCGGCGAAAGATCGCTGGCGGGCCGATAACCGCGCGATTTCGGTCACCGGTTTTCGCGATAAACTGGACGCGTTAGCGAAGGGATAACAACATGCTGCCCGCAGATACAGGCAGCATTTTTATCAGGCGAGTTTAATCATGATCATACCGGCCAGCAACAATGCCACGCCGATCCAGCCTTTATTATTCAGGCGCTGACCAAAAAGCACCCAGCCTGCGGCCAACGTGGCGGCAATCCCGAATCCCCCCCACAGGGCATAAGCAACGGAAAGGTCGATGCCTTTTACCGCCTGGGACAGCGCACTAAAGGCTGCCAGCACGGCGACCAATGACAGCACGCCATAGGCTTTACGACGAAAACCATCGGAAAATTTCAAAAAGACGTTAGCGACAATTTCCAGCACGATGGCCATCCCCAACCAGGCGCCGTGAACCCATTCAAACTGCTGCATGGGTCACCTTGCCCCTCGCTTTTGCTGGCTTTCGTGTGCCTGATTTAATCAGCACGATACCGAACACTAGCGAGACTAATCCGGCCACCTTCATCGCCGACAGGGTTTCGTCAAATAACAGCACGCTAAATAGCGTAATAAATAAAATACCGATACCTTCCCATAACGCGTAGGCCACGCCGAGGGCGATTTTTTTAACGGCGAAACTGAGAAAAATATACGATAAGGCGATCATTACCAGCATTAAAATAAAGCCCGCATTACCATTACCTACGCTTGCCCATTTCATCGACAGCGTACCTGTAATTTCAGCCGCAATGGCCAGACCTAATAAAATCCAGTAAAACATGATACTTCTCCTGCTAGAGAATAAAGTCCTTTGGGCTTACCGCATGCAGCAAACCAAAAAATAAAATCAGATAGCTCAGCGCATAACGCCAGCTCAGGCAGAAGAAGGGACTAAAGCGCGTTGCGCCAGAGTTGCTCACCTGCAAGCAGGAAAGTAGAAGAGGTACGAAGAAGTGTAGGTAAACGCAAAAACATCCTGAACGTATTGTCCATAATATTACAATTATCCGCAGTGTTGCTTCTCGTCATCGCGGATGATAATTGTCCTCGGTAGTTAAACACACGCAATTTGTATCATAGGTTCAAGACGAACTCAAAATCTTTTCACTTCTTTACCTGCTTCGTTTGATTTTTGTTATAACGACTCGAGGCAGATCACACTATTATCCTGATTCAGGATAACTCTTCAGGAATAAACATGGCGAAACCCATTATCACGCTTAGCGGTCTAAAATTAGTCATTATGTTGGGCATGCTGGTGATCATTCTGACCGGCGTCCGCTTTGCGGCCGATATCATTGTCCCCTTTATTCTGGCGTTATTTATTGCCGTGGTACTTAATCCCGTGGTCCAGCGGATGGTCAAACTTCGCATTCCGCGAGTATTAGCCGTGTCATTGCTGGTGGTTATTATTGTGATGCTAATGGTGCTGCTTTTAGCATATTTAGGGACATCCTTAAATGAATTAGCGAGAACGCTACCGCAATACCGTTCTTCACTGGTTATCCCGCTGAAAAATATCGAACCGTGGCTGCAGCGCGCGGGAATTGGCGTTTCCGTCGACGAACTCGTGAAGTATATCGACCCTAATGCGGCGATGACGCTGGTGACCAATTTGCTGACGCAATTGTCCAATGCCATGTCATCTATCTTTTTACTGCTACTGACCGTCGTGTTTATGCTACTGGAAGTGCCACAGTTACCCAGCAAACTCAAACAAATGATGAGCAGACCCGTTGAGGGAATGGCGGCTATTCAACGCGCAATCGACAGCGTGTCACACTACCTGGTCCTCAAAACGGCCATCAGTATTGTCACCGGCCTGGTCGCCTGGGGCATGCTGGCCGCACTGGATGTCCGCTTCGCATTTGTCTGGGGACTGCTGGCTTTCGCGCTGAACTACATCCCCAATATCGGATCCGTGCTGGCGGCGATCCCCCCTATTGCTCAGGTACTGGTGTTTAGCGGATTTTACGATGCCCTGGTGGTGCTGGCGGGCTATCTGGCGATTAACCTGATATTCGGTAACATTCTCGAACCGCGCATCATGGGACGCGGACTGGGGCTATCGACGCTGGTGGTTTTTCTGTCGTTGATATTCTGGGGCTGGTTACTGGGACCGGTTGGCATGCTGCTTTCTGTCCCACTCACCATCATCGTTAAAATTGCACTTGAGCAAACTGAAGGCGGCCAAAGCATTGCCGTTTTGCTGGGCGATCTCAATAAAGCCTGAAGCCGCCTCTCTCGCTAATAAGCGGAATGTGTTATAAAAAAACGGCCTCCGAGGAGGCCGTATGACATGTTAGTAATAATTACAGCGCTTTCAGTATTGCATCCACGCTGGCTTTGGCATCGCCAAACAGCATATGGGTGTTATCTTTAAAGAACAGTGGGTTCTGCACGCCGGCATAACCGGTATTCATTGAACGTTTAAACACAATGACGTTCTGCGCCTTCCACACTTCCAGAACCGGCATACCGGCGATTGGGCTTTTCGGATCGTCCAGCGCCGCCGGGTTAACGGTATCGTTCGCGCCGATGACCAGTACAGTGTCGGTATCGGCGAAATCATCGTTGATTTCATCCATTTCCAGCACGATATCGTAAGGCACCTTCGCTTCCGCCAGCAGCACGTTCATATGCCCCGGCAGACGCCCGGCAACCGGGTGGATACCGAAACGCACCTTGATGCCGCGTGCACGCAGTTTCTCGGTGATTTCGGCCACCGGATACTGTGCCTGCGCCACCGCCATGCCATAGCCTGGAGTGATAATCACCGAGTGCGAATCCTTCAGCATTTCTGCCGTTTCTTCCGCGGAAATCTCGCGATGTTCACCCGCTTCCTGATCGTCACCAGTAGAAGAACCGTCGGTACCAAAACCACCGGCAATGACGCTGATGAAGGAGCGGTTCATCGCCTTACACATAATGTAAGACAGGATCGCACCCGAAGAACCCACCAGCGCACCGGTAACGATCAGCAGATCGTTGCTCAACATAAAGCCCGCCGCCGCTGCCGCCCATCCTGAATAGGAGTTCAGCATCGATACCACAACCGGCATATCTGCCCCGCCGATAGACGCCACCAGATGCCAGCCAAACGCCAGCGCGATAATGGTCATCACCAGCAACGCCAGAACCTGCAGACCCACGCTTTCAGTACGCACGAACAGCACCAGCAGCAGGAACGAAACCACCAGCGCCGCAAGGTTCAGCTTGTGACGATTCGGCAGCATCAGCGGCTTAGAGGATATCTTGCCGCGCAGTTTACCAAACGCCACAATAGAACCCGTGAAGGTCACCGCACCGATGAAGATGCCAAGGAACACTTCAGTCAGGTGAATATTCACCAGAATCGGTTCCAGACCCGCTTCGTGATACAGGTAGCTGTTAAAACCAACCAGCACCGCCGCCAGGCCAACGAAGCTGTGCAGGATCGCCACCAGCTCCGGCATCTCGGTCATTTCGACTTTCTTCGCCAGACGAATACCAATCGCGCCACCGATGATCATGGCAACCAGAATCCACGCGACGTTGCCGGTATCCGGACCAAAGATCGTGGCAATCAGCGCAATCGCCATCCCGGCGATACCGAAGTTATTACCCTGCTGGGACGTTTCATGCTTAGAAAGCCCCGCCAGACTGAAAATAAACAGGATCGCGGCAACAATGTATGCAGCTGTAACTAATCCTCCAGACATGTGCTACCCCTTAGTTTTTCCGGAACATTTTCAGCATGCGCTGAGTCACGGTGAAGCCACCGAAAATATTAATGCTGGCAATAAGTACCGCGATAAAGCTCAGGAAACTCACCCAGCCACCCTGGCCAATCTGCAATAATGCCCCCACAACGATGATCCCGGAGATGGCGTTCGTCACAGACATCAGCGGCGTATGCAGCGCATGCGACACGTTCCAGACCACGTAGTAACCGACCACGCAGGAAAGCGCGAACACGGTAAAGTGGCCAAGGAACTCTTTTGGCGCCACATCGGCCAGCCAGCCAAACAGAATAACCACCAACGCCATCAGGGCGTATTTACGCCACGGTGAGACTGGTTTTTTCTCTTCAACCGGTGCAGGTGCAGCTTTTGCTGCCGCCTGAGGCTGAGCGGAAACCTGGATCGGCGGCGCAGGCCAGGTGATTTCACCTTCGCGAACCACCGTCACACCGCGCACCACCACATCGTCGAAATCCACGGTGATATTGCCGTCTTTCTCTTTGCACAGCAGCTTCAGCAGGTTAACGAGGTTGGTCCCGTATAGCTGGGAAGACTGCGTCGGCAAACGGCCCGGAAGGTCGGTATAACCAATAACCTTGACGCCGTTCTCGGTCGTGGTCACCTGATTCGCCACGGTGTATTCGCAGTTACCGCCGTTTTGCGCAGCGAGATCGACAATCACGCTGCCCGCTTTCATGGAGTCAACCATTTCACGGGTGATCAGTTTCGGGGCCGGTTTACCCGGAATCAACGCGGTGGTGACGATAATATCGACGTCTTTCGCCTGCGCGGCGAACAGTTCCATTTCCGCTTTGATAAACGCTTCGGACATCACCTTGGCGTAACCATCGCCGCTGCCCGCTTCTTCTTTGAAATCCAGCTCGAGGAATTCAGCGCCCATACTTTGCACTTGTTCTTTCACTTCCGGGCGCGTATCGAAGGCGCGAACAATCGCCCCCAGGCTGTTGGCCGCACCAATGGCCGCAAGACCCGCAACCCCGGCACCGATCACCATCACTTTGGCTGGCGGGACCTTACCCGCGGCGGTAATTTGTCCGGTAAAGAAGCGACCGAACTCATGCGCCGCTTCAACAATGGCGCGATATCCGGCGATGTTGGCCATCGAACTGAGGGCATCCAGCGACTGCGCACGCGAAATACGCGGTACGGAGTCCATTGCCATCACGGTGACATTGCGCTCGGCGAGTTTTTGCAGCAACTCCGGGTTTTGCGCCGGCCAGAGGAAACTGACCAGCGTGGTCCCCGGATTCAACAACGGAATCTCAAATTCTTCTGGTGCGTTGACCTTCAGGATAATCTCTGACTGCCAGACCGCATCCCCGTCAACAATTTCCGCGCCCGCTTGCACAAACGCCTTGTCGTCAAAACTTGCCAGTTGACCCGCGCCGCTTTCAACCGCGACGCTAAAACCCAGCTTCAGCAGCTGCTCAACCGTCTTCGGTGTGGCTGCTACGCGGGTTTCATTGGTTAACCGTTCTCTTGGTATGCCAATTCGCATAATGTTCCCTTCCATCTGTATTTTTGATGATGGTTTATCAATGTTCGCAAGCGGCCTGCGCGCACTTACGTAAGAGGTAAGTGTTACCCCAACAAAATAAAACAGTAACAAACTCTGTATAACCTACTGAAATTAACGCCTGTGATCTAGCGCCAAAAAACAGTATTTATTATGAAATTCGCAAAACCGGGATGAATTAACCCGCAGACAGAGATAATGCCCTTGAAATAGCCCGCAAAGGCCGATAAATCGCTCAAGCCAAGCGGCAAAACATGATTAAGCGCCACCACGGAACAATTGATTAACATTAAATTAACTTATGAAATTCAACCGATTTATCAGTTTTAGCGCTGAAATGCCGAATTTTTAGACATATCACTAAATGTTATCGATGTTGTTACGACGGCTGGCTCGATGAGTGAAAAATGACGCAGACACTGACACAATTTAAATGCAATAATCAGCCACGTTTCTAGTCAATAACAATACCAGTACCTGGTTTGCGCAAGGCGAAGGATTATTTTTATGAAGCTTAAGAACACTCTCCTGGCGTCCGCACTTCTTTCTGCGACTGCTTTTTCTGTAAATGCAGCGACAGAATTGACGCCGGAGCAAGCGGCTGCCCTGAAACCCTATGACCGCATTGTGGTGACCGGCCGTTTTAATGCTATCGGTGATGCGGTTGCCGCCGTATCCCGCCGTGCAGATAAAGACGGTGCAGCCTCCTTTTACGTTGTTGATACCTCAGATTTTGGCAGCGGCGGTAACTGGCGTGTTGTTGCCGACGTCTATAAAGCCGACGCAGAAAAAGCGGAAGCTAACAAAAATCGCGTCATCAACGGTGTTGTAGAATTACCCAAAGATCAGGCCGTGTTGCTGGAACCGTACGATACCGTCACGGTGCAGGGTTTCTACCGTAGCCAGCCTGAAGTCAACGACGCCATCACCAAAGCGGCGAGAGAGAAAGGGGCTTACTCTTTCTATATTGTCCGTCAGGTCGATGCTAACCAGGGTGGCAACCAGCGTATTACCGCATTTGTCTATAAAGCCGATGCGAAAAAACGTGTTGTACAAAGCCCTGACGCCATCCCAGCTGATTCTGATGCCGGACGTGCAGCATTAGCAGCCGGTGGCGAAGCCGCGAAGAAAGTTGAGATCCCGGGCGTAGCTACCACCGCATCTCCGAGTGCAGAAGTGGGTCGTTTCTTCGAAACGCAGTCAACCAAAGGTGGACGTTACACTGTCACGCTTCCGGATGGTACGAAAGTAGAAGAACTGAACAAAGCAACCGCCGCCATGATGGTGCCGTTTGACAGCATCAAGTTCACCGGTAACTACGGCAACATGACTGAAGTTTCTTATCAGGTTGCTAAACGTGCCGCGAAAAAAGGTGCCAAGTACTACCACATTACCCGCCAGTGGCAGGAACGTGGTAACAACGTGACCATCAGTGCCGATCTGTATAAATAACGGTCACGAGTAACAATATAAGGCGGCTTTTTGCCGCCTTTCGCATTTTTAGTCACAAATCTCCCCATGCCCATTGCATGCGCTCCCTTCTCTCCGTAAAATTCCGCGCCTTAGTGGCTTCCTCCATTTTTATGCGGTTTGCCAAAATAATTATTCTCTCACTCTCGTTTTGTCACTGGATACAAATGGAAAAGAAATTGGGTCTGAGCGCACTGACCGCGCTGGTTTTAAGCTCAATGCTCGGCGCGGGCGTTTTCAGCCTGCCACAAAATATGGCAGCGGTTGCCAGCCCAGCCGCATTACTGATTGGTTGGGCGATTACCGGCGCGGGAATTCTCCTGCTGGCCTTTGCCATGCTCATCCTGACGCGCATCCGTCCCGATCTGGACGGCGGTATTTTTACCTACGCCCGTGAAGGTTTTGGCGAACTGATTGGTTTCTGCTCGGCATGGGGTTACTGGCTGTGCGCCGTTATCGCCAACGTTTCTTATCTGGTGATCGTTTTTTCCGCACTCAGCTTCTTCACCGATACGCCTGAATTGCGTCTATTTGGCGACGGAAATACCTGGCAGTCTATCGTCGGGGCCTCAGTGCTGCTGTGGGTGGTCCATTTTCTGGTATTACGCGGTGTACAAACCGCCGCCAGCATCAACCTGGTAGCGACACTGGCGAAATTATTGCCGCTGGGTCTGTTTGTCGTGCTGGCCTTTATGCTGTTTAAGCTTGATACCTTTACCCTGGATTTTACCGGTATTGCGCTGGGTGTTCCGGTCTGGGAACAGGTCAAAAACACCATGCTCATCACGCTGTGGGTGTTTATCGGGGTAGAAGGCGCGGTCGTTGTGTCAGCACGTGCCCGCAATAAACGCGATGTCGGTCGCGCCACGCTGCTGGCGGTATTGGCCGCGCTGGGTGTTTATCTGTTGGTTACCCTGCTTTCCCTTGGCGTGGTTGCTCGCCCGGAACTGGCTGAAATCCGTAACCCGTCAATGGCCGGACTGATGGTCAAAATGATGGGGCCATGGGGTGAAATTATTATTGCGGCCGGTCTGATAGTTTCCGTCTGCGGTGCCTATTTAAGCTGGACGATTATGGCAGCCGAAGTGCCGTTTCTGGCATCGACGCACAAAGCGTTCCCGCGCATTTTCGCACGTCAAAATGCGCAAGGTGCACCGTCGTCTTCACTGTGGCTCACCAATATCTGCGTACAGGTGTGTCTGGTGCTGATCTGGCTCACAGGCTCTGACTATAATACGCTGCTGACGATTGCCTCCGAGATGATTCTGGTGCCTTATTTTCTCGTTGGCGCATTTTTGCTGAAAATCGCCACCCGCCCGATTCATCAGGCTGTTGGTGTCGGTGCCTGCATTTATGGCTTATGGTTATTATATGCTTCTGGCCCAATGCACCTGCTGCTGTCTGTGGTGCTGTATGCGCCAGGATTATTGGTCTTTCTTTACGCCAGAAAAACGCACACGCACGATAACGTGCTGAACCGCCAGGAATTGGTTTTGATCGGCCTGCTGCTGGTCGCCGCCGTTCCGGCTACCTGGATGCTGATGGGGTAAACGTCATACCCATCGTTTGATGTTAATGGAGATTACGATGGGTAAAAAGCCCCTGCCAATACTTATCACCGGCGCAGGCCGTCGCATCGGCCTCGCAATTGCATGGCATTTTTTGAATCAAAAACAGCCGGTAATTATCAGCTATCGTACGCATTATCCATCGATTGATGGTCTGCAAGAAGCCGGCGCGGTGTGCATTCAGGCCGATTTTTCGACCGATGCCGGCGTGCTGGCCTTCGCTGATGACGTAAAAAACCGAACGGATGGATTACGCGCCATCGTGCACAATGCCAGCGCCTGGGTTGCAGAAAAACCCGGTAAACCGCTGTCTGACGTGTTGTCCAGCATGATGCAGATCCATGTCAACACGCCCTACCTGCTCAACCACGCGCTGGAAGGCCTGCTGCGCGGCCACGGCCACGCCGCCGGCGACATCATCCATTTTACCGATTACGTCGTCGAGCGCGGCAGCGACAAACATATCGCGTATGCCGCCAGCAAGGCTGCACTGGACAACATGACCCGCTCATTCGCGCGTAAACTGGCACCAGAAGTCAAAGTGAACGCCATCGCTCCATCGCTTATTCTGTTTAACGAAGATGACGACGCCGAATATCGTCAGCAGGCTCTGAACAAGTCACTGATGAAAACCGCGCCCGGCGAAAAAGAGGTCATTGAGTTAATCGATTATCTGTTGACCAGCTGTTTTGTCACCGGGCGTAGTTTTGCCCTGGATGGCGGTCGCCACCTGCGTTAGTGCAGTTTTACCCAACAAATAATCAGCAACCACGCGCTCAGGCCCCAGCAGACTACCGCCCCGCCGAGCGCGACGGGCAGGCGCATAAACCCGGTGAAGTACCACAGTGAAACAAGGTAGACAAAATAGGGAATAATTGACCACATACTGAAGACAATTGTGGTGCGTAACGCTTCAATACCGCGCTCGCTGGCCACAATATAGTGAGCGATCAGCGCAAATGTCGGGAACAGCGGAATTAATCCGGCAATATAGTAATTCTTTGTTTTAGCCAGCACGCCAATCAACACCACCACCAGCGCACCCAGCGCCGCTTTTATAAGTAACCCCATCACTTTGCCTTAACACATCAATAACATCAGCCCCTAGCATAACGGAAGCGTTCTCGTTTAGAAAAGATTAATGGAAGGAAAAACAGGGGCGGTGTATGTTGGCGCTTTATAATCAAAATGAATGATATGAACACCATCGTATTTGTTGAAGATGATCCTGAAGTCGGTTCGCTGATTGCCGCCTACCTGGCCCGGCACGATATCGAGGTCATCCTTGAACCGCGCGGCGATGTAGCCGAAGAGAAGGTCCTGCAGGTTCAACCCGACCTGGTGTTGTTAGACATTATGCTGCCTGGTAAAGACGGAATGACCATCTGTCGTGATTTGCGCGGGCGCTGGCAGGGTCCAATTGTTCTGCTGACGTCTCTCGACAGCGATATGAACCATATACTGGCGCTCGAAATGGGAGCCTGTGACTACATTCTGAAAACGACGCCGCCGGCGGTGCTGCTGGCCCGCCTGCGCCTGCATTTACGCCAGAACGAACATTCGACGCAGTCAAAAGGTATTCAGGCGGCCACCCTTACGCCGCATACCATACTGCGCTTTGGTACGCTAACTATCGATCCAACCAATCGTTCCGTGCTACTTGCTGGTGACCCCGTTTCGCTATCTACCGCCGATTTCGAACTACTGTGGGAGCTGGCAACCCATGCGGGACACATTATGGATCGCGATGCGTTGCTGAAAAATCTGCGCGGTGTGAGTTATGACGGGATGGATCGCAGCGTTGATGTGGCGATTTCCAGACTGCGTAAAAAACTGCTGGATAACGCCACAGAGCCGTACCGCATCAAGACCATCCGTAATAAAGGCTATTTGTTTGCCCCGCACGCCTGGGATGATGAACCACGCAAATAACCCAGCCAAATTCGCCATTTAACGTTACACCGTCACGTAAATCGTCTACAGGATAAGCATAAAGACCTCGTCTCGGTCTGAACCACACTTTTTGCGTGGCTGTCAGTGGCCCCCCTCCCTATAATCCGTCCCGGTCCTGAGCCACTATGGCTCAGCGTTTTATTTCAAAAATACACTCTCTTTCCGGCATTTCAGGTGCTGAATGAGGCAAGAGGCTACATTATGTTCGTTACTCTCGCGTATATCGCGTTATTTTTGGTTTGTTCATGGGCTGTATTCAGAATCGACCAAAAAAGTCACTCCCTGTCCAAAAGCGTTTTCATTGCCATTTTTATCGGTGCCGTTATTGGCTTATCCCTGCATTTTATTGCAGCCGACAACAGCAAAATAATTATCGACTGGTATAACGTCATCGGTAACGGTTATGTCAATTTACTCAAGCTAGTTGCGGTTCCGCTAATCTTTATCTCTATCCTGTCGGCGATTAATAAGCTCGAAAACAGCGCCGGAATTGGCAAAATGTCGCTCACTATTGTAGGGAGCATGCTCTGCCTGGTGATGATCGCCGGATTTGTTGGCCTGCTCACCGCCCACGTTTTAGGTCTGAATGCCAGCGCATTTGGCCATATGCAGTCAACGTTGACGGCTGAGGATGTGAGTAAAACAGCCGCCGTTTCACTGCCTAAGCTAGTCACCTCGCTGATCCCCACCAATATCTTCCTCGATCTTACCGGGGCCAGAAGCGTTTCTGTTATTGGTATTGTGATTTTCACTCTGCTTGCCGGGGTGGCATTATTAAAAGTAAAACAAGATGCACCGCAAGAAGGTGAAAAATTAAGCGCGGGCATTAACGCCATCCAGATTTGGGTGATGAAAATGGTGCGCATCGTTATTGCCCTCACCCCCTATGGCGTGATGGCATTAATGGCTGGCGTATTTTCCGCTTATCGGTTTGAACAATTTGCCAGTTTGTTAGGCTTTATTGCCGCCTGCTACATTGCCGTGCTGATGATGTTTATCGTGCATGCGCTAATTTTGCTGCTTAGCGGAAACAATCCTGTGCGCTATTTTAAAACCGTGTGGCCGGTTTTAACCTTTGCGTTTGTTTCACGCAGCAGCGCTGCCTCTATTCCACTGGCCATTACCGCACAGGAAAAATTTGGCGTACAAAATACCATTGCCAATATCGCGGCTTCATTTGGTTCCAGCATGGGCCAGAATGGCTGTGCCGGGATTTACCCTGCGATTATGGTGGCAATGATTGCACCGACAATGGGCATCGATCCGCTGTCGGTACATTTTCTGCTCGCGATGCTACCGGCGATTGCGCTGGGATCGATTGGGGTGGCGGGCGTCGGTGGTGGTGGGACGTTTGCCGCACTGATTGTGCTTTCCACGCTGAATTTTCCGGTCGCGCTGGTGGGGATTTTTATTGCTATTGAGCCGATTGTCGATATGGCGAGGACTGCATTAAACGTCAACGGTTCGATGATGTCGGGCGTGCTGGCTAACCGAATTTTGCGTAAAGAAACGTCCGCGCAGCAACCGTCCACATCGCTCAGCAACGCTGAATAACCGTTCAGAGCAGTGCCAGATAATAGCCTTCCCGCTGACAGGAAGGCTTTATTTAGGTTAGCTGAGCATCAACCTGTCATAGTTTTTCCAGCGATAATTCAGCGCGGAGAGGATCCAGCAACCGAGAAATACAGCAATAATCATAAAACCAACATTACCCATGTGGTCACGCATATTACTTACCGTATCCCACATTCCGCCCTGAAGTGAAAACGCATCGGACAGTAATCCTAACGCTTCCAGCCCGCCAATAAATACCGCCACAATCACCGAGGTTCCGGTGATGGTCATATTGTAATACAGCTTCCGCTGCGGCTTATTAAAGGCCCAGCCGTAGGCCTCGACCATCAGAATACTGTCGAGGCAATCAATTAACGCCATGCCACAGGTAAACAATGCCGGAAACACCAGAATGGACCAGATGGACATCCCACTGGAAGCACCTGAAGCAGAAATGCCTAACAGCGAAATTTCTGTGGCAGTATCAAAACCCAGCCCAAACAAAAAGCCGACAAAATACATATGCCAGTCTTTCCCCACCAGCCTAAAGGCCGAGCGGAAGAGCCAACTCAGAGGCCCTGAAATCGTGATTTCTTCCGCAGTTCCGTAATAGGTGCCCGTACGTTTTAAATGGCGGAATGCCTTCCATACCTGGCAGAAGATAATCAGATTGATGGTCGCCAGAATCAGCAAGAACGCTGCAGAAACGGCCGTACCGATCACGCCCCCAACATTCTGCAACCACGCCATATGATGTTTAAACACGCTGGTAGTGAGGGCAATGCCAATACTTGCCAGTACCACGATGGTGGAATGTCCGAGAGAAAACCATGCCCCGGTGGTCAATGCGCGCTTTTTTTGCTGCATCAGTTTGCGGGTTGCGCTGTCGATGGCGGCGATATGATCGGCATCCACTGCGTGGCGCAAACCGTAACACCAGGCGACCAGGCTCAGCGCCAGAAGCGAGGTATGATGACTAAACACCGTGAAAGCCCACAGCCACGCCACAATGTTTGCACCGACCAAAATCGCCACCAGCAGCATAATATCCGGGCGTTTTTTGCACACTGAAAACAACGCGTTCATTGTTTTCGGCCTATTAATTTATTCACAAAAGACACAACCTAACCCGCCATTTACTGATTGGTAATCTAAATATTTATTAGTCTAATGATAACGGTTTAAAATTACTGACGCGTGTCGTAGATCAAAATTGCAGAGACCCTGAGTCCAGTTCAGCAAACGCGAGCTCCGCCACGTGCAGGGTTATTGCCGCAGTGCCCCCGTCTTGCAGAAACCAGGCGGATGAAAGCCCACACCATGCCGCGATCCACAGAAGAAGACGCTCGCGTTTAAGTCCGGCAGCCTCTGAAACGATGTTGACGCGCTGGGTGAACCGCGATGGATCAATGGCGATGCCAATACCAGGATCGGCAAGATCGGGATTGGTGAAAATATTGGCGTAATCAAACCCACGCTCACCCAACAACCCTTTCGGATCGATAGCCAGCCATCCAGACTCTGCAAAATCAAGCACATTACCGTGGTGTAAATCACCGTGCAGCACCACGACATCTTGCGCAGTGGAGAAAAGCACATTGGCTGCCTGCGCGCAACGAAGCATGATCCCACCAAAACGTTGCGCTGTCGGCTCAAGATCGCCAAACCAATGTTCAAGTGGCGTGAGCACCGGTGTTGAGGTATCTGCCGCAACATGGAGTCGACGGGCAGTTTGGCAAATGATGCGGCAGGCTCGCGCATCCTGGTCTTCCCGGGACATATCCGTCAGCGATTGTGTCCCTGTGGCACGTTCTAACAGAATCGCCCCATTTTCATGAGCCAGCACCCTCGCCGCCCCTTTCCCGTTCCACCAGGTCATCAACTGACAACCGGTTCGCTCACTGTCATCATCCGTGAGTTTAAGAATGGCTTTCTTGCCACCGTGAATTGTTGTCACGGGTAGCAGATACGATGTATGAGTCACGATGGGAGCACCATCAGGGACGAGTTTCCAGCGGCTTAACCAGGTACTGAACATATGCTTTCCAAAGTAATGCCACCCTCTTCAGCCTGAGTGAATCGCTGGTGGAACATTAGCGAGATTTTTACCGCAGTATAACGATGACGGGTCAGGGCGACACCTACACCTATACAGAATTTTATGCTAGGTTGAAAAATACAGCCCTCGAGAAATAGGCAAGCGCCAGCTTCAAAAACAGATCGTTTGTGCTGTTTACGGTCAATTTCGCCATAGAATTCAGAATAAAATAAAATCACATCATCGATAAAAACAGGGAGCGCTGAATTCTCGCCCCCTGCACTTTTTTTACCCCTCAGGCATCGCCGAAGAGTGATGGGTAGAGATTTTCCACTCTTTCCCATCCCATGCGTAAGTGAACGTATATCGTGCTGAAACGGTAGATTTATCGGCGAAGGTAAATGTGTAGGTACCGGTATCTATCGCCTTGTTGCACCCCAGACGAATAGTGCGAGTATCAATTTTTCCGGTAGGTTTCTTCGCCAGAAAATGCTCAAAATAATCAATGCGTTCAGCATCCGTTAAGCGGGCTTTATTGGATACCGTTGGCAGTAACACCGCATCGCTGAGATAGTTTTCTGAAACCGTCTTCGCGTTGCCCGTTTTTAACGATGCGTTCCACTTATCAAATAGCGCTTCGATTTGAGCGTTATCGACCTTCACGCAGTCAGGTGCCGACACCGCAAAAACCGGGCCAGACAGAAGGGTCAGTGAAGCAATAAGACCAAATAATTTCTTCATTTTAATCAATCCATTCGTGGTCGTATGGCAATGCTGAACCATTGATAACCAGGCTATAAAAATCGCATGGCATGTCATTATCAATGGGAATCATCAACATACGCTGTGTGTGAAAATAAAGAATCCGTGAGGGAAAGGGTATTCAATACGAAGGAGTTATAAGCGATTTTTGTGTTATCGCCACGGGTAGAGACTGTTCAACTTCCTGGTTAATTATAGTTCAGTGATTATTGCTGAAGCATGACTTTCAGTATTTTTGCCCGTATCCAGTACGGGCATTTTAGATGATGCTCCCCTCATATCACGTACTCACCTTGCGCAAAGACAGCCGCCAGCAGCAATTACTCTGTTAAGACGAGACTGTTTACCTGGCCCAACTGCCCTCGCCCGTTCCAGACATGCTGTATTTATTACGGGCCTCATGGGCCATGAGAATGCATAAAGGGTTCATACCGTGTACTCTGCCGGGATAAGCGCGATTGACGATGGTCAGACTGAATTTCTGAATCTGCGTCTCGGTGGATACAGCAATCCCCCCGCCAGCCCCGAGTGGCAAAAGCGTATTAGCTAACTTATTGAGCGTCCGGTGATTTGTTATGAAGAAGCTGTTTGTGCAGTTTTACCTGTTGCTGTTCGTCTGCTTTCTGGTGATGACCCTGCTGGTCGGTTTGGTATATAAATTCACCGCAGAGCGCGCCGGCAGGCAGTCGCTCGATGATTTAATGAAAAGCTCCCTGTATTTGATGCGCAGTGAGCTTCGCGAGATCCCCCCCCATGAGTGGGGGAAGACGCTGAAAGAGATGGATTTAAACCTCTCGTTTGATCTGCGCGTGGAGCCACTGAATAAATACCATCTGGATGCCCCTACCCAGCAGCGTCTGCGCGAGGGCGATATTGTGGCGCTCGACGACCAGTACACCTTTATTCAGCGTATTCCTCGCAGCCATTATGTCCTTGCCGTCGGCCCGGTTCCCTATCTCTATTTTCTGCATCAAATGCGCTTGCTGGACGTCGCGCTGATGGCGTTCATCGCCATTTCGCTGGCCTTCCCGGTGCTTATCTGGATGCGTCCGCACTGGAAGGAGATGTTGAGGCTGGAAGCGGCGGCGCAACGTTTTGGTGAAGGACACCTGAGTGAACGACTACATTTTGACAGCGGTTCCAGTTTTGAGCGGCTCGGCGTGGCGTTCAACCAAATGGCGGACAATATCAATGCGCTCATTGCCAGCAAAAAACAGCTGATTGATGGCATCGCCCATGAGCTGCGCACACCGCTGGTGCGTTTACGCTACCGGCTGGAGATGAGCGATAACCTCAGCGAACAGGAATCCCAGGCGCTGAATCGTGATATTAGCCAGTTGGAAGCGCTCATCGAAGAGTTACTCACCTACGCACGACTCGACCGGCCACAGAATGAGTTAAACCTCACGGAACCAAACCTACCGGTATGGCTCACCACCCATCTGGACGATGTACAAAGCGTTAATCCTGACCGCACGGTGCGCCTGCGCCATCTAACCTCCGGTGATTACGGTGCGCTGGATATGCGCCTGATGGAGCGCGTCCTGGATAATTTGCTCAACAACGCCCTGCGCTACTGCCAGTCTACGGTTCACGCCAGTCTGCTGCTACAGGGTAATCAAGCGATGCTGGTCGTCGAAGACGATGGCCCCGGCATTCCACCTGACGCCCGTGCGCAAGTTTTTGAACCGTTTGTTCGTCTCGATCCCAGCCGCGACCGGGCCACCGGCGGCTGCGGACTCGGGCTGGCCATCGTCCACTCGATTGCGCAGGCCATGGGCGGTACGGTGATGTGTGACGAAAGCGAGCTCGGCGGCGCGCGTTTCACCTTTAGCTGGCCCCTCTGGCATAACATTCCTGAATTTTCCGCTGCCTGACCCCTACGGCTCGGTGGTCAGGTAACGTTGGGTGTGCTATAAAAAAGTATGTTGTAACTAAAATGGTAACTCTATGACTCGTTACGATCTCGTTGAACGTCTGAACAGCACTTTTCGCCAGATGGAACAAGAACTGGCGCAATTCACTGAAAATCTGCAGCAGCACACGCTACTGATTGCCCGTGTGTTCTCCTTGCCAGAAATCGCAAAAGAGTCGGAGCACGCCCCGCTGGAGGCCATCGACGTTAAACAACATTTAGGTAAAGAAGCTCAAAGTCTGGCGCTGCGCCACTATCGCCACCTGTTTATTCAGCAGCAGTCCGAGAATCGCAGCAGCAAAGCTGCCGTGCGCCTACCCGGCGTGTTGTGCTATCAGGTCGACAGCCCTTCTCAGGCGACGCTGGAAGCGCAAATTCAGCGTATCAACCAGTTGAAAACAACCTTTGAGCATATTGTGACGGTGGATTCAGGTCTGCCACCCGCCGCACGTTTCGAATGGGTGCATCGCCATTTACCAGGACTCATCACCCTCAATGCTTATCGAACGCTGACGGTGGTCAGAGAACCTGCGACCCTGCGATTCGGTTGGGCCAATAAACACATTATTAAAAACCTGAAACGCGATGAGGTACTGGAACAACTGGAAAAGAGCCTGAATTCACCGCGCAGCGTACATCCATGGACGCGCGAAGAGTGGCAGGCCCGTCTGGAGCGCGAGTATCAGGACATTGCCGCCCTGCCGCAACAGGCGAAACTGAAGATAAAAAGACCGGTGAAAGTCCAGCCCATCGCCCGCGTCTGGTACAAAGGGCAGCAAAAGCAAGTGCAATATGCATGTCCGACACCGCTGATTGCACTGATTAATAACGATAATGGTATGAGTGTGCCGGACATCGGCGAGTTGCTGAATTACGATGCCGACAACGTGCAACACCGTTTCAAACCGCAGGCGCAACCGCTGAGGTTGATTATTCCCCGGCTGCACCTGTATGTGGCAGATTAACGTCCCGGTCGCATACTTCCAACCATCAGTTCCGGGCGCACCCAACTGTCGAACTCAGCTTCGCTAAGGTAGCCCAGCGCCAGCGCCGAGGCTTTTAACGTCAGCCCCTCTTTGTGGGCCTTTTTGGCGATCTCCGCGGCTTTATCGTACCCAATATGGGTATTCAGGGCAGTCACCAGCATCAGGGATTCATTGAGCAACTGGTCAATGCGCTCGCGATTGGGCTCAATGCCGGTCGCGCAGTGCGCATTGAAGCTTTCCATACCATCTGCCAGCAGACGAACTGATTGCAGGAAATTATGGATAACCATCGGTCGGTAGACGTTAAGCTCAAAATTACCGGAGGCTCCACCAATGTTGATAGCCACATCGTTGCCCATTACCTGACAGCACAGCATAGTTAAGGCTTCACATTGTGTGGGGTTGACCTTACCAGGCATGATGGAGCTGCCTGGCTCGTTTTCAGGAATCGCTATCTCGCCGATACCACAGCGCGGACCAGATGCCAGCCAGCGCACATCGTTGGCAATTTTCATTAACGATGCAGCCAGACCTTTCAGTGCACCATGGGCATGTACCAGCGCATCACAGGTGGCCAGCGCTTCGAATTTATTCGGCGCGGTGACAAACGGTGCACAGGTGATCACTCTCAGTTCATCCGCGACCCGGCGAGCATATTCAGGATGTGTATTCAGTCCGGTGCCGACGGCCGTTCCTCCCAAAGCCAGTTCGGCCACATGCGGCAGGCTGTTTTCTATGTGCTTCAGGTTATGTTCCAGCATCGCCACCCAGCCAGAAATTTCCTGACCCAGCGTCAACGGTGTAGCGTCCTGCAAATGCGTACGGCCAATTTTGACAATATCTGCAAAGGCGTGGGATTTTTTACTCAGTGTTTCAATTAAAACATTCAATTGTGGAATAAGTGACTTACGCAGAGCCAGCAGTGCGGCAACGTGCATCGCCGTGGGGAATACGTCATTTGAACTTTGGCTTTTATTGACGTCATCGTTGGGGTGTATTTTACGTTCCATCCCCCGCACGCCGCCCAGCAGTTCGCTGGCCCGGTTCGCCAGCACCTCGTTCATGTTCATATTGCTTTGCGTACCGGAACCGGTCTGCCAGATAGCCAGCGGAAACTCATCAGCGTGTTTATCAGCCAGCACTTCATCTGCCGCCTGCATGATGGCGTTCGCTTTTTCTGCCGCCAGCAGCCCGAGGTCCTGATTTACCTTCGCGGCGGCACGTTTAGTGAGCGCCAGCGCGTGGATCAGCGAGACCGGCATTTTCTCCGTAGAGATACGAAAATGCTCCAGCGATCGTTGGGTTTGTGCGCCCCAGAGTTTATCGGCCGGAACCTCAATCGCCCCCATTGAATCATTTTCGCGGCGTACCGTTACCATGACCTGCTCCTTATATTAACAATTGATTAGGTTATGTTTCGACATTGCCCATTTGCCATTGGTCTTATGAGTATTGACGAGGATGGAACCCTCGTTTGGTGGTTCGTGCGGTAAAAAAAACCGCCCCAAGGGGCGGCTGACGTTACTTAACGCAGCGTGCGCACTGCGACGTCTGAATCTGTTGGAAGAAATCGTTACCTTTGTCATCCACCAGGATAAACGCCGGGAAATCTTCCACTTCAATTTTCCAGATGGCTTCCATCCCCAGTTCCGGGTATTCCACACATTCCAGGCTCTTGATACTGCCTTGCGCCAGCACTGCCGCAGGACCGCCGATGCTACCTAAATAGAAGCCACCGTGTTTATGGCAGGCGTCAGTAACCTGCTGGCTGCGGTTGCCTTTTGCCAGCATGATCATGCTGCCACCCGCAGACTGCAGTTGATCAACGTATGAATCCATGCGCCCGGCGGTGGTTGGGCCCAGCGAACCCGAAGCATAACCTTCCGGCGTTTTCGCCGGACCCGCGTAATAGATTGGATGATCTTTAACATACTGCGGCAAACTTTCGCCGTTATCCAGACGCTCTTTCAGTTTTGCATGCGCTATATCACGTCCGACGATGATTGTGCCATTCAGTGACAGACGCGTGGAAACAGGATACTGCGACAACTGTGCCAGAATCTCTTTCATCGGGCGGTTAAGATCGACGCGCACCGCTTCGCCTTCACCGGCCTGACGCAACGCTTCCGGGATGTACTTGCCGGGATTATTTTCCAGCTTCTCAATCCAGATCCCCTGGCGGTTGATCTTGGCTTTAATATTACGATCCGCTGAACAGGAGACGCCCATGCCAACCGGGCATGACGCACCGTGGCGCGGCAGGCGGATCACGCGAATATCGTGGGCAAAGTATTTCCCGCCGAACTGCGCGCCCAGTCCAAGGTTTTGCGCTTCAATCAACAGCTCTTTTTCCAGCCCGACATCGCGGAACGCCTGACCATGCTCATTACCTTCAGTCGGCAATTCATCATAATATTTTGCCGACGCCAGCTTAACGGTTTTCAGCGTTGCTTCTGCCGAGGTTCCACCAATCACAAAAGCAATGTGATACGGCGGACAGGCTGCGGTTCCCAGCGTACGCATTTTCTCGACCAGATAATTTTTCAATTTACCCGGCGTGAGCAGCGCTTTGGTTTCCTGATACAGATAGGTTTTATTCGCCGATCCCCCACCTTTGGCGATGCAGAGGAATTTGTACTCGTCACCGTCCACGGTATACAGGTCTATCTGCGCAGGCAGGTTGGTCCCGGTGTTTACCTCGTTATACATATCCAGCGCGGCGTTTTGCGAATAGCGCAGGTTATCTTCGATATAAGTGTTATACACCCCACGCGCCAGAGCGGCTTCATCACCCCCGCCGGTCCAGACACGTTGCCCTTTTTTACCGACAATAATCGCCGTACCGGTGTCCTGGCAGGTCGGTAACACGCCTTTCGCCGCGATGTCGGAGTTACGCAGGAATTGCAGGGCCACATATTTGTCGTTTTCGCTGGCATCCGGGTCGCGAAGAATATCCGCAACCTGCTGCTGATGCGCCGGACGCAGCATAAATGAGGCATCATGAAATGCCTGGCGGGCAAGGAGGGTTAAGGCTTGCGGATCAACTTTAATGATTTCGTGGCCTTCAAATTCGGAAACGGAAACATGGTCGCTGGTCAACAGATAGTATTCGGTATCATCCTTTTTGAGGGGGAAAGGATGCTGATAATGAAAGGGTTTGTTTGACATTGTGCTCTCACTTACTGCTCGGTCTGGTTATTCTCTGGGCAGATGTTCCATTGCCCTGCTTCCCTGTCGCGGGTCCGGTTGTGCCAGCAACGGCCTTTGTGCAACCAGAATTGCTCAGGGTATTAAAAGCGAGTCACCATATCCTACACAATTTTTTAACAAAAACTGAGACAAGTACGACTTTTTACATGCGCAGGTTACTTCCCCGTGGGTTTCTTGGTTTAATAGTCAGAGATAATTCCACATTGAAACAGGGCTTGATAATGCAAAAACTCATCAACTCAGTGCAGAACTATGCCTGGGGAAGCAAAACTGCCTTAACGGAACTTTATGGCATTGAAAATCCGACCCAGCAACCGATGGCAGAGCTGTGGATGGGTGCCCATCCGAAAAGCAGTTCTCGGGTTCAGAACGCCGACGGCCAGACGGTTTCCCTGCGTGACGTGATCGAGCACGATAAGTCAGCACTGTTAGGTGATGCCGTAGCACAACGCTTTGGTGAACTGCCTTTCCTGTTTAAAGTGCTCTGCGCTGCCCAGCCTCTTTCGATTCAGGTCCACCCGAACAAACACAATTCTGAGGTTGGCTTTGCCAAAGAAAACGCCGCAGGGATCCCAATGGACGCCGCCGAGCGTAATTACAAAGATCCTAATCACAAGCCCGAACTGGTGTTTGCCCTGACGCCTTTCCTGGCGATGAATGCGTTTCGCGAGTTCTCCGAGATTGTGGCGCTGCTACAGCCAGTGTCTGGCGCGCATCCGGCCATTGCTCACTTCCTGCAGGAACCCAACGCCGAGCGCCTGAGCCACCTTTTCGCCAGCTTGTTGAATATGCAGGGCGAAGAGAAATCGCGTGCGTTGGCCGTACTGAAATCTGCCCTTAACAGCCAACAGGGTGAGCCGTGGCAAACTATCCGTCTGATAGCGGATGTCTATCCGGATGATAGCGGCCTGTTCTCTCCGCTGCTGCTCAATGTGGTGAAGCTGAATCCAGGCGAGGCGATGTTCTTGTTTGCCGAAACCCCACACGCCTACTTGCAAGGTGTGGCGCTCGAGGTCATGGCCAACTCCGATAACGTACTGCGCGCCGGACTGACGCCGAAATACATCGATATTCCAGAGCTGGTCGCCAACGTTCAGTTTGTCGCTAAACCGGCGAATCAACTGCTGACAACCCCAGTCAAAACAGAGAGTGAACTGGATTTCCCAATCCCGGTTGACGATTTCGCTTTCTCCCTGCATGTACTGTCTGCCCGTGAAGCCACTATCAGCCAGCACAGCGCCGCCATTTTGTTCTGCGTTGAGGGCGAAGCCGTGCTGAGCAAGGGCGAGCAACGCTTGGTACTGAAAGCAGGTGAATCGGCATTTATCAGCGCCAATGAGTCGCCGGTGAACGTCAGCGGCACCGGTCGTTTAGCGCGGGTTTATAACAAGCTGTAGCAAGATACTGATATTTTTAACAACTCTTGCTAAGCTAGTAGAGAGTTAAAGACATGTCACCCCTCCAGGCGTCTTCAAACGCCTGGATTTATTTTATGGATATCGAAATGAAAAAAACGCTGGTAGCTGCGGGTGTGGTGGTTGCACTGGGAATCGTCTGGACGGGCGGTGCATGGTTCACGGGAAAGAAACTGGAAACCCATCTTGCTGAGATGGTGACGCAGGCAAACGATCAGCTCAAACGCCTCTCGCCCGAGGCAGGCATTGAGCTGAGTTATGAGAACTACCAGCGCGGCGTGTTCAGCAGCCAGCTGCAACTGGTGGTAAAACCTGTTGCCGGTCAGGAAAATGCCTGGCTGAAGCCAGGGCAAAGCATCATTTTGGATGAATCCGTCGATCATGGCCCTTTCCCGCTAGCCCAGCTTAAGTCATTCAACCTGGTACCCGCGATGGCCGCAGTGAAAACCACGCTGGTGAATAATGACGTCACCAAACCGTTATTTGACATTGCCAAGGGTGAGTCACCTTTCATCATCAATTCCCGCGTGGGCTATAGCGGCGATACCCGCTCTGACATATCTCTCAAGCCGCTGAGTTACGAAAAAGGCGATGAGAAAGTAGCCTTTAGCGGAGGCGAATTCCAGCTCAGCGCCGACAAAGACGGTAACGCGGTTTCCCTGACCGGTGAAGCGCAAAGCGGCGTGGTCAATGCGGTTAACGAGTACGATCAAAAAGTACAAGTTACCTTTAATAATCTGAAGACGGATGGCTCAAGCTCGGTTGCCAGCTTTGGTGAGCGTATTGGCGATCAGAAATTGTCCCTTGATAAGCTGTCTATTTCCGTCGAAGGCAAAGAGTTGGCGGTGCTGGAAGGCATGGGCATCGACGGTAAATCAGACCTGGTTAACGAGGGTAAAACCGTCAACAGCCAGCTGGATTACACGATCAACAGCCTGAAATTGCAGGGTCAAGATTTGGGTAGCGGTAAGCTGACGCTGAAAGTAGGCCAGATTGATGGCGAAGCATTACATCAGTTCAGCCAGCAGTATAGTGCCCAAACCAAAGCATTGATGTCACAGATTGACGTAGTGCAAAACCCGGAGCTGTATCAGCAGAAAGTGACCGAAGCGTTCTTCAGTGCTCTGCCTGTTCTGATGAAGGGTGAGCCGGTTATTACCGTTGCGCCACTGAGCTGGAAAAATGCCAAGGGTGAGACCAGCTTTAATCTGTCCCTGTTCCTGAAAGACCCGAATGCGAACCAGGAAGAACCAAAAACGCTGGCCCAGGAAGTGGATCGCTCGGTGAAATCACTGGACGCGAAGCTGGCGATCCCGATGGATATGGCAACTGAGTTCATGACCCAGATTGCCAAACTGGAAGGGTATCAGCAGGAAGAAGCGGCAGGTATGGCGAAACAGCAGGTCAATGGTCTTGCTGCGATGGGTCAAATGTTCCGCATCACGACGGTACAGGACAACACCATCGGCTCCAGCCTGCAGTACGCAAACGGTCAGGTGACGCTCAACGGCCAAAAAATGCCGCTGGATGAGTTTGTCGGCATGTTTGGTATGCCAACACTTTCCGCACCAGATGCCCCGGCCATGCCGCAGCCGTAATTTCCATCTGCGTAATGTCCGCTACAGCCCGATAAAGCGATTTATCGGGCTTTTTTACCTCTGGCGCATTACTTTTGCGTCACCAGTCTGGCGGATAACGTCAGATTGCGCGAATGCCCCTCATCACTGCTGATTCGCTGGAGTACGCGTTCAGCCAGTGTATATCCCATTTCACGCGCGGGCGTGCTGACCCAAATAATCGGTAAATCATCCAGAGCGTTCTCTGCCACATCGGCAAAGGCGGCTAGCGAGATCTGCTGTTCAAAATAACGGTCAACGCCAATTTCACCACTCTGTCGCCCTGCTTTCATCAGGCCAAACCAAGCCCCAACGGCGATAGTTTCGTTATAGCATACCACCGCACTGATGGTCGGGTTATGCCGTAGTAGCGCCGTCACGGCGTCTGCGGCCTGCTTCTGGCTTGAGGCGCACTCCAGTACCCAATCGCTGTGAAAAGGCAGTCCAAATTTAAGCAGCGTGGCGCAATATCCCCCCACGCGTTCTGCACGGGTCAGAGAGGAGCTCTGTCCCCCTAACCAGGCGATTCGTTGATGACCATGCCCGACAAGATGCTCAACTAACAGCTGCGCAGCCTGCATATTGTCGGGTCTGACGGTGTCAGCATCATCCAGATAACTGGCGCGTGAAGCAAACACTACCGGAATACCCTTTTCACCGGCCAACTGCCGTAACGCGTCGCTGCTGCCCGCGGCTCCGGCGATCACCACCCCGTCAACGCCCTGATTGAGTAACATCGAGAAACGCTGGGCCAGCTGTTCGCCGTCCTTACCGCCATGCAGTAAAAATACCATCCGCCCCTGAGCTTCTAAGGCTTCCGTCAGTCCTGCCGTCAGTTCGGCATAAAACGGCGTCGAGAGATCGCGAACGATTAACCCAATAACCCCACTCTGCCCGCCACGCAGCGCCGATGCCTGGCGGTTACGTACGAACCCCAGTTGTTCGATGGCAGCATTGACCCGTTCTCCGGTCGCTGATGAGATACGCCCTTTGCCGCTAAGAACCAATGAGACGGTACTGACTGAGACACCGGCCGCCAGCGCTACATCATGAATGGTTATTTTTTTGGCTATAGCCATAAAACCAGAAAGCTCCCTGATAACGTGATGGATAAAACGTTTTATCAATCATCCGTATTTATACGCCCTATTATCCTTCGATAATGTGATTTGTAACGCACTAAAATTAGGTAAAACGTTTTATCTTCTCGCCATCATTCGTTGGTCGATTTTTTACAAGGAGTCGTTAGATGACGACGAGAACCACACCAAAAGTCACGTTATGGGAATTTTTCCAGCAGTTGGGCAAAACCTTTATGTTGCCCGTAGCACTGCTCTCGTTTTGCGGGATCATGCTGGGGATCGGCAGCTCATTAAGCAGCCATGATGTCATTACGCTGATCCCCGCGTTGGGGAACCCGATGTTGCAGGCGCTGTTTACCTGGATGAGCAAAGTCGGATCCTTCGCATTTAGTTTTCTGCCGGTGATGTTTTGTATCGCTATCCCGCTTGGCCTGGCGCGCGAAAATAAAGGCGTTGCGGCCTTTGCCGGTTTTGTCGGCTATGCGGTGATGAACCTGGCCGTCAACTTTTGGTTAACGGCCAAGGGAATATTGCCCACCACGGATGCGGCGATCCTCAAAGCCAACAACGTGCAAAACATTCTGGGGATCCAGTCGATCGACACTGGGATCCTCGGTGCGGTAATCGCCGGGATCATTGTCTGGATGCTGCATGAACGTTTCCACAACATTCGCCTGCCGGATGCGCTGGCGTTCTTCGGTGGCACCCGTTTTGTGCCGATCATCTCGTCGGTAGTGATGGGACTGGTCGGGCTGGTCATTCCGCTGATTTGGCCGTTCTTCGCCATGGGTATCACTGGCTTGGGTAACATCATCAATAGCGCCGGTGATTTTGGTCCGATGCTGTTTGGTACCGGTGAACGTCTGCTGTTGCCGTTTGGCCTGCATCACATTCTGGTGGCCTTAATTCGCTTCACTGAAGCTGGCGGTACGCAGGAGGTGTGTGGTCATAGCGTTAGCGGCGCGCTGACTATTTTCCAGGCCCAATTGAGCTGCCCTACCACTCAGGGCTTCTCTGAAAGTGCCACGCGTTTCCTGTCCCAGGGCAAAATGCCGGCGTTCCTCGGCGGTTTACCGGGCGCTGCGTTAGCGATGTACCACTGTGCTCGCCCTGAAAATCGTCACAAAATTAAGGGATTATTAATCTCCGGCCTGATCGCCTGCGTGATTGGCGGTACCACCGAACCTCTGGAGTTCTTATTCCTGTTCGTCGCACCAGTGCTGTACGTTATTCACGCACTGTTGACCGGGCTGGGCTTCACTATCATGGCTGTGCTTGGCGTCACCATCGGCAATACCGATGGCAACCTGATTGACTTCGTGGTGTTTGGCATCCTGCACGGGTTGTCCACCAAGTGGTATCTGGTACCGGTTGTCGCTGCTATCTGGTTCGCGGTGTACTACGTCATCTTCCGCTTCGCCATCACCCGCTTTAATCTGAAAACACCGGGTCGTGATGTCGAAATTGCCAGCAATATTGAGAAAGTCATGGCAGGAACGCCGGGCAAATCAGGCTATAACGTCCCGGCTATTCTGGCGGCGCTGGGTGGCGCTGAGAATATCGTCAGCCTGGATAATTGCATTACCCGCTTGCGTCTTTCCGTGAAAGATATGTCGCTTGTGAACGTGCAGGCGCTGAAGGATAATCGCGCAATTGGCGTCGTTCAACTCAATCAGCATAACTTGCAGGTCGTCATCGGTCCGCAGGTCCAGTCGGTGAAGGACGAAATGACGGTTCTGATGAATACCGTACAGGCATAAGGGCAACAATATGTTTGATTTTTCAACTGAAGTGGACAGGCACGGTACCTGGTGCACCCAATGGGATTATGTCGCCGATCGGTTTGGTTCGGCCGACCTGCTACCATTCACCATCTCAGATATGGATTTTGCCACCGCACCATGCATTCTCCAGGCGCTGACGCAGCGCCTGTCACACGGTGTGTTGGGCTACAGTCGCTGGAAAAATGATGATTTTTTGGCGGCAATTAGCCATTGGTTCCTGACCCGCCATAACACCCAAATCGATCCGCAATCTGTAGTTTATGGCCCCTCCGTCATCTATATGGTGTCGGAGCTGATCCGCCAGTGGTCGTCAACGGGTGACGCGGTGGTTATCCATACTCCAGCTTACGATGCGTTTTACAACGCCATCAAAGGCAACCAGCGTACAGTGCACCCTGTTGCACTGGAGAAACGTGCGCACGGCTGGTATTGCGATATGGCTAAGCTGGAAGAAACCCTCTCGCGGCCTGAAAGCAAAATTCTTCTGCTCTGTAGTCCGCAGAATCCGACCGGCAAGGTCTGGACCCGAGATGAACTGGAAACCATGGCCAGCATGTGTCAACGGCACGGCGTGAAGGTCATTTCCGACGAAATTCATATGGACATGGTATGGGATCAACAACCTCATATCCCATGGAGTCAGGTTGCTCGAGGCGACTGGGCGCTGCTCACATCCGGCTCCAAGAGTTTTAATATTCCGGCGTTAACCGGGGCTTACGGGATCGTTGAAGACGCCGATAGCCGTAACCACTACCTTGCGGCGCTAAAAGGCCGAGATGGCCTTTCCTCACCTGCCGTACTGGCGCTTACCGCGCATATTGCTGCTTATCAGCACGGCGCCCCATGGTTGGATGCGTTACGCGATTATCTGGCCGCTAATCTGCACTATGTCGCACATGAGCTTAATGCTGCGTTCCCTGAGTTAAACTGGCAGATCCCACAATCAACTTATCTGGCATGGATTGACCTGCATCCGCTCAATATTGATGATCATGCGTTGCAGGATGTACTCATCCATCAGCAAAAAGTCGCGATTATGCCGGGATATACCTATGGTGAAGAAGGCCGCGGCTTTGTCCGTCTGAATGCCGGGTGTCCGCGTGCAAAACTGGAAAAAGGTGTGAATGGGTTAATAAACGCTATTCGTTCGCTACGCTGACTGTATTTGCGCAATGAGCCTTTTCATTGCGCAAATTTTACCTGCTGGGGAACCCGCCTTCTTTGTTACTCTCTCACCATTGCACAATAGGGCAATGTGAGAAAAAACAGTATTTTTCAGCTAACCGTGTATAGTGGGCTTCCACTCAAATCAGGAAGAGCCTATGTCTGAACGTAAAAATGTGAAATCCCGCCGTAATTTTCTTATCAAATGTCCTTGCCCTAACTGCACCGCGCATTCTGAACACAGTTTTTCTCGCGTACAAAAAGGTGCCATGTTGATTTGCCCGCAGTGCAATAAACTATTCCAGGCCGATACCAAACTCGTCGCGTAAACTGCTATTCAGATAACCGCTGCTCAAAACAATTATCATGAATTGCGGTTATCACAGCATAAATCATCACTCCGAATCTCATGACATCTGTCATCTATAACTTCAGCAAATATCACGCCTAAATTAGGCTATTACAAAGCGAATACCTACTTTCTGGATGGTTTTAGCGGATGATGTTTCTGTTGTATAATGGTGCGCACTTTTACTAAAAACAAAGAGTGCGACCATGATTGATAAATCCCTCCCCTTAACCGACATCCATCGTCACCTTGATGGCAACATTCGTGCGCAAACTATTCTCGATCTTGGCCGTCAGTTCAATTTAACGCTTCCCGCTCAAACGCTGGAGACGCTGATCCCGCACGTGCAGGTCACCTCGACAGAACCGGATTTAGTCAGTTTTTTGTCGAAGCTTGACTGGGGCGTGAAGGTACTGGCCTCACTGGATGCCTGCCGCCGCGTGGCCTTTGAAAATATTGAAGATGCCGCCCGTAACGGGCTGCACTATGTGGAACTGCGCTTTTCGCCCGGCTATATGGCGATGGCGCATCAACTCCCCGTCGCGGGCGTGGTTGAAGCAGTGATTGCGGGCGTGCGTGAAGGCTGCAAGACTTTTGGCGTGGAAGCGCGCTTAATTGGCATTATGAGCCGTACTTTTGGCGAAGCCGCTTGCCTGCAGGAACTGGATGCGCTGTTAGCACACCGTGACCACATTACCGCACTGGACCTGGCGGGCGATGAACTGGGTTTCCCAGGCAGTCTGTTCCTGTCTCATTTTAATCGGGCGCGCGATGCAGGCTGGCACATTACCGTGCACGCTGGTGAAGCAGCAGGCCCTGAAAGCATCTGGCAGGCCATCCGAGAACTGGGTGCCGAACGTATTGGTCATGGCGTCAAAGCCGTAGAAGATCCTGCGTTAATGGATTTTCTTGCCGAGCAGCGAATTGGCATCGAATCCTGCCTGACCTCCAACATCCAGACCAGCACCGTTGCTTCATTGGCAGCGCATCCGCTGAAGACGTTCCTCGAACAAGGTGTGTTGGCCAGTCTAAACACCGACGATCCCGCGGTTCAGGGCGTGGATATTATTCACGAATATACTGTTGCTGCTCCAGCTGCAGGGTTGAGCCGCGAACAGATCCGTCAGGCGCAAATCAATGGTCTGGAAATGGCGTTTTTGAGTACTGAAGAGAAACGTGCGTTGCGTGAGAAAGTCGCAGCGGCATAACGATGATAGTGCCGGATGGCGCTAACGCTTATCCGGCATTTCCGTAATCAGGCAAGACACAACGTAGAACGGTGTTTTGCCGATTCAATACCCAGCTCAATCAGTTCCATAATTTGAATGGCCTGTCGTGCTGGAACCGGGTTTTCACCATTGCCGTTCAGTGCATCACGGATACCCGCATAATAAGCCGGATAGTTACCTGGCACGGTTAACCAGGTCTCTTCCACACGTTCTTCGCCTTCGACCCGCGTCAGCACGCCATCGCGCATGTCGTAACCCCAGTCTTCCTGCGGCAAACGTTCACCATTTTTTAAACGTTCTTCCTGCGGATCAAGACCGTATTTCACATAGCTCCCACGCGAACCGTGCACGATGTAGCGTGCCGACTCGGCGGCAGCCAGCATGGTGCCGTGCAGAACCACCCGACGCTGAGGGTAAGTCAAAATAGCGTGGAAATAATCTGTCGATTGTGCGCCAGGACGTAACTGTGCAAGGTCCACCGTCAGGCTGACAGGCAAACCAAACAGGTTAATGGCCTGATCCAACAGATGCGGCGCTAAATCGTACCAGATACCGCTTCCTGGACCGCCCTGTTCACGCCAGCGGTCGCGGACCTGCGGACGGAAACGATCGAAGTGGGATTCAAAGTAAGCGACTTCACCCAACACTCCGTCTGCCAGCAGGGCTTTCAGCGTCAAGAAATCACTGTCCCAGCGGCGGTTATGGAAAACAGACAGCACACGACCCAGGCTAC
Organism: Citrobacter sp. wls711; assembly: GCF_005281055.1. Lineage (NCBI taxonomy): Bacteria > Pseudomonadati > Pseudomonadota > Gammaproteobacteria > Enterobacterales > Enterobacteriaceae > Citrobacter > Citrobacter sp. wls711. The sequence goes on along the minus strand of NZ_SZXC01000025.1, from coordinate 250,328 downwards.
GCGCCAACGCATCCAGCTCGCGAGCTTGTGACAGTGTCACGGTAAATGGCTTATCAACAACCACGTGTTTACCCGCTTCCAGCGCTGCTTTAGCGAGCGGGAAATGCGTGTCATTCGGCGTGGGGATCACAATCAGGTCGATGCTGGGATCGTTAAACAGATGCTTAGGCTCACTCACCACCGTAACAGAAGGCCAGTCCGCCTTCACTTTTGCTTCGTCACTACTGGATACCGCGGCCAGCTCCAGCCCCGGGGTGCCCACAATCAGAGGGGCATGGAAAGTTTTGCTGGCATAGCCATAGCCAATCAGCCCAACGCGGATGTTGTCACTCATGTTATTGCCTCTCAATTCAGGACCGACCTATTTCACACCATACATCGCAACGTCACAACAGTTTAATAACCTTTGCAGGGAAAAGGTTGTTTCTTAACTTAAGTCAAACATATGCCACTTAGTGATAACTTGCTGCGAAAAAGTCGTCGAAATCGTTCCCAATGCTCTTGCCGTCTTACTTATTGATAAGTAACATTTGCCTCCTGTGTTTAAGGATAAATCAAAGCAAATGTCGTCAGTAATGAATCGTCTTATTGAGTTAACAGGTTGGATTGTTCTCGCGGTTTCCGTCATCCTTTTAGGTATTGCCACGCATATCGACAACTACCAGCCACCAGAACCAACGGCTTCGGTGCATGCGGTGCAGAAAAAATAACCCACGGCCTCCTTTTTTAACCCAGCAGTCATGCTGGGTTAGGTTGTAACAGCGTCATTTCTATCAAAAATAGCGAATTGTGCAGTCCCCCACCTTGGCACTTATTGCCTGCGATAGCGAAGCGCGTTACCCTTTGACCTGGTGCTCAGCGTGCCTGCGTATCTATCAGTACGAACACTCTTATTTGTATCTTTGCACACCCTGCGTTTTTATCTGTGCAACCTTGTTTATTTTTTAATATTAACTACTCCGTTGGTGTTATTTTCTTAATATGGATCTCCACATATGACTGTTCAGGATTACTTATTAAAATTCCGCAAAATCAATTCCCTCGAAAGCCTGGAAAAACTGTTCGATCATCTTAACTACACGCTCACCGACGATCGCGACATTATCAATATGTATCGCGCGGCGGATCACCGCCGGGCGGAGCTTATCTCCGGGGGACGCCTGTTTGATATCGGCCAGGTGCCAAAATCCGTCTGGCATTATGTGCAATAAATAAGAAAGTAGCGCTCATCGTTAAAAGCTTTATAATAATCGCCCCAAAATGAATGGCATGTTTGTTTGCACGCGTAAATCTGGAGAAGAGATGACGACGACACCGGCACAACGTATCGGAGGCTGGCTACTTGGGCCACTGGCCTGGCTGTTAGTGGCGTTGTTGAGCGCTTCGCTGGCGATCCTGTTGTATGTAACTGCGCTGGCAACTCCGCAGACGTTTCAGACGCTCGGCGAACAAAGCTCCGCTAATTTACTGTTATGGGGCGTTTCCTTTATTACCGCTATCGCCATGTGGTACTACACGCTGTGGCTGACTATCGCGTTTTTCAAACGCCGACGCTGTGTACCCAAGCACTACATTTTATGGTTACTGATCTCTGTGTTACTGGCTATTAAAGCCTTTGCGTTTTCACCTGTTCCGGATGCCTTTGCCGTCCGCCAGTTACTGTTCCCGTTGTTGGCTGCTGCATTGCTGGTGCCCTATTTCAAGCGTTCGCAGCGCGTGAAATCGACGTTTGTGAACCCGTAATAACCCTACAGTTAACCTGTTGTCGCCTGTTGTAGATTGTCAGATAATAGGCGGCTTTTTTATTTCAGGCCGAAAAATGACTGATTACCTGCTGCTGTTTGTCGGAACTGTACTGGTCAATAACTTTGTACTGGTCAAGTTTCTGGGTCTCTGCCCGTTTATGGGCGTTTCCAAAAAACTGGAAACGGCGATGGGCATGGGCCTCGCCACGACCTTTGTAATGACGCTGGCATCGATTTGCGCATGGCTGATTGACACCTGGATCCTCATCCCGCTCGATCTCATCTACCTGCGTACGCTGGCGTTTATCTTAGTCATCGCCGTGGTCGTGCAATTTACCGAAATGGTGGTGCGCAAAACGAGTCCTGCGCTGTATCGCCTGCTGGGGATCTTCTTACCGTTGATCACCACTAACTGTGCGGTACTGGGCGTCGCGTTGTTGAATATCAACCTCGGTCATAACTTTTTACAGTCGGCACTGTACGGTTTTTCCGCTGCCGTCGGCTTCTCGCTGGTGATGGTACTGTTCGCCGCCATTCGCGAGCGCCTCGCCGTGGCTGATGTTCCGGCACCTTTTCGCGGTAATGCGATTGCGCTGATTACCGCCGGTTTAATGTCATTGGCCTTTATGGGCTTTAGTGGTTTGGTGAAGCTGTAATGAATGCTATCTGGATTGCCGTTGCTGCAGTGAGTCTACTGGGTCTGGCATTCGGCGCTGTTTTAGGCTATGCCTCCCGACGTTTTGCCGTTGAGGACGACCCGGTCGTTGAAAAAATCGATGAGATCCTTCCGCAAAGTCAATGTGGCCAGTGCGGTTACCCTGGCTGTCGCCCGTATGCGGAAGCGATTGGCTGCCAGGGCGAAAAAATCAATCGCTGCGCCCCCGGCGGTGAAGCGGTGATGCTAAAAATTGCGACGCTGCTGAACGTCGATCCGCAGCCTATTGATGGCGATGAACAGGACGTTACGCCGGTGAGAATGCTGGCGGTCATTGATGAAAATAACTGTATTGGCTGTACAAAGTGCATTCAGGCCTGCCCGGTTGATGCCATCGTCGGCGCGACGCGTGCAATGCACACAGTCATGAGCGATCTCTGTACCGGATGCAACTTGTGCGTTGATCCCTGCCCGACTCAGTGTATTGAATTACGTCCGGTTGCCGAAACGCCTGATAGCTGGAAGTGGGATTTGAACACTATCCCCGTGCGCATCATTCCCGTGGAACAACATGTTTAAGCTATTCTCTGCATTCAGAAAAAACAAAATTTGGGACTTCGAAGGCGGCATTCATCCGCCCGAAATGAAAACCCAGTCAAACGGCACGCCGCTGCGACAAGTACCACTGCCGCCGCGTCTGGTGATTCCGCTCAAACAGCATATTGGTGCTGAGGGTGAGCTGTGCGTAAACGTCGGTGACCACGTCCTGCGCGGTCAGGCGCTGACGCGTGGACGAGGTAAAATGCTGCCAGTGCACGCGCCAACCTCCGGCACCGTTGTGGCCATTGCTCCTCACTCCACTGCGCACCCTTCAGCATTGGCCGAGCTCAGCGTCATAATCGATGCTGATGGCGAAGATCGCTGGATTGAGCGTGAAGGCTGGGCTGACTATCGCTCCCGCAGCCGAGAAGAGCTTATTGCCCGTATTCATCAGTTCGGCGTTGCCGGACTGGGCGGTGCTGGTTTCCCTACTGGCGTAAAACTGCAGGGCGGCGGCGATAAAATTGAAACATTGATCATCAACGCTGCGGAATGTGAACCCTACATTACCGCTGACGATCGCCTGATGCAGGATTGTGCAGCTCAGGTGGTGGAAGGCATCCGCATTCTGGCCCACATTCTTCAACCGCGCGAGATCCTGTTGGGGATTGAAGATAACAAACCGCAAGCGATATCAATGCTGCGCGCGGTGCTGGCGGACTCACATGATATCAGCCTGCGCGTTATCCCAACCAAATATCCTTCCGGCGGCGCGAAGCAGTTGACCCAAATTCTGACCGGAAAACAGGTCCCACACGGTGGACGCTCCTCAGATATCGGCGTCCTGATGCAAAACGTCGGTACGGCCTATGCTATCAAACGCGCCGTGATCGACGGGGAACCGATCACCGAACGCGTCGTAACGCTGACCGGCGAAGCCGTCAGCCGTCCGGGCAACGTCTGGGCACGTTTAGGCACGCCTGTTCGCCACCTGCTTGATGACGCAGGTTTTTGCCCTTCCGCAGAGCAAATGGTCATCATGGGCGGCCCGCTAATGGGCTTCACTCTCCCCTGGCTTGATGTCCCCGTAGTGAAGATCACCAACTGCCTGCTGGCGCCATCTGCCAGTGAAATGGGTGAACAGCAGGAAGAAAAAGGCTGCATTCGCTGTAGCGCCTGCGCCGACGCCTGCCCGGCCGATCTCCTGCCTCAGCAGCTTTACTGGTTCAGTAAAGGACATCAGCACGACAAAGCAATCGGTCACAATATCGCTGACTGCATTGAATGCGGTGCCTGTGCGTGGGTATGTCCCAGCAATATTCCGCTGGTGCAGTATTTCCGTCAGGAAAAAGCTGAGATTTACGCCATAAGCCAGGAAGAAAAACGCGCCGCAGAGGCAAAAGCACGATTCGAAGCCAGACAGGCACGCCTGGAGCGTGAAAAAGCTGCGCGTCTTGAACGTCATAAAAGCGCCGCCGTTCAGCCTGCCGCGAAGGACAACGATGCCATTGCTGCCGCGCTTGCACGGGTGAAAGAGAAACAAGCTCAGGCTTTACAACCGATTGTTATTCAGGCTGGAGAGAAACCGGATAATAGTGCCGCCATTGCCGCCAGAGAAGCGCGGAAAGCACAGGCCCGGGCCAAACAGGCGGAAAATGTGCCTGCTACCGACAGCACCACCGATACCGATCCGCGCAAAGCCGCGGTAGAAGCGGCTATTGCCCGTGCCAAAGCACGCAAGCTTGAGCAGCAACAGGCCGTCGCCGAGACTGCCGAACCAGTTGACCCGCGCAAAGCCGCGGTAGAAGCGGCTATTGCCCGCGCTAAAGCACGCAAACTTGAGCAGCAGCAGGCCGTCGCCGAGACTGCCGAACCAGTTGACCCGCGCAAAGCCGCGGTAGAAGCGGCTATTGCCCGCGCTAAAGCACGCAAACTTGAGCAGCAGCAGGTCGTCGCCGAGACCACCGAACCGGTTGATCCACGCAAAGCCGCCGTTGCGGCCGCTATTGCACGCGCTCAGGCTAAAAAGGCCGCCCAGCAGCAGGTTGTTAACGAGGAATAAATGGTATTCAGAATCGCAAGCTCTCCCTATACCCATAACCAGCGCCAGACATCGCGTATTATGCTGCTGGTGTTAATTGCCGCGTTACCGGGGATTGCCGCTCAGCTTTGGTTTTTTGGTTGGGGCACGTTGGTACAGATTTTTCTCGCTGCCATCAGCGCCATTGCCGCTGAAGCAGGCGTATTGAAACTGCGTAAACAGCCGGTCGTCGCTATTTTAAAAGACAACTCCGCCTTGCTCACCGGGCTACTGCTTGCCGTCAGCCTTCCGCCGCTGGCCCCCTGGTGGATGGTGGTCCTGGGCACCGTATTTGCCGTGATCATTGCCAAGCAACTGTATGGCGGCCTCGGGCAAAACCCGTTTAACCCGGCGATGATCGGCTATGTGGTTCTGCTTATCTCCTTCCCGGTGCAGATGACAAGCTGGCTTCCCCCGCATGAAATTGCGGCCACGGTACCGGGATTTGTTGACGCCATTAACGTCATTTTTACCGGACATACCTCAAGCGGCGGTGATATGAACACCTTACGCATGGGTATCGATGGCATTAGCCAGGCGACGCCGCTTGATACGTTCAAGACATCGTTGCACGCCGGACGCACTGTAGAACAGGTTATGCAGTACCCCATTTACAGCGGGATACTTGCAGGCGCAGGCTGGCAGTGGGTAAACCTGGCCTGGCTGGCGGGCGGCGTCATGCTATTGTGGAAAAACGCTATTCGCTGGCATATTCCGGTCAGTTTCCTGCTGTCGCTCGCTATCTGTGCGACATTAGGCTGGCTTTTCTCTCCCGAGTCGCTGGCGTCACCACAGTTGCACCTGCTCTCTGGCGCAACCATGCTCGGTGCGTTCTTTATTCTTACCGATCCCGTTACGGCATCGACAACCAATCGCGGTCGGCTGATTTTTGGTGCACTTGCCGGTCTGTTGGTATGGCTGATTCGCAGTTTTGGTGGGTATCCGGATGGCGTGGCCTTTGCGGTATTGTTGGCAAATATCACGGTCCCGTTGATTGATTATTACACCCGCCCTCGCGTGTACGGACATCGCTAAGGACACCCTATGCTGAAAACGATTCGTAAACACGGTATCACTCTGGCACTCTTTGCCGCTGGTTCTACGGGCTTAACAGCGGCAATCAATCAGCTGACTAAGTCTACGATTGACGAGCAGGCAACGCTGCAGCAAAAAGCGCTGTTTGATCAGGTTCTGCCAACTGACCGCTACAATAATAATCTGCACGACAGCTGTTATCTGGTTACAGCCCCGGCATTAGGTAAAGGGACGCACCGTGTTTATATCGCCCGTCAGGACGATCGTCCGGTCGCTGCCATTCTCGAAGCCACCGCGCCAGACGGCTACTCCGGCGCGATACAACTGCTGGTTGGTGTCGATTTTAATGGTACCGTACTGGGTACGCGGGTCACCGAGCATCATGAAACGCCCGGTCTGGGCGATAAAATCGAGCTTCGACTGTCCGGCTGGATAACCCACTTTACCGGTAAAACAATCTCAGCTGAAAACGATCCTCATTGGGCAGTGAAAAAAGATGGCGGTGACTTCGACCAGTTCACTGGCGCCACCATCACTCCGCGCGCGGTCGTCAATGCGGTGAAACGCGCAGGCCTGTATGCGCAGACGCTTCCTGCGCAACTTCCTCAACTTCCCGCCTGTGGAGAATAAACCATGAGCGAAATTAAAGACGTCATTGTTCAGGGGCTGTGGAAAAACAACTCCGCACTGGTACAGCTACTCGGTATGTGTCCACTGCTGGCAGTCACCTCTACCGCTACCAATGCTCTCGGACTGGGGCTTGCTACCACGCTGGTTTTAACGCTAACCAACCTGACCATCTCTGCCCTGCGCCGCTGGACGCCGTCTGAGATTCGTATTCCGATTTACGTCATGATCATCGCTTCAGTGGTCAGTGCCGTACAAATGCTCATCAACGCCTACGCCTTTGGTCTGTATCAGTCTCTGGGGATCTTCATCCCTCTGATCGTGACCAACTGTATTGTGGTTGGTCGTGCCGAGGCCTTTGCGGCAAAAAAAGGCCCCGCACTTTCCGCGCTGGACGGTTTTTCCATTGGGATGGGGGCAACCGGCGCAATGTTTGTGCTGGGTTCATTGCGCGAGATTATTGGCAACGGCACGTTGTTTGATGGTGCAGACGGCCTGCTGGGGAGCTGGGCAAAAGTGCTGCGCGTTGAGATATTCCACACGGACACGCCATTCTTATTAGCTATGCTGCCACCGGGCGCATTCATCGGGCTTGGGCTGATGTTGGCCGGCAAGTACCTTATTGACGAGAAGATGAAGAAACGTCGCGCAGAGGCTGCTGTGGCAAACACTCCGGCGGGTGAGACAAGGAATGTGTCATGAACAAAGCAAAACGGCTGGAAATACTGACGCGACTACGCGATAACAATCCACACCCTACTACCGAACTCAATTTTACATCGCCGTTTGAGCTACTGATTTCGGTGCTCCTTTCGGCGCAGGCGACCGATGTCAGCGTCAATAAAGCCACCGCAAAACTGTACCCTGTCGCTAACACCCCAGCCGCGATGCTGGAACTCGGGGTCGACGGCGTAAAGTCTTATATTAAGACCATCGGATTGTTCAACAGCAAAGCGGAGAACGTGATTAAAACCTGCCGTATTTTGCTCGAACAGCACAATGGCGAGGTTCCGGAGGACAGAGCAGCACTGGAAGCGTTGCCTGGCGTCGGGCGTAAAACCGCCAACGTGGTGCTCAATACCGCCTTTGGCTGGCCCACTATCGCTGTCGATACGCATATATTTCGGGTGTGTAACCGAACACAATTCGCCCCAGGGAAAAACGTCGAGCAGGTCGAAGAAAAGCTGCTGAAAGTCGTTCCCAGTGAATTTAAAGTCGACTGCCATCACTGGTTAATTCTTCATGGTCGCTACACCTGCATTGCCAGGAAGCCGCGCTGCGGCTCCTGTATCATTGAGGATCTCTGTGAATTTAAAGAAAAAGTCGACATCTAATGCAATCGGGGTAACGTTCGTTGCCCCTTATTATCATAACGATTAGTTATGCACTCTCCAATCGCTTAATCCCCGACAATGATGCCATGCTATTGCGTATATCTAATGCAATATTCTTGTGCTTTAACACCTGAGCAGGTTAATCGTTTTTTTAGTAGTAGAAATTTCTATTCATACGTGATCAAGATCACATTGATAATGTGATGTTAATTTTTCTTATTTTTATAGTTAAAATGACAATCAGATGACCTATTCCCGTCGATTCGATACAAAACATTACACTGGGTATTTTTCAGATAATGGCCTATATCACTGGATTCAACGCTGAATAGCAGAACATATAGCCGCTTTGCCATTTTCGCCCCCATTGAACAGTGAAAAAAACTGTCATTTTTCAATTGAAGAAATTTAACGCTAGATAACATTTACCTGCCCCGATGATTTCACCACCCTGGATATATGTAACAGAGTATTACAAACCTCTTGTCTGAAGGGGCAAGATAGTGAACATTACTTGCCGTTTCCCCTCCCACTATAACAATCGGACGGATGAACTTGACTCATCACGTACCTGAACACCCCCGTAGATATGGGATGTAAAAAAAGAGGTAAAAGTGTCTACTGCAAACAATAAACCAACTGAAAGCGTGAGCTTAAACGCCTTCAAACAACCAAAAGCGTTCTATCTCATTTTCTCAATTGAGCTGTGGGAACGTTTTGGCTACTACGGCCTGCAAGGGATTATGGCCGTCTACCTGGTGAAACAACTGGGTATGTCAGAAGCGGATTCCATTACCCTTTTCTCCTCCTTTAGTGCCCTGGTTTACGGCCTGGTGGCTATTGGCGGCTGGTTAGGTGATAAAGTTCTGGGTACTAAGCGTGTCATTATGCTGGGTGCCATTGTACTGGCTATCGGTTATGCGCTGGTCGCATGGTCCGGTCATGATGCTGGTATCGTTTATATGGGTATGGCGGCCATCGCGGTCGGTAATGGCCTGTTTAAAGCGAACCCATCCTCCCTGCTTTCTACCTGCTATGCCAAAGATGACCCGCGTCTTGATGGTGCATTTACTATGTACTACATGTCCGTCAACATCGGTTCATTCTTCTCAATGCTTGCTACTCCATGGCTGGCGGCACGATACGGCTGGAGCACCGCATTCGCACTGAGCGTCGTCGGGATGCTGATTACCGTCGTAAACTTCGCATTCTGCCAGCGTTGGGTTAAACAATACGGGTCTAAACCAGACTTTGAGCCGATCAACTTCCGCAACCTGCTGCTGACCATTGTTGGCGTGGTGGTGTTGATTGTTATCGCAACATGGTTACTGCACAACCAGGGCATTGCACGTATGGTTCTGGGCGTCGTGGCTATGGGTATCGTGTTTATCTTCGGTAAAGAAGCCTTCGCCATGAAGGGTGCCGCGCGTCGTAAAATGATCGTCGCCTTCATTCTGATGCTGGAAGCGATTATCTTCTTCGTGCTGTACAGCCAGATGCCGACATCACTGAACTTCTTTGCAATTCGTAACGTTGAGCACTCTATTCTGGGCATCACGTTCGAACCTGAGCAGTATCAGGCACTGAACCCGTTCTGGATCATCATTGGTAGCCCAATCCTTGCCGCTATCTATAACAAGATGGGTGACACCCTGCCAATGCCGACCAAGTTTGCTATCGGTATGGTGCTGTGTTCCGGTGCGTTCTTGATCCTGCCGCTGGGTGCGAAATTTGCCACCGATGCGGGTATCGTTTCCGTTAACTGGCTGATCATTTGCTACGGTCTGCAGAGTATCGGTGAACTGATGATCTCTGGTCTGGGTCTGGCAATGGTTGCGCAGTTGGTACCACAGCGTCTGATGGGCTTCATCATGGGTAGCTGGTTCCTGACCACTGCCGGTGCAAACATCATCGGTGGCTATGTTGCCAACATGATGGCTGTACCGGAGAATGTGACCGACCCACTGATGTCTCTGGAAGTCTATGGTCGTGTGTTCCTGCAGATCGGTATTGCAACGGCAGTTATCGCTGTTCTGATGCTGCTGACGGCACCGAAGCTGAACCGTATGACTCAGGACGATGATGTCAGCGAGAAAGCCTCTAAGACCGCAACAGCGTAATTCTCAGGGAAACTTCTTTTCAGGCCGCTAACTGATGTTAGCGGCTTTTTTTTTGGCTGAGGTCGCACTACCATACGATATACCTCAGCCAAAAGGAGTTACCGATGAAACTGTTCTACAAACCGGGCGCGTGTTCTCTCGCTTCGCACATCACGCTTCGCGAAAGCGGTAAAGATTTCACCCTTGATGGTGTTGATCTGATGAAGAAACGCCTGGAAAACGGCGATGATTTTTTCGCGGTAAACCCAAAGGGACAAGTTCCTGCTCTGCTGCTGGACGATGGTACGCTACTAACCGAAGGCGTGGCCATCATGCAGTACCTGGCCGATTCGGTACCCGATCGCCAGCTTCTTGCCCCAACCAGCAGCCTCTCGCGTTACAAAACGCTGGAGTGGCTTAACTATATTGCGACAGAACTGCATAAAGGCTTTACGCCATTGTTCCGTCCCGATACGCCGGAAGAGTACAAGCCGACCGTACGCGCACTGCTGGAGAAAAAAATGCAGTATGTGAACGATTCACTGCAGGACAACCCGTGGATCTGCGGCCAGCGTTTTTCCATTGCAGATGCTTATCTGTTCACCGTACTGCGTTGGGCGTATGCCGTGAAATTGAATATGGCAGGATTAAGCCATATCGAAGCCTATATGGCGCGGATGGCTGAGCGCCCGGCAGTGGCAGCGGCGCTTAAGGCAGAAGGGTTAAATTAATGGTTGTTGCCGGGTGGCGCTTGCTCACCCGGCTTACAGTCAAACAAACGTAAGCCCGATAAGCGTGAGCGCCATCGGGCATTGATTACAGCTGCGTAGCGCTAAAATAGTGTTCCGGTTTTGCAATGCGATCCTGTGCAGCAACGACCTGCAGTTCATACTCATGCATCTCTTTGGTCGCAATCATAATCTCATACACCGCCGCCGTTACATGCTCAAGCGCCTGCTGCACCGTCGCGCCCTGTAACAGTTTCACCAGTAGCAAACCGCTGGTCACATCACCCACCCCCACAGGCTGACGCGCACCAAAATCCACCAGCGGACGACTGATATGCCACGCCTGCTCAGCGGTGACCAGCAGCATCTCGAAACGGTCGGGACTCATCCCTGCGCGAGCAAGATGTTTCACCAGCACCACCTCAGGCCCTTGAGCAATCAGCTCACGCGCCGCTAATACCGCTTCATCCACGTTGGTCACCGCGTGCTCGCAAAGGATCTCAAGCTCTACCAAATTAGGCGCGATAATATCGCTGGCCGGTAACGCGTGGCGCACGTGAAACTCGGCGACGCCCGGTGCGACAATACAGCCTTTTTCCGGATGTCCCATCACGGGGTCGCAGAAATACTTCGCCTGTGGATTAGCCGACTTTACCTTACGGACAATTCCCAGAATATGTTCGCCCTGCTCTGCTGAACCGAGGTAGCCGCTCAGCACAGCATCACAAGTTTTAAGTTTATCGATATCGGCAATACCCTGGACAATTTCGGTCAGGTGGCTGGGCGGCATCACGCAGCCGGTCCATTTGCCGTATTGGGTATGGTTAGAGAACTGAACGGTATTAAGAGGCCAGACGTTGGCGCCAAGACGGCGCATCGGAAATTCTGCTGCACTGTTGCCCGCATGACCAAAAACAACGTGGGACTGGATGGCGAGGATATTCTTCATTTTTTTACCTGAACAAAAATAAGGGAGTGATTTCTCACTCCCATTCCTTAACGCATTATTTCCAGCAAATCAGACAATAGTTCTTTTTGCCGCGGCGCAGTAACGTGTAGCGCCCAAACAAAATGTCACTGTCCTGGAAGAAGTATTCCGGATCTGACTGTTTTTCGCCGTTGATGGTCACCGCATTCGACGCAATGGTCTTACGCGCCTGGCCGCGAGACGGCTGCAGTTCTGAGTCCACCAGCGCCTGCATCAGATCGGCACCTTTTTCCATTTCGATCATCGGCACGCCATCCTGCGCCAACTGCTCGAAGTCAGCTTCGCTGAGATCGCTTAAGTTCCCGTTGAACAGGCATTCGGTGATGCGTTTTGCCGCCACCAGACCTTCTTCACCGTGAACCAGACGCGTAACCTGCTCCGCCAGAACATACTGGGCACGCGGCGCTTTACCGCTGTTCTTATCTTCTTCTTCCAGGGCATTGATCTCTTCAATGTCCATAAAGGTGAAGAATTTAAGGAAGCGATAGACATCAGCATCGGCGGTGTTAATCCAGAACTGGTAGAACTTGTACGGACTGGTTTTCTTCGGATCCAGCCAGACTGCGCCACCTTCCGTTTTACCGAACTTGGTCCCGTCTGCTTTGGTGATCAGCGGAACCGTCAGGCCGAACACCTGATTCTGGTGTAAACGGCGGGTCAGATCGATACCGGAGGTAATGTTACCCCACTGGTCAGAACCCCCGATTTGCAGCGCCACACCGTGCAGTTTGTTCAGGCAGGCGAAGTCATACCCTTGCAGCAGGTTGTAAGAAAACTCGGTAAAGGAGATGCCCTGATCGTCACGGTTCAGACGCTGCTTCACCGCTTCTTTGTTGATCATCTGGTTCACAGAGAAATGCTTGCCGATATCACGCAGGAAAGTCAGTACATTCATACCGCCAAACCAGTCGTAGTTGTTCGCAGCAATCGCGGAGTTGTCGCCACAGTCGAAATCGAGGAACGGTGCAACCTGTTTGCGGATTTTATCCACCCATTCTTGCACGGTGTCTTCGGTATTCAGTTTACGCTCGGCGGCTTTAAAGCTCGGGTCACCAATCAGACCGGTTGCACCACCTACCAGTGCGACAGGCTTATGGCCTGCCTGCTGGAAGCGTTTCAGGCATAACAATGGAACCAGATGCCCCAAATGCAAGCTGTCAGCGGTAGGGTCGAAGCCGCAATAGAGCGCGATCGGGCCTTGCGCCAGTCGCTCTGCTAACGCTTCTTCGTCCGTCACCTGGGCCACCAGCCCCCGCTCTTGCAATTGTTTAATCAAGTTACTGCTTGCCATCAAAATCTCCATGTATAAAACGACTGCACCTTTGCCGGTACACGACTTTTCGCCTGATGCGAAAGAGACATAGAATAAAGCGCCGGATTCATCAGTGCCAGCGCTTAAAACAAGAATTTTGCATCTTTAGGGGGCCAGGCGATCGATTTTCCACGCGTTGTCTTCACGCTGGTATAAAAAACGATCGTGTAAGCGGTTTTCGCCGCCCTGCCAGAACTCCATTTGCTCAATACTCACGCGAAAACCGCCCCAGAAACTTGGCAGTGGGACTTCCCCCTGCTGAAACTTCTGCTTCAGTTCAAGAAATTTGCTTTCGAGAATACCGCGTGCGGAGATACGACTGGACTGTTTTGATACCCAGGCGCCAATTTGGCTGTCGCGTGGGCGACTGTGGAAGTACTTAACCACCTCAAGCGTAGAAAGACGTTCGGCCTTACCTATCACCATCACCTGCCGTTCCAGCGTATGCCACGGGAACAGTAGGCTAATGCGAGGATTATGCTCTATCTGGTGCGCCTTACGGCTGCCCATGTTGGTATAAAATACCAAACCTTTGTCATCATAATGTTTGAGCAACACGATGCGCTGGTACGGCTGACCGTTTTCATCAACGGTGGCCACTACCATGGCAGTCGGATCGGCGAGTTTGGCGTCACAGGCTTGTCCGAGCCAGCGCTCAAAAAGCGCAAGCGGCTCGGCGGGAAGATCGCGGCGGCGAAGACCGCCTTTCGTGTATTCACGGCGCAAATGCGCGATTTGCTGCAATTCGTCGTTATCAGACATGATGTTTGGGCTACGGATTGTCAGTGGGTGACGCTATTGTGCGCCGCCCAGGTGAAAATCTCAACGCTTCGGGTTCTGTAACTGACAGTTATTTAACACAACTCTGTCACGTTTATAGACCGTCGCGCTGTCGCCTTTAGACCAAAAGACATAGATGCCATCGGTGTAACGCGCACCCGATGCTGATACACCCTGTTTAAGATTCACTAACTGATTATCGTAAACAAAGCTTGCCGTTTGTTGGGTATTGTTCAATTTCACGGTCAGCGGTTTTTCATCACAGCGATATTCGAGAGTATCCGTTTGCATACGCTCGACAAATTGGTTGTAGACACTACAGCCGGTAAGCAGTACCGGCAAACATACCAATAACAGTTTTTTCATAGCCCTATCCTGAAGACATTCCTGGTCCCGGAGGGGAATACCCCCCTCCCTAACATCCCTAGTTTACCGGCATCGACGCCAGGATAATTTCAGTTAACTCTGAGTTCGTGGGTTTGCGGGAAAAATAGCGCCTAAAACGCTGGATTCCGTCGCACCGGTAACTGAGGGTAAATTACCCGGTAATCCCGCCAGCGAGCGCCATGCCAGCCAGGCAAAAGCTAACGCTTCCATATCATCCCCGCTAATACCGGCTTCATCGGTAGAGGTCACTTCCGTGCCGGGCAACAGTGCCGCCAGGCGCATCATCAGCAGCGGATTACGGCTTCCACCGCCGCAGACCATCAAGCGCTCGCAGCCACCGCTCAACAGGACCTGCTCGGATATTGTCACCGCCGTCAGTTCAGCAAGCGTCGTCTGCACATCACGCGCGGCCAGTCCCGGGAACTGCGCCAGATGACGTTCGACCCAACCATAATTAAAGTACTCGCGGCCAGTGCTTTTAGGTGCCGGCGCGGCAAAATAGGGATCGCTCAGCATGCTTTGCAGCAACGGAAGAATTACCGTGCCTTCGCAAGCCCACTGCGCATCTTTATCGTAAGGTTTTCCACATTGCCGCCAGATCCAGGCATCCATCAGCATATTACCTGGCCCGGTGTCATAACCGCGTACAGGGCGCTGAGGAATAAGCAGTGACAAATTAGCTATACCGCCGATATTCAACACCATCCGACGTTCAGTTGGGTGCGCCAACAGCGCCTGATGAAAAGCGGGAACCAGCGGTGCACCCTGCCCGCCCAGTGCAATATCACGCCGGCGAAAATCGCCGACTACGGTGATGCCGGTATGCGCCACAATCTGGTTGTTGTCGCCAATTTGCAGGGTATGCGGCGCACTGCCTGTCGGCTCATGCCAGACGGTTTGTCCGTGGCAGCCAATTGCGACAATATCCTGCGGCTTTAATTTTTGCTGCGCCAGCAGCGCATTTACCGCCTCGGCGAATAAACGCCCCAATTGCGTATCCAGTTGCCCATACTGCGAGAGTGTGAGTTGCTGCCCCTGGCAGATATCGAGAATGGCCTGTTTCAAATGGAGAGGGATGGGCCAGGTCAGACTCGCCTGCTGCGCGACCATCGTTTCATCTATTGCGGCCAGCACAACATCAACACCATCAAGGCTGGTTCCAGACATAACACCGATAAAACGGCCCGATTTCATACGTCATCCTTTTAAACACGTTAGCCTTGACACTCAACCATAAAGTGCTGATTAATTCCATGCTTCGTTGATGATTTTTGATGGCTAATCATGACAAGCCGCCATCTATTCAATCAATTTGATGAATGATTCGTTTATACTCAGTTAACCTGATTTCGGTTAAGATTTTCATATTGTTCCAGTAGAACATGTGACCTTAGGCTCACAAATGCCATATAATTTAACCATGAAGGGTGCTTTATTAGCGTTTCGTGGTGTAAAGGAGAGTTATAAATGATTAAACGTGCACTGATTGTTTCATTAATGGGATTATCTTTAGCGGGTTGTGTTAACAGTGATAGTCTTTCAGGTGACGTGTATACCGCATCCGAAGCGAAACAGGTACAGAACGTAACCTACGGTACGATCGTTCATGTCCGTCCGGTGCAAATTCAGGGTGGCGATGATGCTAACGTCATCGGCGCGATCGGCGGCGCTGTACTTGGTGGATTCCTTGGTAACACCGTCGGCGGCGGTTCTGGTCGTTCATTAGCTACGGCGGCAGGTGCGGTTGCAGGCGGCGTCGCAGGTCAAAGCGTCCAGGGTGCAATCAATAAAACACAGGGTGTGGAACTGGAAATCCGTAAGGATGACGGGAACACCATTATGGTGGTGCAGAAACAAGGCGCGACCAAATTCGCTTCAGGTCAGCGTGTTGTGATGGCCAGCAACGGCAAAGAAGTTACCGTTTCTCCGCGCTAATCGAATTTACGTGTGGTCAGTCAGATACTGGCCACACGTAGATTTTCGCATCAGCCCTGAGACTGTAGCTCAATAATATTGTGTTCCAGTCGGGCAACCAGTTTAATCAGCAGATTAATTTCCTCGGTTGAAATCCCTTCCAGAATCTCTCCGCGCGTTTTGTTGATGACCGCTTCCATATCCGCGATCAGCGGCTCGGCTTTCTCCGTCAGTTTAATTCTCTTTGCTCGACGATCGCTGGCGCAAGTCTGTCGTGAAATGAGTCCCTTTTCTTCCAGTTGGTCGAGCGTACGCACCAGAGAAGGCTGCTCAATCCCTATCGCTTTAGCCAGCTGGATCTGCGATTGATCCGGTGGCAGCTGATGAATGTTGTGCAGCGTAACCCAATGCGTCTGCGTCAACTCCAAAGGCTTCAGGCGATGGTCAATCAGAGCACGCCAAATGCGCACCAACCGTGCCAGATCAGAACCTAGTGGCGATTCCAATTTCATCTCCTTATAATTAGCTTGCTAAGTTGTTATGCTGATTTTAGAATAGTGTGCAGCATTTGTATTCCCAAAACAAATGTATTGCCAAATTTGCTTACCGGATGACATTTTTTCAGACATTATGCGTTAAAGAGACTGATTGTCCCTTTTTTTGCTAAACCTATAGCAATGCTCTCTTCCGTCAAGGATTTTGCCCGTGAAGTTTATGTTTAATGCAACAGGATTGCCCCTACAAGATTTAATGATCGGTGCATCTGTCTACTTCCCTCCACTTTTCAAAGCGTTTATCTGCGGATTTATCTTCTGGTTGGTTGTTCATCGCGTACTGCGCGACTGGATGTACTCCGGCGAAATCTGGCATCCCTTGTTAATGGATCTGTCGCTCTTTGCGCTTTGCGTGTGTCTGGGCTTTGTTATGCTGATTGTGTGGTGATTATGTCGCTCAAAACCGTTAAATACTTCTCCACTATTATAGTCGCAGTTGTTGCCGTTCTCGCGGGTTGGTGGATGTGGAATTATTATATGCAGTCCCCCTGGACGCGCGATGGCAAAGTTCGTGCGGAGCAGGTCAGTATCACCCCACAGGTTTCCGGCAGCATTACCCAACTCAATATTAAAGATAATCAGTTTGTTAATGCAGGCGAGGTGCTGTTTGTTATCGATAAGACGCCGTTTCATATTGCTGAACTGAATGCACAGGCGCAGCTGGCGAAAGCGCAGTCCGATCTGGCAAAGGCCAATAACGAGGCTAATCGCCGCCGACATCTTTCACAAAATTATATCTCTGCCGAAGATCTGGACACGGCCAACCTCAACGTGAAAGCGATGCAGGCAAGCGTTGAGGCGGCCCAGGCCCAATTACGGCAAGCGCAATGGCAATTAACCCAAACGGATGTGAAAGCCCCGGTCGCAGGTTGGGTGACAAACCTTTCAACGCGACGCGGAGATTACGCAACTACCGGTAAGCCCCTGTTTGCCCTGGTCGACAGCCACTCATTTTATGTGATGGGATATTTTGAAGAAACCAAACTCCGCCATATTCGTGAGGGCTCACCGGCACTGATAACGTTGTACAGCGGCAACATAAAGTTACAGGGTCACGTTTCCAGCATTGGCCGTGCAATTTACGATCAAAGCGTTGAGAGCGATTCCGGCCTGATACCCGATATCAAACCGAACGTGCCGTGGGTACGACTGGCGCAACGGGTGCCTGTGCGTATCGAGTTTGACGTGCTGCCACACGATGTCACCCTGGTGTCTGGCACCACCTGCAGCGTGTCCATCGGTCAGCAAAAATGAAAAGGCTTCACCTGACGCCGGGCAATTTGCCATGGTTCAAAGCCACTGCCGCACAGTGGCGTTACGCATTACGTAATACCATCGCAATGTGTCTGGCGTTAACGTTTGCCTACTACCTGAATCTGGATGAACCCTACTGGGCGATGACTTCCGCTGCAGTAGTGAGTTTCCCCACCGTTGGCGGCGTCATCAGCAAAAGTCTGGGTCGCGTGGCAGGCAGCTTGTTGGGTGCCACGGCGGCGCTGATTATTGCCGGACACACCCTCAACGAACCATGGCTGTTTCTGCTCAGCATGTCAGTCTGGATTGGCTTATGCACCTGGGCCTGCGCGCACTTTACCAATAATGTGGCTTACGCCTTTCAACTGGCAGGCTACACCGCGGCCATCATTGCGTTTCCAATGGTCAATACCATTGAGATTACGCAACTGTGGGATATTGCCCAGGCCCGGGTGTGTGAAGTAATAGTCGGGATACTCTGCGGGGGCATGATGATGATGATCCTGCCCAGCACCTCCGATGGTTCCACGCTGCTGACGGCGCTGAAAAATATGCATGCACGTTTGCTGGAACATGCCAGCCTGCTCTGGCAACCTGAAACCACCGATGCGATCCGCTCTGCCCATGAAGGGGTGATCGGCCAGATTCTGACCATGAATCTGCTGCGTATTCAGGCATTCTGGAGCCACTACCGCTTTCGCCGTCAGAATGCCCTGCTCAATTCGCTGTTGCATCAGCAGCTTCGTCTGACCAGCGTGATCTCCAGCCTGCGCAGAATGCTACTTAACTGGCCAAATCCTCCTGCTCACACCCGGGAAGTCATCGAACAGCTACTCAGTGCACTGGTGAAATCCGATACCGATAGCTACACGGTAGCCCGCATTATTGCCCCCCTGCGTCCACAGGATTCCCACGACTACCGGCATGTCGCCTTCTGGCAACGGCTACGTTATTTCTGCCGAATTTACCTGCAAAGCAGCCATTATCTGCATTTGCTGGAAAAAGGCGTGACTGCCGAGCGCATCAGCGTGAACCGCACACCGGGCCTGGCCCGCCATACGGACAACGCGGAAGCCATCTGGAGCGGGTTACGTACCTTCATCACGTTGATGGTGATTGGCGCGTGGAGCATCGGCGCACAATGGGAGTCCGGCGCGGGTGCTCTGACGCTGGCTGCTATTAGCTGCGTGCTGTATTCCGCCGTTGCCACCCCATTCAAATCACTCTCGCTGCTGATGCGCACGCTGGTACTGCTTTCATTGTTCAGTTTTGTGGTGAAATTTGGCCTGATGGTGCAAATCACAGACCTGTGGCAATTCATTCTGTTTCTCTTCCCACTGCTTGCCACCATGCAGCTATTAAAGCTGCAAATGCCTGCCCTGGCAGGGCTTTGGGGGCAGTTGATCGTCTTTATGGGATCGTTCATTGCCGTAACTAACCCGCCGGTGTATGACTTCGCCGATTTCCTGAATGATAATCTGGCAAAAATAACCGGCGTAGCGCTATCCTGGTTGGCCTTTGCTATCCTGCGGCCAGGCTCAGACGCGAGAAAGAGTCGTCGTCATATTCGCGCCCTGCGCCGGGATTTTGTCGATCAGCTCAGTCGGCATCCGGCACACAGCGAAAATGAATTTGAGTCGTTAACCTATCATCATGTCAGCCAGCTCAGTAACAGCCAGGATGCGCTGGCGCGGCGGTGGTTATTACGCTGGGGCGTCGTGTTGCTGAATTGCTCTCATGTGGTGTGGCAGCTGCGCGCCTGGGAAGCGCGCTCCGATCCGTTGGCCCGCGTCAGGGATGTGTGTATTTCACTGCTGCGCGATGTGATGAGCGAGCGTGGCGTCCAGCAGCGTCCGCTGAATGCCACGCTTAACGAGTTACAGCGCATCTGCGATACGCTTGCCCATCATCATCAGCCTGCCGCACAAGAGCTGGCGGCGCTTATCTGGCGTTTACACTGTTCGTTGTCTCAGCTTGAACAGGCTCCGCCGCCAGGCACGCTGAGCCGTTGATTATTTGATAACCCCGCAGGCGTAACGCGCCCCGCCACCGCCTAGAGGTTTAGGCTGATCGGACATGTTATCGCCACCCACATGGACCATCAGCGCCTTACCTTTGACCTCATCCAGTGATTTCAGGCGTGGGGCGGTAACAGTCGTTGTGGCGTAACCTTCGGCATTGACCACCAGCAACGGCAGGTCGCCCATGTGCCCAGCCCCCTCCGGACCTTCATGTTTTCCTGTTTTATGCGGGTCAAGATGTCCCCCTGCCGATTCAGCGGCAGAAGCTTTGCCTTCTTTAATCGCAGGCTGACAGCTGCCGTTGGCATGGACATGGAAACCATGTTCTCCTGGCGGCAGTGCTTTCAGGTCAGGCGTAAACGCCAGCCCTTGCGCAGTTTCAGAAATAGTTACTGAACCAATCGACTGACCTACCCCTTGCGAAGTCACCAGATTCATCTCAACTTGCTCACTGGCAGCCTGTGCGCCCGCACAGGCCAGTAAGGTGATTATGGCGATACTCAAACGCTTCATACGACCTCCGTCACTATGTGTCTGACTGATAAGTGTAAACCAGTGACGCGATTTTGAGCGACGGAACGCCGAAAACGCGATTACGGTACGTCGTAACCCAGCGCGGCTTTACGGATACGGAACCATTGCTGGCGGGACATGGTTAACGATTCGGCCTCAATAGCAGCGCAAACACGCTCAATTTTCCCTGAGCCAATAATCGGCAGCGGCTGTGACGGTAGACGGAGGATCCACGCATAGACCACCTGCTCAATGGACTGCGCATTCAATTCTTGCGCAATGACGGCGAGTTCATTGCGAAGCGGTTGGAAAGCATCATCATTGAACAGTCGTCCACCACCCAGACAGGACCAGGCCATTGGCCGGATGCGCAGTTGTTGCAGCTGATCTAAGGTGCCATCCAGCAGCAGTGGCTGATGCACCGGGGAAATCTCAACCTGATTGGTTGCCAGCGTAAACGGCAGACGTGATTGCAGCAGGGAAAACTGCGCAGGCGTAAAGTTCGACACGCCAAAGTGACGCACTTTGCCGCTATGATGCAGTTTCTTAAACGCCTCAGCCACTTCATCGGCATCCATCAGCGGATCGGGACGATGGATCAAGAGCAGATCAATATGGTCGGTCGCCAGCAGTTTCAGCGACTGCTCCGCGCTGGCAATAATATGGTCGCTGTCGGTGATGTAGTGACCGAGGGTATTTTCCGCCCGTGCCGTGGTGGCAATACCGCATTTGGTCACGATCTGCATTTTTTCACGCAGATGCGGAGCCAGCTTCATCGCCTCGCCAAACGCCGCTTCGCACTGGTATCCACCATAAATATCAGCGTGATCGACGGTGGTTACGCCCAGGTCAAGATGTTCTTCAATAAAGCTGACGAGCTGGCGCGCGGACATATTCCAGTCCATCAGCCGCCAGTACCCCATGACAAAGCGAGAAAATTCCGGGCCTTGCGGCGCAATAGTAATACGCTGAACCATAGCAGCTTCCTTAACAATGAGTGTGCATCGAGTATACGCAATTACGCTTTTAAAAGAGTGAAGGTTGTTGCTGTTCTTCTGGCGGGCTGGGTTTGTTTGCACGTAATTTACGCATCAGACGCTGACGACAAAGACGCAGCACATCCTGCTTTTCGGCATCGCTCATTTTCTGCCAGTTAAAGCGCTCATCCCGGCTACGAAAACAACCACGGCAAAAGCCGCGTTCGTCGGACTGGCAGATCCCGCGGCACGGGCTCTGGACGGGGAAAAACTCCAGCTGTTCGGCCACATCCCCTCCTTACGTAAGATAGTTATACCTATTGAAGACGCTAACTGAATTTCTGGCAAGCGCTATTGCATTAGACCGACTGGTCTATTACACTCCATGCCATGAACAAAGCAACTGAACACGACACACGCGAACATCTTCTGGCAACCGGCGAGCAGCTTTGCATGCAGCGCGGTTTCACCGGTATGGGTTTAAGCGAACTGCTGAAAACCGCCGAGGTGCCCAAAGGGTCGTTTTACCACTATTTTCGCTCTAAAGAGGCGTTTGGTGTTTCCATGCTTGAACGCCATTACGCGGCCTACCACCTTCGGCTGGCCACACATTTGGCGTCGGGTGCCGGTAACTACCGCGACAGAATCCTCGCCTACTATCAGGAAACCCTGAATCAGTTTAGTCAACACGGCATTATTAGCGGTTGCTTAACGGTCAAACTGTCGGCTGAAGTATGCGATCTCTCTGAAGATATGCGTACGGCGATGGATAAAGGCGCTCGGCACATTATTACCCTGCTGGCGCAAGCACTGGAAAAAGGTCGCGACACACACTGCCTGTTGTTTAGCGGCGAACCGCTGCAGCAAGCGCAGGTGCTGTATGCGCTGTGGCTCGGGGCCAACCTGCAGGCCAAGATGTCTCGCAGTGCTACCCCTCTGGAAAATGCGCTGGCACACGTTAAAAACATTATTGCAACGCCTGCCGTTTAACAGGCGTTTTTATTTACCTAATCACTAGACGACCGGTCTATTCATACCTGGAGTTAATATGTCATCTGAAAAATTGTTTTCCCCGCTGAAAGTAGGAGCCATCACGGCGGCCAACCGCGTATTTATGGCCCCACTGACGCGCCTGCGTAGCATCGAACCTGGCGACATCCCAACTCCGCTGATGGCCGAGTATTATCGCCAACGCGCCAGCGCTGGTCTTATCATCAGCGAGGCCACTCAGATATCTGCTCAGGCAAAAGGCTACGCCGGTGCGCCGGGATTACACAGCGCAGCACAAATTGAAGCCTGGAAAAAAATCACCGCCGCCGTCCACGCTGAACAAGGTCATATTGCCGTACAGTTGTGGCACACCGGTCGTATCTCTCACGTCAGCCTGCAGCCGAACGGACAACCGCCAGTTGCCCCTTCCGCCATCAGCGCCGGTACCCGTACCTCGCTGCGCGATGAAAACGGTCTGGCAACGCGTGCCGACACCTCAATGCCGCGCGCCCTGGAAACCGACGAAATCCCGGGCATCGTCAATGATTTCCGTCAGGCAATCGCCAACGCACGCGAGGCTGGCTTTGACATGGTTGAGCTGCACTCTGCCCATGGCTATTTGCTACACCAGTTCCTGTCACCCACCTCTAACCAGCGTACCGATCAGTACGGCGGCAGCGTCGAAAATCGTGCACGTCTGGTGCTGGAAGTCGTTGATGCCGGTATCAAAGAATGGGGCGCAGACCGGATTGGCATCCGCGTATCCCCTATCGGCTCTTTCCAGAACGTTGATAACGGCCCGAATGAAGAAGCCGATGCGTTGTACCTGATTGAACAACTGGGTAAACGTGGTATCGCTTATCTGCACATGTCCGAACCAGACTGGGCCGGTGGAGAGCCGTATAGCGATGCGTTCCGCGAGAAAGTTCGCGCGCGTTTCCACGGTCCGATTATTGGTGCTGGTGCCTACACCCCGGAAAAAGCAGAAGCGCTGATTGAGAAAGGGTTGATCGACGCCGTAGCCTTTGGCCGCGCCTATATTGCCAACCCGGATTTGGTCGCACGTTTGCAGCACAAAGCAGAACTGAACCCACAGCGCGCAGAGAGTTTCTACGGCGGCGGTGCAGAGGGTTACACGGATTATCCAACCCTGTAATTGCGCAATCTCCGTTCTGGCATTGATAGCGGCGCAACAACGCCGCTATACTAAAACAACATATTGAATGTACTAGCCATTTTTGAAGGGGAAAAAGATGCGTTTACTTCATACCATGCTGCGCGTAGGTGACCTGCAGCGTTCCATCGAATTTTACACCAACGTGCTGGGCATGAAGCTGCTGCGTACCAGTGAAAACCCTGAATACAAGTATTCTCTGGCCTTTGTCGGTTACGGTCCTGAGACCGATGAAGCCGTCATTGAGCTGACCTGGAACTGGGGCGTCGACAAATATGACCTGGGCACTGCCTACGGCCACATTGCTCTGAGCGTAGACAACGCCGCAGAAGCCTGCGAGCGCATTCGTCAGAACGGCGGCAACGTGACGCGCGAAGCGGGTCCGGTCAAAGGCGGGACGACGGTTATCGCATTTGTAGAAGATCCGGACGGTTACAAAATCGAACTGATCGAAGAGAAAGACGCAGGCCGCGGCCTGGGTGACTAACCTCCCCTCGGGCGCAGATCGTCTGTGCCCGTAGTTTTATACTCATCATTTTGTCATAATACGCGCTGCAATTTTCCCGTATTAAGAGACCCAGATGTCCGATAACGCTCAACTTTCCGGTCTGTGTGACCGTTTTCGTGGTTTTTATCCTGTCGTCATTGATGTAGAAACAGCAGGATTTAACGCCAAAACCGATGCGCTGCTCGAGATTGCAGCCATCACGCTGAAAATGGATGAACAAGGCTGGCTGATGCCGGACATGACGTTGCATTTCCACGTCGAACCGTTTGAAGGGGCAAATCTGCAACCAGAAGCACTTGCGTTTAACGGTATTGATCCGAGCAACCCGTTGCGCGGCGCGGTCAGCGAATACGACGCCCTGCACGCCATCTTCAAAATGGTGCGTAAAGGCATCAAAGACAGCGGCTGCAATCGGGCGATTATGGTTGCGCATAATGCCACCTTCGATCACAGCTTCATGATGGCAGCCGCCGAACGCGCCTCGCTGAAGCGCAACCCATTTCACCCGTTTGTGACCTTTGACACTGCGGCCTTAAGCGGTCTTTCGCTCGGGCAAACCGTACTGTCTAAAGCGTGTCTGGCTGCAGGAATGGAGTTTGATGGCAACCAGGCGCACTCTGCGCTGTATGACACCGAACGGACGGCCGTGCTGTTTTGCGAAATCGTTAACCGCTGGAAACGCCTTGGTGGGTGGCCCCTGCCAATGCCTGAAGAGGCATAAGCGGACCATAAAAAAAGCGACCAGACTGGTCGCTTTTTCGTTTCTGCTGATTACTCAGCGTCCGGCTCTTCGGTTTTGTACTTCGCCGCAGTCTCTTTGATAAGCTGCTGCAATTCACCGCGCTGGTACATTTCGATTAAAATGTCGCAGCCGCCAACCAGCTCACCATCAACCCACAGCTGCGGGAAGGTTGGCCAGTTTGCGTATTTCGGCAACTCAGCGCGAATATCCGGGTTTTGCAGAATATCAACATAAGCAAAGCGTTCACCACAGGCAGACAGCGCCTGCACAGCCTGAGCGGAAAAACCGCAGCTTGGCAGTTTTGGAGAACCTTTCATGTACAGGAGAATCGGGTTTTCAGCGATCTGGCGCTGGATTTTTTCGATAGTGGTGCTCATTATCTTGCTTCCTTAACTTCTTTTACGGCAGTAGTCTGACATTGTAACGGGTCTGACTGACAACGGAAAATAACATTTTTCTTACGGTTATTATTTTATCGCCAGTCGCCATAAGTTGCATTCAGAATCTTACTTATCCCTTTTATGCACAAGGAATTGATTATCCCTTCGCCAGTATTGGCGTTGATTGCTGTTTTTTTTTGCGGTCGGTAACGAAACACTATTTTAAACAAAAAAAGCTATTAACTTTCCCCGTTTCTATAGATTAGAATCATCAAGTTTTGAAAATCACACGCAGGCATGATAGACCTGCCCTAACAGAGGACTGCTCAGTGGCGCGGATAAACCGAATCTCGATCACGCTCTGTGCTTTGCTTTTTACCACACTCCCTTTTACGTCAGTGGCCCATGCTTCCAAGCAGGCCAGGGCGACACCTGCCGTTTCTCACACGCTCAAAACGGTAGATAAAAAGAAAAGCGCGATAGCCAGTAAAAAAGTCACACAAACCAGCAAGAAAACGGCAAAAAAAACCACCAGTAAATCCAGCACCAAAACCGCTTCCTCTTCCAAAAAACGCACCGCGACACCTGCAAAAACAACCAAAACGGTCAACCGTCGCAGTAAAGTCGCAACAACACAAACCGCTGCGGTCACCTGGACTGAAAAATGCACCCCGCGCAAAGGTCACAAGCCGCGCTGTGTAAAAGTAAAATCAACAGCCCCGGTAGCCCTCGCTGATGCCCATAAAGTGAAAGTGCAAAAAGCGACCAAAACCGCGATGTCTACTCTGATGAACCAGATCGGTAAACCCTACCGCTGGGGTGGCTCTTCGCCGAGGACCGGTTTTGATTGCAGTGGTCTGGTTTATTACGCGTATAAGGACCTGGTGAAGTTCCGCATTCCGCGTACTGCCAATGAAATGTACCACCTGCGCGACGCGGCACCGATCGACCGCGATGAACTGAAAAACGGCGATTTGGTCTTCTTCCGTACCCAGGGCCGCGGCACCGCCGATCACGTTGGTGTCTACGTTGGCAACGGTAAGTTTATTCAGTCACCACGTAGCGGTCAGGAGATCCAAATCACCTCCCTGAGTGAAGATTACTGGCAGCGCCACTATGTGGGCGCTCGTCGTGTCATGACGCCAAAAACAATTCGCTAAAATCTTACCCTACAGTATGTGCTGTAGGGTAAGTTCTTCTTTTGCATAACCTTTCAATTTGCTACCCTATCCTTACTCACAATGAGGCTATTGTGTGTACTCAATATAAATAATAAGGAGAGAAGCAATGTCGTTCGAATTACCTGCATTACCGTATGCCAAAGATGCTCTGGCGCCGCACATTTCTGCTGAAACGCTGGAATACCACTATGGCAAACACCACCAGACTTACGTTACTAACCTGAATAACCTGATCAAAGGCACGGCGTTTGAAGGCAAATCACTGGAAGAGATCGTACGTAGCTCTGAAGGTGGTGTGTTTAACAACGCGGCTCAGGTCTGGAACCACACCTTCTACTGGAACTGCCTGGCACCCAACGCGGGCGGCGAACCGACCGGTGAACTGGCTGAAGCCATTGTTGCATCTTTTGGTAGCTTCGCTGACTTCAAAGCGCAATTCACCGATGCGGCGATCAAAAACTTCGGCGCTGGCTGGACCTGGCTGGTAAAAGGTACTGATGGCAAACTGGCTATCGTTTCCACGTCAAATGCCGGAACACCGCTGACCACCGATGCAACGCCGCTGATGACCGTTGATGTGTGGGAACACGCTTACTACATCGACTATCGCAACGCGCGTCCTGGCTACCTGGAACATTTCTGGGCGCTGGTGAACTGGGAGTTTGTTGCGAAAAACTTCGCAGCATAAAAATGATAACGCAGAAGGGACTCCCTTCTGCGTTTTAGCGTTAGTTCGTGACGCTGCAGGCCTCGTCAGGCTGTTTTCTCGCGGAGACAAAGACCAGTAGCAACGCCATCCCAGCCACAATTGCCCCCATCACCGGGACAAAACTGTAACCTAAACCACCCGATATCACTGCGCCACCCGCCGCCGCACCTAGCGCATTCCCCAGATTAAACGCACCAATGTTGACCGAGGATGATAAGCCCGGCGCGTCGCTGGCAACGCGCATCACACGCATCTGTAACGGCGGAACTACCGCAAAGGTTGCCGCACCCCAGACTACCATGCTAATAGCTGCACCCAGTTCACTACGCGCCAGTAGCGGGATTGCCAGCATAATCACCATCAATAGCAGTAAGAAGCCTTTCAGCGTGCCGTTGACTGAGCGGTCCGCAAGCTTGCCGCCCAGATAGTTACCGATTGAGAACCCAACGCCAATCAGCACCAGCATTCCGGTTACAAAGGCAGGCGTGGCATGGGTGATGCTATGCAGCACCGGTGAAATATAGGTATAGAGCGTGAACATCGCACCGGCTCCCAGCACAGTAGTCAGCAACGCTGACACCACCTGCGGGCGCATGAGCACCGCCAGCTCTTTGCGCACGTTCGGGCGCTCCCCTGCTCCGCCACTCGGCAACGAGAAGAACAGGCTGACCATCGAGATAACCCCCAGACCCGCCGTTGCCATAAAGGACATGCGCCAGCCGATGGTTTCACCCAGCCAGGTCGCTGCAGGAACGCCGCCAATATTGGCGATGGTGAGTCCCATAAACATGGTGGCGACAGCGCTGACCTGTTTGTGCTTTGGCACCACGCTTGCCGCTACAACCGAGCCGAGACCAAAAAAGGCCCCATGGTTAAGACTGGTCAGAATACGCGACAGCATCAGAGTAGTGTAATCGGGAGATAACGCCGACAGCACGTTGCCGAGCGTAAAAATCGCCATCAGAAAAATCAGCGCATTGCGACGCCCGCGATGAGAAAGCAATAAGGTCATTAACGGTGCACCGACCATCACCCCTACTGCATAGGCGCTAATTAGCATCCCTGCCGCCGGAATCGAGACATCGACGCCTTTAGCGATGACGGGTAATAACCCCATCGGAGAAAACTCTGTCGTGCCGATACCAAACGCCCCTATCGCCAGCGCCAGTAGTGGATAATTTATTTTCATACAGCGACTCCGTAACGTCGAGCCGTGGCACGACACAGAATAAGAGTCAAAAGCATGACATTGATCGCAAAAATAATAAAGTTAACAAAAATGCAAAAGACTTTTGCTTATTTGCAAACAATAGCAGTG
Organism: Citrobacter sp. wls711; assembly: GCF_005281055.1. Classification (NCBI taxonomy): domain Bacteria; kingdom Pseudomonadati; phylum Pseudomonadota; class Gammaproteobacteria; order Enterobacterales; family Enterobacteriaceae; genus Citrobacter; species Citrobacter sp. wls711. Next base: position 221,783 of record NZ_SZXC01000025.1, on the reverse strand, counting down.
GGAGGACAGGTTGGCGGGATGAGGGAGATAGCTCTCCCTCGGCGATACATCAATGCAGCGCGGCGGTTAAACCACTGGCAACAATCAAACCCAGAACAATAATGGTGGTGACTAACGAAAATTTCAGATCGGTGCTCATCAAGTTTTCTCCTTTTTATTCCCACACAAAAAGTGATATTGCGCATTTTTGCACACTTGAAGGTAAAAATCTCTCACGATTTATATTGATAAATGCTTTTAACTCTTCCCCTTTTCGTAAAGATCAGACAAAATTCCACGCTTACTTGATTAGCGTACCGGCCATTGACCCCTTCCTGACGTTCCGTGTCGTTTTCCTGGCGTACCGCAACCCTGATGTTGCGCGAAGGGTGTGTGAAGGCAAACGGTTACCTGGAGTATTCTCAGGAACTTAGGATATGGTCTGGAGTGAGATGTAATGGCAACAATTAAAGATGTAGCGAAGCGAGCAAACGTTTCCACTACAACCGTATCACACGTAATTAACAAAACACGCTTTGTCGCGGAAGAAACGCGCAATGCCGTCTGGGCAGCAATTAAAGAACTACATTATTCCCCAAGCGCGGTGGCACGCAGTCTGAAGGTGAATCACACTAAATCGATTGGCTTGTTGGCGACCAGCAGCGAAGCCGCCTACTTTGCGGAAATCATCGAAGCCGTTGAGAAGAACTGCTTCCAGAAAGGCTATACGCTGATTCTGGGCAACGCGTGGAACAGCCTCGAGAAGCAGCAGGCCTACCTCTCCATGATGGCGCAGAAGCGCGTAGATGGTCTGCTGGTGATGTGTTCTGAATACCCGGAACCTCTGCTTTCCATGCTCGAAGAATATCGCCATATTCCGATGGTGGTGATGGATTGGGGCGAAGCCAAAGCTGATTTTACCGATACGGTCATCGATAACGCCTTTGAAGGCGGTTATATGGCAGGCCGTTATCTGGTTGAACGCGGTCATCGCGAGATTGGTGTGATCCCAGGGCCTATGGAGCGTAACACCGGCGCCGGACGCCTGGCGGGCTTTATGAAGGCGATGGAAGAAGCGCTGATTAAAGTGCCTGACAACTGGATTGTCCAGGGCGATTTTGAGCCTGAATCCGGGTATCGCGCCATGCAGCAGATCCTCTCCCAGTCGCACCGCCCGACCGCCGTCTTCTGCGGTGGTGATATCATGGCGATGGGCGCGCTTTGCGCCGCTGACGAGATGGGCCTGCGCGTCCCGCAAGATGTGTCGCTGATTGGTTACGACAACGTGCGTAACGCCCGCTTCTTCACCCCGGCATTAACCACCATTCATCAGCCAAAAGATTCGCTCGGTGAAACGGCCTTTAACATGCTGTTAGACCGTATCGTGAATAAACGCGAAGAGTCACAGTCTATTGAGGTGCACCCGCGCCTGGTAGAACGTCGCTCCGTGGCCGATGGTCCGTTCCGCGATTATCGTCGATAATCTGTTGTGCGGGAGCCTTCCTCTGGCTCCCGCAGCCACTCTTTATTCAACGTTTCACTGTCCCCTAAATAGTCCAGCAGCCATCTCAGTGCGGGCGAGGTATCGTTTTGCTGCCAGGTCAGGCAACATGCGGCATCAGGAAAGGGATTTTCAAGCTGTAGTGCAACCCATTTCCCGCTGTCGATCCACGGTTTGGAAAAATGCGTTGGCACCATCCCAACACAGAGTCCAGCCGATAAACAGGTGGCAGATGACTCCCAGTCAGGCACTACCACCCGTTTTTGGTTATCCAGTAGCCAGGTAATACGTTTTGGCAACGTACGGGAGGTGTCTTCTCGTACCAGCGACGGCCAGTTGCGCAACGTATCGTCACTGAGCGGTCCCGGCATCGACGCCAGCGGATGATGACTTGCCACCACGCAGTTCCAGCTCAACATTCCCATATCGCGAAACGTATAGCGCCCCCCTACCGGAATAGCCTGCGTCGCGCCAATCGCCAGCTCCACGCGCCCGTCCGATAACGCATCCCAGACACCGTTAAACACCTCCTGAAAAACGATTAACTCCACATCATCAAAATGACGGTAGAAATCCACAATCATCTGCCGGGTCCGTTCCGGCCTGACAATATTATCGACGGCAATCGCCAGTTGCCCACGCCAGCCGTTGGCAATTTGCTGACATTGTTGGCGAGTGATCTGCATTTTTTTGATAACAGAGCGCCCTTCTTTTAAAAACCACGCCCCGGCGGGGGTTAATTCCACATCCCGATGGCGACGTTCGAAAAGAGGCACAGCCAGCCACTCCTCCAGTTGACGCACGGTATAGCTCACCGCCGAAGGCACGCGGTGCAACTCCTGGGCGGCAGAACTAAAGCTGCCGTTGCGTGCGACTGCATCCACCACTTCAAGGGAATATTCTGACCACATACTCTGCCTGCAAAAAATTTGAAATCAATAAGCAAATATTAGCGTTTCACAGCAAGAATTTCACTCACTACACTCAGCGGCACTGTTCTATTGCTTATAAAGAGAAATAATGATGCAACCTGGAAAAGGGTTTTTAGTCTGGCTGGCAGGTCTTAGCGTGCTCGGTTTTCTGGCAACGGATATGTATTTGCCAGCATTTGCGGCTATTCAGTCCGATTTGCAAACCCCAGCATCAGCCGTCAGCGCCAGCCTTAGCCTGTTCTTGGCGGGTTTTGCCATCGCGCAACTTCTGTGGGGGCCACTCTCCGACCATTATGGCCGCAAGCCTATTTTGCTACTGGGCCTCTCCATCTTCGCGCTGAGCAGTCTTGGCATGCTTTGGGTCGAAAACGCCACCGGCTTGCTGGTGCTGCGCTTTATCCAGGCTGTGGGCGTCTGTGCGGCGTCGGTTATCTGGCAGGCGTTGGTTGCTGATTATTATCCCTCGCAAAAAGTGAACCGTATCTTTGCCACCATTATGCCGCTGGTCGGGTTATCTCCTGCACTCGCGCCATTATTAGGCAGTTGGATCCTGATGCATTTTTCCTGGCAGGCTATTTTTGCCACCCTGTTTGCCATCACCCTGATCCTGATGCTGCCGGCCCTGCGCCTGAAGCCCACGGCTAAAGCGCGTGACGATAGCCAGGATAAGCTCACCTTTGCCACCCTGCTGCGCTCCAGAACCTACCGCGGCAACGTGCTGATTTATGCGGCCTGTTCCGCGAGCTTTTTCGCGTGGCTGACCGGCTCGCCGTTTATCCTGAGCGAGATGGGCTATAGCCCGGCCGTCATTGGCCTGAGCTATGTGCCGCAAACCATCGCCTTTTTGATCGGCGGATACGGCTGTCGTGCCGCCCTGCAAAAATGGGAAGGTCGTCAATTACTGCCGTGGCTGCTCATTCTGTATGCGGTGAGCGTTATCGCTACCTGGGCGGTCGGCTTTATTCACCACGTTGCGCTGGCCGAAATCCTGATCCCATTCTGCGTGATGGCAATAGCGAACGGTGCTATCTATCCGATTGTCGTTGCTCAAGCTTTGCGTCCCTTCCCACAGGCAACAGGACGTGCCGCAGCGCTGCAGAATACGCTGCAACTGGGCTTATGCTTCCTGGCAAGTCTGGTTGTGTCATGGTTGATCAGCACGCCGCTATTCACCACCACCGGCGTCATGCTGTCCACGGTGTTGCTGGCCGCGCTGGGGTACAAAATGCAGTCGCAGAAAGAATGTCGCTCTCACGCTGATGAGGTTTCTACTGCTGCGCCCGGCGAATCACATTCATAGCGCTTGAATAATTAATTAGCGGGCTAATATTTTTTGATTGAACCCACAAAAATTCAGGCCTATACTGATTTCCAGTTGTTACAAAAACGATAATTTTTATGTGTTAACGGGAACACGCATGTTCCCGCTTAACCACGGATGGCCTTTTCGGTAAGGGATTCTCCCTTCCTCTGTTCTACGTCGGAAAACAGATTCGCGGATTCATTCCGTGAGATTTCTCACAAAGCCCAAAAAAGCGTCTACGCTGTTTTAAGGTTCTGATCACCGACCTGTGATGGAGAAGCTATGAGTTCATCCTGTATAGAAGACGTCAGCGTACCAGATGATGACTGGTATCGAATCACCAGTGAATTATTAAGCCGTGCGGGCATTACCATTAATGGCACTGCACCGGCAGATATTCGCGTTAACAACCCCGATTTTTACAAGCGCGTTTTACAGGAAGGTTCACTGGGTTTAGGTGAAAGTTATATGGATGGCTGGTGGGAATGCGATCGGCTGGACATGTTTTTTACTCAGGTTTTACGTGCCGGCCTTGAAGGCCAACTCCCCCGCCACTTTAAAGACACGCTGCGAATCGCCGCCGCGCGCCTGTTCAATTTACAGAATAAAAAACGCGCGTGGGTTGTCGGAAAAGAACACTACGATTTAGGCAACGATCTCTTCACCCGCATGCTTGATCCCTACATGCAATATTCCTGTGCCTACTGGAAGGACGCCACGACCCTGGAGTCAGCCCAACAGGCGAAGCTCAATATGATCGCCGAAAAATTACAGCTCAAACCGGGGATGCGCGTGCTGGACATTGGCTGCGGCTGGGGAGGCTTGTCCCAGTTTATGGCCGCCCATTACGGCGTCAGCGTCGTGGGGGTGACCATTTCTGCCGAACAGCAGAAACTGGCGCAAACACGGTGTGAAGGGCTGGATGTCACTATTTTGCTTGAGGATTACCGCGACCTGCACGATCGTTTCGACCGCATTGTCTCCGTTGGCATGTTTGAGCATGTGGGTCCAAAAAACTACAACACCTATTTTGATGTTGTCGATCGCAATTTAAAACCAGAGGGTCTGTTTTTGCTCCACAGCATTGGATCCAGAAAAACCGACAATAACGTCGATCCGTGGATCAATAAGTATATTTTCCCGAATGGTTGCTTGCCGTCCGTGCGCCAGATTGCGAAAGCCAGCGAGCCGCATTTTGTGATGGAAGACTGGCACAACTTTGGCGCCGATTACGATACTACGCTGATGGCCTGGCATACGCGCTTTATGGCAACCTGGCCTGAAATCACCGAGCACTACACCGAGCGCTTTAAACGTATGTTCAGCTACTACCTCAACGCCTGTGCCGGCGCATTTCGCGCCCGTGATATTCAGCTCTGGCAGGTGGTGTTCTCACGTGGCGTAGAACACGGCCTGCGCGTTCCACGCTAGTCATTCCCGCCCCCGCCTTCAACGGGGGCCTGGAAACGCGCCGGCTTAGACTTCGCCGGTGACGTGATTTACTGCACTTTCTTTTGCCGCCAGCACGCGCTCAACGGTATCCACGACCGCCTGCGTTTGTGGGTCGATTTCGATGTTGACCCGAGCCCCCAGTTTTTTCTTACCAAGCGTCGTACGCTCCAGCGTTTCCGGGATCAAATGCACGCAAAAACGCGTCGGTGTTACTTCTCCAACCGTCAGGCTGATACCATCAATGCCGATAAATCCTTTGTACAGGATATATTTCATCAACGACGCATCCTGCACCTTAAACCAGATCTGACGATTATTTTCTGAGGTCAGAATTTTTGATATCTCAGCGGTAGTCATAATATGACCTGACATTAAATGCCCGCCGATCTCATCGCTGAATTTTGCCGCGCGCTCTACGTTGACCCGATCGCCCACTTTAAGCTCGCCCAGATTGGTAATACGCAGCGTTTCTTTCATCAGGTCAAAGCTGATGTGATTGCCGTTAATGTCGGTCACCGTCAGACAACAACCATTGTGTGCAACTGATGCACCCGTCTCCAGGCCATCCAGCATGTATTCAGGTAACTCCACTACATGCGTACGAAAATTTGGTTTCTCATCAATAGACACCAGTTTCGCGGTGCCCTGCACAATACCCGTAAACATACCTCTAACTCCTGAACGTAATTAAGACATATCTGTTGTGCACAATAGCAGGTGAAAATTGCGGTTGCCAGCAATGCACCGCCCCCACCTGTTTTTTCACTGGAGAATTACGTATTCCTCGCTACAATAGACTGCAATTTCCCCTGTATTTTCTTCTTGCTGCCCTCTCAGGCGGCTTTTTTAGTCTCTCAAATAACAACAATATAATGGTGTAAACGTGCAAAAGTATGTAATCGAAGCGCGTCAGTTATTAGCTCTGGCAATTCCGGTGATTCTTGCGCAAATCGCCCAAACCGCAATGGGGTTCGTCGATACCGTCATGGCGGGTGGATACAGCGCGACGGACATGGCTGCCGTCGCTATCGGGACCTCCATTTGGCTCCCGGCCATCTTATTTGGTCACGGACTCCTGCTGGCATTGACGCCAGTCATTGCGCAACTTAACGGATCGGGTCGCCGCGACCGCATTGCTCATCAAATACGCCAGGGTTTCTGGCTGGCGGGCAGCGTATCTGTGCTCATTATGGTGGTGCTCTGGAATGCGGGATACATTATCCGCTCCATGGATAATATCGATCCGGCGCTGGCCGATAAAGCCGTCGGCTACCTGCGCGCGCTGTTGTGGGGCGCGCCTGGCTATTTATTCTTCCAGGTAGCTCGTAACCAGTGTGAAGGTCTGGCCAAAACCAAACCGGCGATGGTGATGGGGTTTCTCGGCCTGTTGGTCAACATCCCGGTTAACTACATTTTCATCTATGGGCATTTTGGCATGCCAGAACTCGGCGGCGTAGGCTGCGGCGTTGCCACTGCGGCGGTGTACTGGGTGATGTTTCTCGCCATGTTGTCCTACGTTAAACGTGCGCGCTCAATGCGTGATATTCGCAACGTCCGCGGTTTCCAGAAACCCGATACCGCGGTGATGAAGCGCCTGATCCAGTTGGGCTTACCGATTGCGCTGGCGTTATTCTTTGAAGTCACGTTGTTCGCCGTAGTGGCATTGCTGGTTTCCCCGCTGGGGATTGTGGACGTGGCCGGACACCAAATCGCGCTCAACTTTAGCTCGCTCATGTTCGTTCTGCCGATGTCGCTGGCAGCCGCCGTAACGATTCGCGTGGGTTATCGTCTGGGCCAGGGGTCAACGCTTGATGCCCAAACTGCAGCCAGAACCGGGTTGGGCGTCGGTGTTTGCATGGCAGTGTTAACCGCAGTGTTCACCGTGACCCTGCGTGAGCACATCGCCCTGCTCTACAACAATAATCCTGAAGTGGTGACGCTGGCTGCCCAGCTCATGTTGCTGGCCGCCGTGTATCAAATATCTGACTCGATTCAGGTCATTGGCAGTGGGATCCTGCGTGGTTATAAAGATACGCGCTCCATTTTCTTTATCACCTTTATCGCTTACTGGGTGTTGGGTTTACCGAGCGGATATATCCTCGCACTGACCGACCTGGTAGTTGAACGCATGGGTCCAGCAGGTTTCTGGATCGGCTTTATTATCGGTCTGACCTCTGCTGCAGTAATGATGATGCTGCGCATGCGTTATCTCCAACGCCAGCCGTCCGCCATTATTTTACAACGCGCGGCGCGATAACACCCCGCAATAGCCGCCCCCCGGCGGCTATTCTCTCCACCCTATTCAGAACGGACTGGCATTGTGGGCGTTGATCGCTTCTCCGCTGACAGGATGCTTAAAATGCAGTTCGCTGGCATGCAGCATCAGTCGCGGCGTCCGTTCTGTACCCGGCAACAGACGCCCCCCATACAGATCGCAGCCCCAAATGGCGTACCCCAGATGTTGACAGTGAATACGCAACTGATGGGTGCGACCGGTTTCGGGGAAAAGCTGTACCCGCGTTAATGGCAGTACAGTCCCGTCTTCCAGCGGATGATTAAAGCGTTCGACAACCCGATAGCGGGAGCGCGCGGGTTTACCGCTGATGGCGCATATCGACATCAGCGGAAACAGCGCCGGATCCTTGGCAATAGCAGCGTCTATCACCCCTTCATCCTCGCTCAGATGCCCACAGAGCAAGGCGCTATACACCTTGGTGACGGCGCGCAGGCTGAATTGCTGGCACAGCGCAGCATTGGCAGCCTTATTGCGGGCAATCACCATCAGCCCGGAAGTGCCAAAATCAAGTCGATGCACCAGCGTGCAGCCGGGATAAATCTGAACCAGCCGGTGATGTACCGAGTCGATATTTTGCGGATTTTTTCCTGACAGGCTTAGCAAACCGGTGGGTTTATTGATAAGAAGCAGATGGTCGTCTTGATAGAGGACCTCTATCTCGTCATGGCACGGTGGAGCAATAAAGGTATCAAAGAGAGTAGACATCAGGCAGCCATGATAAAGTACGGGAGCGGATCATAACGAATTTTCAGCAGACTGGCGAATCAGCGATCTTTTGCCGTTTATTGTGCAATAAATTAAAAATAAGATACTGACTTACCCACATCAGCGTTATCCATGGAGGAATTATGTCAAACACACTATTGCAGTTGCACTTTGATTTTCAGGGCCCGTTTGGTGAAGAGATGTCACGCCAGCTTGTCGACCTGGCAGAGTCCATTAACCAGGAGCCTGGTTTTATCTGGAAAATCTGGACAGAAAACGAAGCAACCCAGGAAGCCGGCGGCATCTACCTGTTCCAGGACGAAGAAACTGCGCTGGCATATGTTAAAAAGCATACAGCCCGTCTGAAACCGCTAGGTGTGCAAAACGTGCAATTCAAAATCTTTAATGTCAATGAACCGTTAACGCGCATTAACCACGGCATGGCTGAGTAACATTGTTGCTTTATCACAGGCAAAATAGAGGGCGGCTTTACGTTCAAGCTGCCCTGTAGCGGGTAGGGCCAATGTACTCTGAGCAGACATGACTGCTATCCTTGCTGGTAATAAGAGATCGTCTGGCACATCAAGCATTGCGTTCTTCTGAATGGTGCAATATGTTATCGCTAATCTCTTGTAATTCATTGATCAATCTTGCCACATGAAAACCATCGCACACGGAATGATGTACCTGAACAGCGAGAGGTAACATTACTTTTCCATCCTGGTTGTAGTATTTCCCAATAGTGAACATGGGGGAAAAAAAGTTCTGCATGTTGGCAACGTTGATATTGAAACTGGTAAAACTTACCCAAGGAATGGCCGACACGAAAAATATATTTTCCAGCGACTCTCCCTTAGGCCAGTAAGAAAGGTTATTACCATAGCGTGCCATGTCTTCTGCATAAACATGTTGAAAGTGATGAATATTGCCATCATAGTGACTCCATAATGATGAAAAGGTCTCCGTTTCATTATGGAAAATCGTATAACTTGGATGAACTTCATTCCATATGACAAGCTTATTGTCCTTTATCGCCATACGAAACTCTGTATGCCTGTTTACGACTTTAGAGAGCAGGAAAATAATAGTAGGATAAAATTTCCAGCCAACCTCTTTTATATGTTTTAACAGCGCGGTAATGTCTAAGAGAACTGTTTGGTTAATTGTGCTTTGAGCAAAGGTCTGAAACACCTCAAAATGCTCCTTTCTTGCCCAACGAGATAAGTTAACGGGCGTATATTCTGGGGTTGTTTTTTTCACTTTTTAACCTTTGATAAGCAATCATATATCAGACGTCAGCCTAAACTTTTTCATGAATTAAGCAAGCATACAGATGCCGTAATCGTTTTTGTAGCAAACGCCTTTGTGGGAGTCGCGCATCCTTATACCACGACTTCCGACAGGGGTTCAGCTCACCGTGGGTATTGCGTACAATGCAGGGTCGATACTCTCTGGAAATGGCTGTGGCGAATACTATGAATCTCAATCGCGGTTGTTATTTGCTGCTGATCCTCGCCGCGATCGGCAGCCTGTTTACATCACATCCCTTTATTATATGGTTACTGCTCGCCAACGTACTGACGCTGGTGATTTACGGCATGGACAAAATGGCGGCGCGAAAAGCCTGGCGCAGAGTGCCAGAGTCCACATTACTGATATTTGGCGTTGTCGGTGGATGGCCCGGCGCGATAGCTGGTCAGCAACTCTTCCGCCACAAAACACACAAACAACCATTCAAAACCTACTTTATCATCAGCGTATTATTGAGCATCTCCGTGATGGTAGCGGTGTATCAGCTCTATCCTTTTTCGCCTTTCTGAACATTGGCTACGCGCGAACTATACAGCTTTACAACATCTGCCTGATAAAGTCGTGGAGATCGTCGCTGGCCAACTGACATTTTTCAGGTGAAGGATGAATAATCAGGTTCTCTGAGTACCCGTTAAGCATGGCAACGAACTGGCGTGTAACACGTTCGGCATCCAGCGCCCGGAACGCTTTCAACCCCACACCTTCACGAATAATGTCGGCTATCATTTCCATCCAGCAATTCATATTGCGCTCTGCAAGCTCTGCGTAAGCGGCGTCATGGCTCGCCAGGCGCCATAAAGAGTCATAAAGCTGCCAGACGGCATCCGGACCTTCAGGAAGGTAGTATTTGATCAATACGCTTAACTTTTCGTGAGGTTCGCGCCCGGCTAACGATTCGGTTAAATCGTCCAGCTCTTGTTGCATAAATCTTTCCAGCGCGGCAAGGCACAGTGACTGCCAGTCCTTAAAGTAGTGATAGATATGGCTGCGAGAAAGGCCGAGATGTTCCGTCAACTCCCGGGTTGTCACCTTCTCTATCCCTTTTTCGATAAACAGCGCCACCGCGCCATCCAGAATTCGTACTCTCAACTCTTCTGTCTTTTTTTTCATCAATTCACCCCGCATTGACTTTGAGCAACCGCTCAAATACACTCGACCTGCAATAATTGAGCAACCGCTCAATTATTAATTTTAACAGAATCACAGATAATGATAAGCCTGAAGAGTCACGATAAATCCACATCCTTATACAGTGCAGTTGGCACGCTTAAGTCTCTGGCCCGCCGCCACCGTAAAAAACTCCTGGTCACATTTCTTCTCGTAGTTGCCGAGAACCTGACGTATCTGCTGTATCCGCTAATGGCCGGCTTTGCCATCAATGCAATTATTGCGGGTAACGCCTTACACGCGGTTTTTTATGCCGTTGTGGTCTTTATAATGTGGGCCATTGGGGCGGCTCGTCGGAGTGTTGATACCCGTACATTTACTCGGATCTATGCTGAGTTGGCGGTTCCCGTCATTCTCGCTCAACGTCGGGACAATCAAAATACCTCGACCATTGCAGCACGGGTCGCGCTTTCCCGCGAGTTCGTCGATTTTTTTGAAAAGCATCTGCCTGCGCTGATCACCTCGATCGCCTCTATTCTGGGGGCTGCCATCATGCTGCTGGTTATAGAGTTGTGGACGGGTGTGGCCTGCCTTGTCATTCTTGGTTTTTTTTCACTGTTCCTGAGCAGCTATACGCGCAAAAACGAAGCGCTTTTCCTGCGATTAAATAATCGACTCGAAAAAGAGATAGCCATGGTCAATAGCGCCGCCGCCTCCCCGCTCAGCAAACATTACCGCCTGTTGTCCAGGCTGCGTATTTGTTTGTCCGACCGTGAGGCGCTGGGTTACTTGTCCATTGGCATTGTAGTCGCTCTGTTATTTGGCATGACGATCCTCATCATGACGCTCGGCGGCGGGGCTGATGCGGGTCACATTTACTCTGTGATGACCTATATGTGGATGTTTGCCATGAGCCTGGATGATGCTCCGCAGTTGCTGGAAAAGTATTCTCAGCTCAAAGATATTGGTAAACGAGTAAACACCGGACATGAATAAACCCCGGTAGACTCGCGTCCATTTCGCTCAGCGTGCCCTGGCACGCCGACAGTTGCAGGTTGGTAAATCCGCTGAACAGTTCTATAGTCGGGACTGCTTCTTATTTACAGGATCCACTAATGCGTTTTAACGGACTGACCAAAGGTTTTTTCATTTTCATTCTCGCCCTCGTGACGTGGGCGTTCTTTGATGTGCTGTCCCCTTACTTTTCCGCCATTCTGTGGGCCGCGATATTAACCACTATTTTTAATCCGGTGAAAAACAAACTGCGCAGCGCGCTGGGCGATCGCAACGGGCTGGCGTCGCTTATCACCATTGGCATTATCTGCCTGATTGTCTTTATTCCCCTGATGGTGATCCTGTCATCACTGGCTATCGAACTGAACGTGGTGTACAGCAAGCTGCAACAGAACAACACGCAGTTCCCGGAAGTCGTCACCGCGATCCTGTCGTATCTCCCTGACTGGGCCAGAGGATTCCTTGCGGACCACCATCTGGATAACGTGGCACAAATTCAGCAAAAGCTCTCCGATGTTGCATTACAGGGCGGGCAGTACCTCGCCGGCAGTGCATTCCTGATTGGCAAAGGGACATTCGGCTTTGCCATCAGCTTTGGCATCATGCTGTATCTGCTGTTTTTCCTGCTCAAGGACGGGCCGTACCTGGTGCGTCAGATTCTGGATTCTTTACCGCTGACCGATTTCGCTAAACAGCACCTGTTTGCCAAATTTGTCGGTGTCACCCGTGCCACGGTAAAAGGCACAGCGGTGGTCGCGGTGGTTCAGGGCACACTCGGTGGCATTGCTTTTGCCATTGTGGACATCGACGGCAGCGTTCTGTGGGGCGCATTGATGGCGTTTCTCTCACTGGTGCCTGCTGTGGGTTCAGCCATTGTCTGGGTGCCCGCAGCAATTTTCCTCTTTGCCACGCAGCAGTTGTGGCAAGGACTGTTTATCGTCGGATTCTTCGTCATTATCGTCGGGCTGGTAGACAATATTTTGCGCCCATTGCTGGTGGGCAAAGACACCAAGATGCCCGATTATCTAATTTTGATTTCTACCCTCGGCGGGATGGAGATTTACGGTATCAACGGGTTTGTCATTGGCCCGTTGATCGCGGCACTGTTCCTTGCCTGCTGGAATCTGTTATCCGGGCGCGATCACGAGGGCAACGTGGAGGAGATCGATAAAGACTTTATGGAAGAAGGAAAAAATCCTCCAGATTTATAATGGTATGACGATAACAAAGGGCGACCACGGGGTCGCCTTTTTATTATCACGCAAAATCATACGTTTTCTATAATTTCAATCATGCACATTCATTACTCGTCGCAAAAGGAATAAACAGGTGCGAATAGCCACAATCACCAACTGGGCCTACAGTGCGACGGTATGCCTGACCCTCGCCTCCGGCGTGGTCATGCTAATGGCGTCAAGCGCCGATAACACCGAACGACAGGCGGTAGAACAGCGGTATATATTCGATCAATTGACCGAAGAAGTTGAAATTGACGCCTGGTCACTGTCCGATCTGGCGCGCCTGTATGTGGTCAGTAAAGATCCTGATGCGTTGCAAGCCTACCAACAGAAAGAGACCTCGCTAAAAGCCGTTGAGCACCGATTGACGAAACTGAAGGATACCGGTGCATCAGGGGAAGAATTGGCGCTCCTGCACGAGGGATTGCAAATTGTTGATACGCTACAGAACGAACAACAGACGGCGATCGAAAGCGTCGCGCGCGGAGAGCAGGCGCAGGCTATAGCCCTGCTCTTCGGTAAATCCTATGAGCAGGAGCTCGAACGGACGCAGGATAAAATAGACCATTTCCGCCAGATGCTCGACAGCCGCGCCCGCCACGCCATTGAGGGCGCCACGCAGACGTCCCGTACACTGCGCACGCTGTCCGAAGTGATGGTCGGACTGACGGCACTGCTGTTTTTGTTTGTCCTCGGCTTTATTTTAAAACGTCGGGTGCTACGCCCCGTCGTGCGACTGAGCGACGTCGTTCATCGACTGGCCTCGCAGGATTACGCGGTTGAAACACCTAACTTTAACCAGATTGATGAAATCGGCGATATGGCACAGGCCATCCGCATTTTTCGCGAGAACGGCCTGGTACGGCAGCGGCTGGAGAAAGAGCGTGACGCCGACTGGGCGATACGCGAACTGCTGGCACGGATGACTCAGCGCTTACAGGGTTGTGAGAACTTCGCTGACGTTATCAATGTTGCACAACTGTTCGCGCCGAATATTGCTCCCGGCGTCGCCGGACGCCTCTACATTCTTGACCGGGAACCGTGGCAGATGCGCTGCGTCGCTGAGTGGCTTTCTCCGCAGGGAAAAGCAGATGCCTTCCACCCGGACGAATGCTGGGCCGTGCGTCGCGGGCAGAGTCATCCCCCGGTCCACGGCGAGCCGGACATCGCCTGCTACCATCTGCCAGAGTCATGTCAGGATCACACGCTGTGTGTGCCGTTGATTGCTCAGGGGGAGGCTATCGGCCTGCTCTCATTTCAGAATCTCAGCGATGATACCGCGCCTTCCCGCGCGTATCTGGAACTGATGGCAGAAGCGCTCGGTCTGGCATTAGCCAATCAGCGTCTGCGCGATGCGTTACTGGAAAAAGCACTCTACGACCCGCTGACCGGTCTGCGCAATCGCCATCATCTGGAAGACACTTTGCGCACCCAGATGGGCCTGGCGATACATAATCAGACACCCATCAGTTGCCTGATGATTGATATTGATCACTTCAAAGATGTCAACGATCGGTTCGGTCACGAGGCGGGCGATGGCGTTATCAAGGGCGTTGCCGCGATTATTCAGCGCGCCATACGCGACAGTGGGATGGCGTTCCGCTACGGTGGTGAAGAGTTTTTGGTCCTGCTCAGCGGCATGGGTGAAGAAGAGGCTAACCGCATGGCGACGGACATCTACAACGGTGTGCATGCGCTTACGCTGCGCTTTGGGACGTCGGACATCAGCCATATCGACGTGTCTATTGGCGTTGCCAGCTACCCACAGCACGCCCAAAGCGACAACCTGCTGCGCGCCGCTGACGTGGCCCTGTATCGCGCCAAAGAGTTGGGTCGATCGCGAATCGTGAGCTTCGGTATGCTGCAAGCGAGCTAAACGCGGGCATATCGCGATATGTTATTGCCTGCAAGAGCATAAACCAATACGAAATTGCACGTTGTCATGGCATGGTAGAGCGTGAGATGACCGGAGAACAACAAGAGGACTATACGATGAAGCACATTGATTTTTACATGATAGATGCCTTTACCGACACCACTTTTGGTGGCAATGCCGCAGCAGTGTGTCCTCTTACAGAATGGTTGCCCGATGAGATATTATTAAAAATGTCTCAGCAACATAACCAGTCAGAAACCGCCTTCTTTGTCACCACCGATAGCGGCTTTGAGCTACGTTGGTTTACCACTCAGGGTGAAATCAATTTATGCGGGCATGCCACACTGGCTGCTGCACACGTCATCTTTGAACATCTTGACTACCCGGACACCACAATTCACTTCGAAACCCGATTTGTTGGCCCGCTGACCGTGACCCGCAGTGGCGAATGGCTGACGCTTGATTTCCCCGCCTGGAATACCGAATCGGTTATACCGCCGCCTTTACTATTGGAAACGCTGGGTATCACGGAATACAAAGAAGTCCGCGTGGCACGTGATTACATGGTCGTTATGGAGAATCAGCAGCAGATTGCAGCAGTACGCCCGGATATTCACGCCATGCTTCCGCTGGGAAAAATGGTCTGCATTACGGCGCCAGGCGATAGGGAATACGATTTTGTCAGTCGTTTCTTCTGCCCAGGCGAGGCCGTTGCGGAAGACCCTGTCACAGGTTCGGCACATAGCATGCTCATTCCATACTGGGCTGAGAAACTGAACAAAACACAGATGCTGGCACGCCAGGTGTCCGAGCGCGGCGGGGATTTACGCTGCAAGTTAGTGGGCGATCGTGTCCATATTGGTGGTCAAGCCACAACGTATCTGACAGGTAAAGTACAGTTGCGTGAGAACGCGCGATAACAACGGTTGTCACGCCAATCAGCTCGCAGCGTGCATGGCTTTACCTCTTCATCACACCATGGTATGTTCATTAAATGAATACAAAACACGATGTAAACAGCGTTAATAACAACCTGTGGTGGCAGCCTTCTTAAAGGCGGCCAGAATGTGTTTTCCCCATTTTAAATAACCGCCGAAAGGCGGTTATTTGCATTTGAAAGACCCCTTTCGGTTTGATGACTAAGGAGTCTGACATGAACAACAAAACCATTATTCTTACTGGCGATCGCCCAACCGGCCCATTACATCTCGGCCACTTTGTTGGCTCGCTACGCCAGCGTGTTGCCCTACAACGTGAGTATCAACAGTTTGTGCTGGTCGCGGATCTTCAGGGGCTTACCGATAACGGCAGCAATCCGCAAAAGATCCGCAATAACATCCCCGAAGTGCTCGCCGATTATCTTGCCGCGGGGATTGATCCTTCACTCACGACAATTTGCTTGCAGTCTGCTTTACCGGCGCTTGCTGAACTGACTGCGCTTTATATGAACATTGTTACCGTGGCGCGCGTGGAGCGTAACCCAACGGTAAAAAATGAAATTATGCAAAAAGGGTTTGCCCGCTCTCTGCCGGTTGGTTTCCTGGTTTACCCGATCAGCCAGGCGGCAGATATTACAGCCTTCAAAGCCAGCATTGTCCCCGTCGGCGACGATCAATTACCGATGCTCGAGCAGACTAACGAAATCGTACATAAGATGAATAGCCTGTTACCAACTCCCGTTTTACAGCATTGTAAAGCTATGCTCAGCGAAACCAGCCGCCTCCCGGGTATCGACGGCAACGCCAAAATGTCGAAATCACTTGGCAATACGTTGCTCCTTTCTGCCAGCGAAGAGGCCATTCATCGCGCGGTCAGCGCCATGTACACCGACCCTCACCATTTAAAAGTGACCGACCCGGGGCGGATAGACGGCAATATAGTGTTCACATATCTGGACGCCTTTCACCCGAACAAAGCAAAAGTTGCGGAAATGAAAGCGAACTATCAACAAGGCGGGCTGGGGGATAAAACGTGTAAAAACGAGCTGGAGGTGTGCTTACAAGAGCTTATTGCCCCCATGCGAGAGCGCCGTGCGACCTACATCCAGGATAAAGGTATGTTGATGGCGCTATTGCAAAAAGGGAGCGAGCGGGCGCACGACGTCACGCAGAAAACAGTAAGGGAAGTGAAGTGTGGGCTGGGATTACCCGTTTTCTGACACGCGCAATTTCCCGCTTCTCAGCAGCGCCATCTCTTGCTTGCAGAGCAGCACCACGGCCTGACGTCCCTTGACACGGCGGGATGTCAGAGCCCTTTTCACCGTACGGCGACTCGCGCCAGATTCCAGCATCTGAAAACACATCAGGGAGAGCTTCGGATTATTTTTCATCAAAAATTCACTTGGTTGAGTTAGCCAGTAGCGTTGCGGCAGAAAGCGGAGATTTTACGCTAATCCGGGCACGGCTTAAACCCGGTCTACGGGTAGGTCCTGTTGCAGAATTCCCCATGGCGAAACCGAACAAAAAACAACCAGGCTGATATAATTGAAGAGCAGCCATGTGCGTAATCAAGCTAAGGAGGTGCGCAATGGACAAAGCAGATGTGAAATCATTCGATATACCCGATGAGGTTCGCGAGTTTGCGAATGGACGACTGGAACTTCTCAATATCGGCGGAGCCATCGTCGGACGTGCGGTGCTGGAGCCCGGCTGGCGATGGGCGACATCGATCCAGTCGATAGCGGGAACAAAGAGTTGTGAAGCCCCGCATTTTCAATACCACGTAGCCGGGGTGCTGCGGGTAAAAATGGACGATGGCAGTGAATTTGATTGCCGCCCCGGCGATCTGTCACGCATCCCTCCAGGGCACGATGCCTGGGTCGTCGGGGATGAGTCGGTGGTCATTGTTGACTTTCAGGGCATGGTCGACTGGGCCAGACATAAAGATACCGGCTGTAACGACTCGCCATAACAGCAAAAAGCCCCGGATGATCGCGACATTCGGGACTTACAGGAGTGGTTCTGATTCTCCCCCGCACGCCTGACTTGTGCCCCCAAAGGACCGGGTGAATAAAAAACACGCCGTAAAATCAACAAAATATAATCAACTTGCTTAATTACTCTGCAATTGAGTGAAAACATGCAGAAAAACACCATTTCCCTCTTGCCTCATTCGGTCTGTGCCGCTAATATTCGTCCCCGTTGTCACCTACAACGTTGCGTTCATAGCTCAGTTGGTTAGAGCACCACCTTGACATGGTGGGGGTCGTTGGTTCGAGTCCAATTGAACGCACCATTTTGCGTCCGTAGCTCAGTTGGTTAGAGCACCACCTTGACATGGTGGGGGTCGGTGGTTCGAGTCCACTCGGACGCACCAAATCAATTCCCGTTGATTTGGTGCTTACTCTCTCGTCTTTCTCTACACTTTCTTTTTTTCAAAAAAACACTCTTACGTAATTACTATTCGGCCTTCAACAATTGGCTGTGGCTGCCTGCTTTCCTCACTGTCTTACAGGCAACCATCCGTTCAGAAAAACGCCTTAATTCACATCCGCTATACAGACCACGTGACTGCTTTTCCTGGTATTCGTCACTATCCCGTTACTCATATTCAACGTATTTTTACTGCCCAGTTCATCTATCCAGTAAGGTGCGTTGACCCAGTTGCCACCAAAGTTGTACAACGGCCCCCACTCGCTCCACCAGCGTCCGGTTGAAGCCGCTCGCTCGCCGTTGCGGGTCGATTCCTCTGCAGTCGGCCGACGATAGCCATCATCTTGTTTACCACACCAGTCATTATTAAATCCTGTTGGATTGCCGTCAGTGATTAACCACTTCGTGACCGTGAAGGTATAAGCATAAGATCCACCATCATTTTTCGACCGTATGGTAATGGTGGCAGTTTTCTCTGCGCCTTCAGGCCGACGGGTAAACGTCACCACACCCTTATCATCCACGCTTAACCACGAACGATCGTCATGCCAGGAATACTCCCGGTTGCTGGCAGCATTGCCATTCATGCGCAACTGGAAGCTGGCACCAACCAATCCGCTGCGAGGAAAACCGCTGTCGGTATCAAACGTGGCGCCATTGACGTGAATAGTCGTGTTCCCAGGGAGGACGTTGCTGCCGCCTGATGCCACTTGCTCGCTGACCGTACTGACCATTGTCCCCATTACCGTGTCATAGCTTGCTGGCGTAGCTTCCACCACCAGATAGCGATTTACATCCTCTGCAACGGGGGTATAACTTTTTTCAACCGCGCCTGGAATTGCCGTTTTTCTGGCCGTTCCTGCGGCATTATCCGCACGAAACCACTGAAAACGCGACCGGTCGGGAATCGTCTCATTCCCCTGATAAAGATAGGAAAGCGTGACATCTTCCCCTTCGCGGGGCGCCGGTATCGCTAAATTGACGATCGCCGGGAGCATGTCAGGTATACCGGTTTGCGCGCACACCACTGTCTGTCTGCTGGCGTTTGCCGCCGCGCTACTACGCCCATCGGTAAAAGCATTAATCACCGCATGGTGCGTATCATTGAGCGCGCGTGTCGTCCAGATAGCGTTACGTCCAGCAATGCCATAGGTATGCCGTAAATCGCCTTTAGAATCTTGCCCCACACGATTTGCCCGAGTGTAGGTCACAAACATATCCTGCAGATCTCCCTCATCGGGTAAACGCATGCCGTTGTTCGCACAGTGCATA
This sequence comes from Citrobacter sp. wls711, assembly GCF_005281055.1. Taxonomy (NCBI): domain Bacteria; kingdom Pseudomonadati; phylum Pseudomonadota; class Gammaproteobacteria; order Enterobacterales; family Enterobacteriaceae; genus Citrobacter; species Citrobacter sp. wls711. Next base: position 202,426 of record NZ_SZXC01000025.1, on the reverse strand, counting down.
TACGCATCCCCCCAGCGCAGCGCTGGCGAAGCATAATGAAACGCGGCCGACAAGTCTGCTCGCGCGGGTAGCACCGGCGCGTTCGCGTTTGGGCTGACAAAAGGCGCATCCGGTCGGTCGGGATCGGAAGGTTCAATCTCAACCGGCAACACCTTAACCGTCAGGTAGCGTTTATTCTGCGCGGGGCCGGGCGTGAAAAGACGCTCATTCGCCCCTGAGATTACCTGCTCGTCGGCCAACCAGCGAAACAGGGTCTCTGATGGACTTTCCTGCAAACCATCAGGATCGTGAAATTGATACGCAATCTCCAGCGTATCTCCCTGAGCCGGATTTAATCCCGGCGCAGAGGTGTTAATCACCTGCAGTTGACCGGCCACGGGCGGGCGTCCTTTTACCGTCCCGGTCTGTGCTGTCACCGCCAGGGCTTCAGTGGCGACAAAAACAACCAATATGCCCGCGGCGCTGCGCACAATGGGTGACATTAATTCACCTCGATCTGAATCTTACGTTTCTGATCCCCGGCTACCGGTTTGTAAGTCTTACCGTTCGCACCTGGAATATTTTGGTATACGCCAGAACCAATCGCGGTCTCAATCTTCCACTGATAGGTGCCAGCATCACCGGCGCTGCCGTCAGCCAGTTGTACGACGGCGCTAAGTTCAGTATCAACCTGCGGGAAGCCATTCACTGCGCCATCAATCTGTACGGCGATCGGCGTCGATGCAGAAGCCGCTGACAGCTCATTTGACGCAACTGCGATACCGGTATCCGGATCGGTTATCGTTGGATCAGTATGCGGCGTAACCAACACGGTGATCTTTTTGCCTAAATCACTCGCCGTCACGGTGTAGGTATCACTGGTGGCGCCCGAAATATCTGCCCCATCCGCCTGCCACTGAAAGGTTCTTTGCGATTCTGCATCCCCGTCCGGGTCGCTGAACGCGCCCTGCTGGCTGATGGAAATCACATCGCCAATGTCGAAGACGCCGTTGCTGTTAGTATCAGCAGAAACAATCGTGCTCTGGGTGATAACCGGCACGCGTCCTTTTACGGTATCGGTTGGATCGGACAAGACGGCCAGGGCGGGAAATGACAGGATTAACATCGCGCTACTGGCGGTTAAGGTAAAGTTTTTGCGTTTCATTTGCGTACTCAATAATAAAAAGGGATTAAGGCGTCAGCCGGGAAATTACGGTTTTCAGGGTGATTCTTGTGTTTCCACGCGCAAAGCACGTTTTTGCCATTCGCCAGACACAACATAGATACGGCCCGTCGCCTGTGGAATCGCGGTGAACTGGTTACTGCCTGCAGCGGTTTCCCCCTGCCACTGAAAATGTTCTGGCTGCTCTTCGCAGACAATTTCACCGCACATGACGACAGCGGATAAACGGTCACCCACCTGCGGATGGGTGGTCAGCGCTTGCCCATTGCGTAGCACTTTCACCGATGATGCAAAGGGGGCAAAATTAACCGACACGTGCTCGCCGCGACGATTAATCAGCGCCACAACCTCGCTGCGTCCCGCAGCCGTGCTCGTCAGGGTCGCTGTTATCACGCCGTTCGCATCGGTCACCCCCTGTGCAGAAGCACGTACGCCGTGGCTGGCCTTAAATTTCACCTGCTGCCCCGCCACAGGATTACCAAACGCATCCCTGATGGTCGCGCTGACTTTATTTTCAGCAGTGCCGTTAGCTAATGCGTTGTCCGCTATGATGCGCAGGTCGCCAGGGAAAATGGTGGCGCTGCCTTCATCAGACAGAAAGGTGAGTTCAACCTGCTGGACATGTCCGTTTAACATCACCGACACCACGGATTTTCCGGCGATGCGGTTGGTCACCATGGCCATTGCTTCGCCTTCGCTATTAGTCATCACCGAGGTGGGTACTGCCGCCCCGTTAGTCGCCACGAATCGCACCGCCTGCGCGCTGGCCGGACGCCCATCCGCATGGTGTATGGTGACCTTCACCTGATTCGCCGATCTGCCATTGGCCGGCGCATTGTCTGCCACCACCTGCGTGACGCCCTGCCCGGCCTCACCCACTTTTGGCGTGAGCGTAACGCTCACTGGAGTAACCGCAAAGTGATGGTCATTCACGTTGACAGAAATCTCGGCAACGCCCGCCGTTACGCCAGATAACGACGCTTTATACAGGCCGTTATGGTTATCCTTAGCCTGACTGATAGTCGTGCCCTCCAGAGGACTGGTGAAGGTCACTTTTTGCCCGGTAACCGGGTTACCCTGCTGATCCCTTAATAAAAAGTGAATAAATGATTCAGCATTGCCATTCGCTTCAATACGTTCAGGGACGACATTCAGTTGAGATTTCGCTGGATCCAGGCTGTCATCATCAACGGCAAAACTCGTTTCAACTTCCTCTGTGCTGCCGTTAAGTTCGACAATCACCGTGACCTCACCCGCGACCCGACTGGTCAACGACACCGAGACCTCACCGTTAGCATCGGTGGTGGCTGCTGGGGGAATATCCGCATGATTGTTCGCGTACAGTCGTACGGTTTCACCCGCAGCAGGTGTCCCATCCGCGTTAAAGGTGGTGACTTTGATGACATTCTCATCTACACCATCCGCCAGCGCATGATCGTCAAGCACCACCACAGCCTCAAGACTGACCGAATTGTCATCACGTACCAGCTTGACCACCGTCGGCGCGATAGTGGTCAGAAACCCGTTAACATGCGTCCTTATTTTTGCGTTTCCGGTTGCGGTACCCGTCAATGTGGCGGTATACGTACCATCCTCCCGGTTAGTGACGTTGCCGATCGTCGTTCCGGCGAGGCTACTGGTAAATCGGACGTTTTTTTCTTTCAGTGGGTTCCCGCTGCTGTCGGTTAACTGCAGAACCAGAGTCGATTCCGTATTACCATTGGCGGATATTCTTCCCGGCGTCGCATTTAGAGAAGATTGCTGCGGGTCGACAGGGTTACCGGAGGAGATGAGGGTGACCGGACGGCGTAAGGTCTTCGCCACAACATTTCCCTGCATAACCTGCACCACGCCTTTCCCGGCATGAATACCGCTCAACTTTGCACGATAGATACCCGGCGCGACTTCACGCACTGCACTGGAGGTGGTATTGGGCACACCGATCACCTGAAACGACACGTTCTCGAGACCCGTTACCGGTTCGCCCTCGCTGTTATTAGCTTTGTAGGTCATTTCAGCAACATCTTCGCCATCGGCCCGAATCACCGCCGGGTTCACCAGCAACGCCGAGTACATTCCATCGACACCCGAATTCGCCTGGCTATACAATACTTTCGCGCTCTGGCTCAGTTCATGCACCCTGGCCGTCGCCATTGCCTGACCCGCAACGTGAGAGACCACGCTGTACATCGCCCGCCCAGCCGCATCGCTCATCACATCCTCAGCGGTGATACTGCCGTCGGCGAATGTCATTCCCATGGTGATATTTTTTCCGCTAACCGGTTTGCCGTCATCATCGACCAGGGTTGCGGTCACAGTAACCGGCGTTTTACCATCAGCGGGCGCACCGTTACCGGTGACCTGTAACGCATCGCCAAACGCCAGATTTACGGGTAGAACCTCAATCAGCAAGGTCTGGGCATTACTGGTATTTCCTTCGGTATCCTCTGCCATCGCAACGACGCGATACTGGTTTGCCGTCCCGTCTGAGGATGGCGAGCGTTGGTAAGGAGGCAATGTCAGTGAAAACATATTCACGCTCAGCTCGCGAAACTCTCCGCCAGCCGCCAGAAACGCCGCGTTATCCCAGGTGACCTGCGCCAGCGGGTATTCACTCGTGACATCGGTCGAAATCGTATGCACCGTATATTCAGCGTCCTGAATCGCCTCTTCAGAAAGCGTCAACTGCACAAGATCCTGTGCCTGATATTCCAGAGTGATGACATTATTACGATCAACCAGGTTGTAGCGGCTACCTTCCAGCTCGCGCAGAGAGGCCACTTCATCAGGCGAAAGTTGAGACTCCAGGGTTTCACCCGGTCGCCACGCCAGCTCCATTTGCACGCTGGTGTCTCGCTCATCACCCTTTTCCATACTCTGCTCAATACCCAGCGTCATTAGTGGGAATGGCGTCCAGGTGATACCGGTCGTGAAGGCCCAGGCATTTTTCTCACGTTCATCTTCGCCAGACAGCCCGACCTCATCGCCAAAATACTGCTCATAGATAAACTTGCCGCCAAGGTGCGGATAGTCAGGCAACCAACCTTGCACTCTGACATCAAAACCGTTCGACGGGCGTTCGTCATAATTTTCCACGTCTTTCGAGGCCTTCCAGTCAGACAGTCTGAAATACCCGTTGGTAGCAAGTTGAAAATAGTCGCGCCACAGTTCAGCCCCAACGCCAAGGCGACGATGATCGCCACTCAAATCGGCGTCATAAAAGGTATTAAATCCCAGCATCCAGTCATGGCTGAAATGACGTACGCCCACGCCAACGTTCAGCGTATTACGGTCGTCCTGATTCTGATAACCCAGTTGGGTGAATAAGACATTCGTCTGTGTTTCATATACCGGCACCAGCCAATCTACGCTGCTGTCATCAAGGGAAAACTGTTCGCCGACATTCAACTGCGCCCGTACCGTGCCAAACCGCCCTAACCAGCCAGTGACTGTTTCATTCGCTTTACTGTTAATTTCCGAACGGACCAGACCGCTGGCCGCTTGTGCCGCATCGCCGTTTTCGAGAATATTCGCCAGGCCCGAAGCACCGCTGGCAAGGCGTTTAACCCCGGCGTCGTTTTCCTGTTCCTGGTGTAGCTTGTCACTCGCGCCTGCCGCCTTATTCCCACCGGAGGCTGGGGCCGGAATATCAAGCTCATCACCCTGATCTAATTGTTCAAACGGTTTGTTAAATGTTCTGAATTGGTTGAAATAGCGCAGTTGGGTGGTCGTCAGACCTAAGCGTTCGGCAACGGAATCCGTCGTTTCTTCGGCCTGAAGCACATATACGACAGAAGGTCGTGCAAGTAATTCGCTTTGCCATTGCGACGATTGAGGTTCGCTTGTTATTGTTGCCAGTACCGGCGTCGTAATGATCGACAGGTGTACAATCAGGCAAAGCCATGCAGTTCTTTCGATCATAATAAGTGTGCGACTTTTACAGAGGGCTCAGGGTTTAATTTGTAATAAAAGTGAATAAAACGTTATTCATTCAGTAAAATTTGCTTAAGTATTAACTCGTTATCCCTGAATCCAGACTGTGACCATAAATTTGCGCGGTATTCTAGTCAGATTCACCTCATGCGTCTCGCAAACAATGTGCATAACATTATGCGTAATAGATATAATGCATTACCGTTTCTGCTACAGTAGTATCAGGCAGATTTTTTCAATCGTTCCATCGAATTGCATCAATAGATATAATCTGCGTAATAATACTGCGCAGATAACCTTCACAAGATATATCTGAGGTCTCAGTGGTCCAGAAAATCAGCTTTAACGATAACGAACTCCGTATCCTTTATGAACTTTCGTGTACCCGTAGTTTGAGTCTGGCTGCGGAAACGCTAAAAATTGCGCAACCCAATATCAGTAGAACCTTACAACAACTGGAGGACCGTTTTGGATTCTCCGTGTTCGATCGCTCTTGTCGGCCGATAAAATTGACCCGTTTCGGTGAAGAGCTTCTCCCCTACGTCAAAAAACACATGAAGTCATGTGAAGATATCCAGAAGTTTACAATGGCCTATAAGCTGGCGTCTGATGGTTTTGTCAGGATCCATGCCCCTACCGGTCAGCTGTTATTTATCTCCAAGTACGTCATTCCTGGGTTGAAAGCGCAGCATCCGGAAATTAAATTAATGCTGACCACCAGTAACCTCAGCAACGCTGAATTTACCCTTGGTGTCCCTTTTAGTGATGACTGCGACATCTTGTTTACGCATTCATTGCCCGACAATGACGAACTTATTGCGCGAAATATCGCATCGATTCCGGCCAATATATATGGCACCCGCGACATGATTGCGAGATATCCGATCCACTCCATTGACGATTATGGACACAGTCCCTGTATACTTTTTTTCTCACATATGGAAGACAATCATAACATCTGGTATATAAATGACGACTCACGTAAAGAAATAAGAAAGATAATCATTAGCGGTGATTTTGCCTGCGATAACTCGTATGCCGCAATCGAACTCGCCAAAGCGGGTCTTGGTTATTTATTTATGCCCGAGTTGATCATTAAAGAAACAGATATCGACGGTCTGGTCCCTACACTTCCTGATAACTTCTCCACCCATCTGGATCTGTTTGTGATTTACAGTAAAAAGACCCAGCAGCCTTTCCGGGTACAGCTAATCATTAATTCAATTGTTAATATCTTAAAAAAATTATTACCCAGATAATTATTGCCATTTGCATCGAATAGTTGGTCATATACAATATGATGACGTTTAAGATGTCTGTCATTCATTTCGGACCTCGAATTCAGGACTCGCTACATTATGTCATGCCCCATCACGCTCTTCGCTGCTGGTAGTTTACGGCTGGCCTTTACCCCGCTGATAAACCAGTTCACGTCTCTAAGCGGAATTGATGTTTGTGTGGAATACGGCCCGGCCGGATTATTACGCGAACGTATAGAAGCCGGTGAACCTTGTGCCTTATTTGCCTCGGCCAATCGTGCACATCCGCAGCAGTTGCTGGCCAGCGGTAGGGCACTGTCCGCGCATACCTTTTGCTGGAACCAACTGAGCCTCACCACCCGCAAAACCGGCGAATGGCTGGAGTTACTGCGCGATCCAACCCTGCGTATTGGCACCTCAACCCCCGGCTGTGACCCTTCCGGGGATTATGCCTGGGCATTATTCGACAGCCTCGATGTGCTCGAACCCGGCCTTGGACAGCGCCTGCGCGAACGCGCTATTCCCCTTGTCGGTGGCCGTGACACGGTTAAGGTGCCAAATGGCGAACTGGCCAGCGCGTGGATTATTCGCCAGGGCCTGGCGGATTTGTTTATTGGCTACGCGCACTATGCAACAGCACTTGCCGGGCAGCCCGATATTCGCTGCGTAACGATCCCCACGGACCATAACATTCGCTGTGAATACCAGTTAGCGGTGCTCGAGGCGTCTAAAAACGTCAAAGCGCTGGCTGATTTTATCCTCGCGCGCGACGGACAAACATGTTTGGCCAGCGCCGGTTTTAAAACACTTAACGATGAATGGTAAACAGCGGCGCGATAAACGGCGTCGGATGCGGGTCCACGCTAAATTTTCGCAGCGGTAAACCGTACGCCTGGAACAAATTATCTTCCGTCACAATCTCCTGCGTTGGCCCCGCCAGCCATCTCCCCTGCGGCAACAACAGCAGCGTATGACTGGCTATCTGTAGTGCATGCTGCGGATCGTGCGTTGTAAAGAGAATACTGCAGCCCTCGCGACACGCCAGATCGCTAATAAGCTGCAGTACCACCTGCTGATTGGCTAAATCCAGCGCCGAACAAGGTTCATCAAGCAGCAGCGTTTGACAATCCGTGACCAACGCCCGGGCGATCATTACCAACTGTTGCTGCCCACCGGAAAGTGAACAAAAATTACAGGACGCAAGATGCGCAATATTGAGCTGCTCCAGCGCCTGCATCGCCCGCTTTTTATCCTGCTGGCCCGGTTGAGCAAATAACTTTACATGCTGCGCGCGGCCCATCAGCACGACATCGCTAACGGTGTAGGGAAACGGCAAGCGCGTATGCTGCGCCACAATACCAATTCCCCCCTCACTTTGTATGTTTCCACCCAACAACGGCAGCGTACCGATCAGCGTATCCAGCAACGTGCTCTTCCCCAAACCGTTACGCCCGAGCACGGCACAGATATTGCCTTTCTCACAGCGGAACGTGAGCGGCGCAAACAACGGCATCCGGTAGCCATACTCCAACTGATCGACGTTAAGTGCGGCAGATATCATCGTTTCCCCCGTCGACTGGACTGAATCAGCAAAAAGGCAAACAGCGGCGCACCGAGCAAGGCGGTGATGATCCCCAGAGGAATTTCCGCAGGTAGCAGCGTGCGGGCAATATCATCCACCACAATCATAAAACCGCCGCCCAGCCAGAAAGCACAGGGGAGTAACCGACGGTGATCAACGCCTACCAGCAGGCGGGCCAGATGCGGGATCACCAGACCCACCCAGGCAATACTGCCGCTGACGGAGACCTGCGCCGCAACCAGCAATGCGCAGCACAGCAACACGCTGCGCCGCAGCGGAACCACCGACACCCCGAGCGCTTTGGCGTCTTTATCGTTGAGTGATAACAGGTTGATTCGCCAGCGCAACTGGTACAACAGCATGGCCGCAATGCCGACCGGCACCGCCAGCAGCCACACTTTATGCCAGTTGGCGGTCGCAAAACTGCCCAACAGCCAGAATACAATGCTGGGTAACGTCTCTTCGGTATCGGCCTGGTATTGAATCAGGCTCACCAGCGCGGCAAAAAAACCACTCAAAATAATGCCCGAGAGGATCAGCACCAGCGTGTTTTCCAGCCCCTGTAGCGCGGCAATGGCATATACCAGAATCAACGCCGCCAGACCAAAGAAGAACGTCGACCCCATCATCAGGAACGGATCAAGCCCAAGCAAAATCGCCAGCGTGCCGCCAAATGCTGAGCCAGAGGTCACCCCAATAATATGCGGGTCCACCAGCGGATTATGAAACACGCCTTGCAGCGTAGCCCCACATAACCCCAGCGCGCCGCCCGCCAGCAGTGCCATCAAAATACGCGGGAGTCTGACGGTCCAGACGACCTGGTGCGCCATACCCTGCGAGTCTGCGTAATAGCTCAACAGTGAGAACACATCGCGCAGCGACAGCGGATATTGCCCCACACACAGTGAACCAACACCCAGCAGTAGCACCACGGTAATCAGTATCGGTTGCAGGGGGAAAGCGCGATTACTTAGCAGCATCGGACTGCCAGTTCACGCGGTAAAAACGGTGGTAGTAATCCTGTGCCTGCGCATCAACATCGATGTTTTTATAGACATCCGGATAGAGTTTTTTTGCCATCCACAATTCACCCAGCGCCAGCGCTTCCGGCATCGGATATCCCCAGGCTTTAGCGTATTCCGGCATCAGCCAGACGCGATGATTTTTTACCGCATCGATGTTCTGCCAGTTGGGATCGTTTAGGATCTCCGTCACCACCTGCGGGTAGCGGTCCTGGACAAAAATCACCTGCGGGTTCCACGCTAACACCTGCTCCAGCGAAACCTGCCGCGCGCCTTTAACGCTCGCCGCAGCCACGTTTAGCCCTCCGGCATGCTGCATCATCAGGCTCGTGTACTTTCCGGCACCGTAAGTCATGAGATCGGGGTTGGCCATATAGATACGGACTTTTTGCGCCTGTGCAATCGCCGCCACCGGCGCATTGAATTTAGCCCTGGCCGAAAAAACGTAGTCGATCAGCGTTTCAGCCTGCGGTTTACGTCCCACCACGTCGGCAATCAGGCGAATCCCCTGCTTTAAGCCTTCGTTGTAGACCTGCTCTTCGTCAGCCATAGTCGGGTTCATTTTGTTCTGCTGGCCAGCAGCATCCTGACGTAATGAGATAGCCACCACCGGAATCCCGGCATTCTGAATCTGCTGGATCATCTCGGCAGGTGCATAGTTGGCAACAAACACCACCTGCGGGTGGGTAGCCAGCAGGCTTTCAATATTCACGCTGGTGAGATCGCCCGGCGTCGGCAGGGTCGTAATCGTCGGCATAAAGCGGGCGAACGCCGGTCCAAGCTGTTTTTTCCAGCTCGACATCACGCCGACAATGTCCTGCGTGGCATCCAGTTGAACCAGAATATTCAGCGTCTGGTGTTGTAACACCACCACCTTATTAACGCTATCGGGGATCGTGACCTGGCGGCCAAGCTGATCGGTTATCGTGCGGTCTGCCTGCGCCGAAAACGCAAACAACATGCTGGCGCATACCAGCAAAAATGAACGAAGAGTTAACATAGACACCATCTGGACAGGAGAAAAATCGATATGCATTAAATTATATAACGAGGTATCTGGCAACGCATTTCCAATAAATCAGGTAACTCTACCGATGAAGATCAATTGACGTTGAGAAACCCACAGGAACAAAAAAGCCGACGATGTGTACCACCGTCGGCCAGGGTTGACGCTATACGCGCACTATCACGATTTAGTGACGGATTTAATAATTTCCAGCGCTTTTACGAACTGTTCCTGCGGAATGGTCAGCGGGTAGAGGAAACGGATCACGTTGCCGTACTGGCCGCAGGTAAGCAGCAGCAGTCCCTGCTCAAGGGCTTTCTTCTGTACGCGTTGCGCCGTGGCCGCAGAAGGCTCTCCGGTGCTGGCATCACAAAACTCAGCGGCAATCATCGATCCTAACCCACGCACTTCGGCAAGTTCCGGACACCACGCACGGGCATCGGTCAGCGTGGCACGCAGTTGTTCACCCAGCGCCGCTGCTCGCTGGCACAGTTGCTCATCATGAATGATATCAAGCACCGCGTGAGCGGCCGCCACGGCGAGCGGGTTACCGGCATAGGTACCGCCCAGACCACCCGGTGCAGGGGCATCCATAATTTCGGCTTTGCCGACCACGCCGGACAGCGGCATACCGCCCGCCAGACTTTTCGCCATGGTCATCAGATCGGCTTTGTGGCCGTAATGGTCCATGGCAAAAAGCTCGCCGGTGCGGGCAAAACCACTCTGGACTTCATCGGCAATCATCACAATACCGTGCTCATCGCAGATGCGGCGAATAGCGGCAACGAATTCAGGTGGGGCCACCACAAAGCCCCCTTCACCCTGGACGGGTTCGAAGATAATCGCTGCGACCTGGCTGGCGTCGATATCAGCTTTAAACAGACGCTCGATGGCTTTTATTGAATCGGCGGTGGTGATGCCTTGCAACTCAGAAGGATACGGTGCGTGGTAAACCGATCCCGGGAACGGCCCGAAGCCTTTTTTATACGGTGCGACCTTGCCGGTCAGCGCCATCGTCATATAGGTACGGCCATGAAATCCCCCGCCAAACGCGATCACACCTGGACGGCCGGTGTGCGCGCGGGCAATTTTAACCGCGTTTTCGACGGCTTCTGCGCCGGTGGTAAAGAACGTGGTTTTACGCAAACCGTCAATCGGCGCGGCCGCATTGATTTTCTCCGCCAGCGAGACGTAGCTTTCGTACGGGACAATCTGATAGGCCGTGTGGGTAAAGGCTTGAAGTTGTGCTTCAACCGCCTGCACCATACGAGGATGACGGTGTCCAGTATTCAGGACGGCAATCCCGGCAGCAAAATCAATATATTGATTGCCTTCGATATCGGTAATGGTGCTGTTTTCTGCCGACTGGGCGAAAAAGTCACACATTACGCCCACGCCACGCGGGGTTGCATCCAGACGACGTTGTTGCAGGTTTTTATTATTCATTCTCTACACCTTGTTCATAAACACATTCAGGGTTGAATTACCCTTTAAATCTAGACGCCATCTGGTACTTTAATCGAGAGCCAAATCGTTTTATTTTAAGGATCCAAATGCGTTCACTTGCCGGAGATGTGATCAAGCATGCATTTAGCCAGCAAACCGACGAGAAACTGCACCGGCGTTTGTATGCCGCCATCTGCAGCTGCATTCTTGAAGGCAGCCTGAAACCCGCCACCCGTATGCCACCTTCGCGCGATCTGGCGGGCGAACTGGCGTTATCGCGCAATACCGTCTTGCGAGTGTATGAGCAACTGCAGGCCGAAGGGTATATTTCTGCACGTACCAGCAGCGGCACGTTTGTCACCGATAGCGTGCTGGACAACCTCGCGCAACGGCCCGATAAAAAAAACGCGCCCCCCGCACAGGAAGACCGCGCCAGCCTGTCCGCCCGCTGCCTGGAGCTGCTCGGTAATGCCAGCGCCAGCCCACGCCAGTGGGGGGCGTTTATTCCTGGCGTTCCGGATGTGCAACATTTCCCCCACCGCACGCTTAAAAAAATTCAGGACCGGCTGGCAAGACGCCTGCGCCCGGAGTTTCTCACCTATGATGCGGCGGGTGGCGACGGTGAACTAAAAGAAGCGCTGGCGGACTATTTGCGTACCGCGCGCGGCGTCAGGTGTGCTCCTGAACAGATACTGATCACCGAAGGCATTCACCAGGCGTTGGATCTGGTGACCCGCACCCTGTGTAACCCTGGCGATAACGCCTGGATTGAAGAGCCAGGCTATTGGGGAATCAAAAATATTCTGCGCATCAACGCGGTTAACTTCTCGGCGATGGCGGTTGATGAACAGGGCATGGTACCGCCAGTGTCGTCAGCGGTGTCCCCGAAGCTGATTTTTGTGACACCGTCACATCAGTATCCGCTGGGGTCGGTGATGAGCCTGAGCCGGCGACGGCAGTTACTGTTTCGCGCACGTGAAACACGCAGTTGGATCGTGGAAGATGACTACGACAGCGAATTTCGCTTTTCGGGGCAGCCCATTCCTTCACTGCAAGGACTGGAGGAAGAAAGTCCAGTTATCTACATCGGCACATTCAGTAAAACGCTCTATCCTGCCCTCCGACTCGGGTATGTTGTGCTGCCCAAACCGCTCGCTGCACCGCTGAAGAAAGTTCATAACGACCTCTATCGCGGCGGACACCTTTTGATTCAGGCCGCGCTGGCAGAGTTTATCCGCGAAGGCTACTACGCCGCGCATATCCGTAAAATGCGCCAACTGTACAGCCGCCGTCGTCAGACGCTGGTGGACCTGATCGCCACGCAACTCGGAGAGGATTATCTGGGACCGTTCAACAGTAACGCCGGGCTGCATCTGATATTACAATTGCCAGCCCATGCCGACGACAGCATGATTGCACAGCTGGCGAATACGCAGGGGTTATTGGTACGACCGCTGTCACGTTACTACGTCAACGAAGAGAAACGCCGCGGTCTGTTGCTGGGTTTTGCCAGTATTGAAGAACATGAGATGGCCGCGGCGTTTTCCCGGTTGGCGGGCATTATCAAGGCAAACGTAGGATAAACGTTGCCGGATGGCGTCACTAACGCGTCTTATCCGACCTACAATACGGTTTTTATAGGTCGGATAAGCGCAGCGCCATCAGGCATGACGCTTAGTGTGTAGCTGGTTTAAGTCCGGCAAGCTCCTCCTGACTGACCTCGCCATTGCCTTCACCCCAACTTTTTCGTACATAGTTGATCACATCGCGCATCTCAACCTCGGTCAGCAATCCGTTATACGCTGGCATCTTAAACGACACGTTGCCCCGCGTGGTCGGCGTTTCCGCGCCCTGCGAAATAACCCTGAACAGCGGGGTCGGATCGTCAACCATCACCAGCGGATTGTGGATAAGTGACGGCGCGTTGTTATCCGTGCCCTTGCCTTCCAGACCGTGACAGGTCGAGCAATAACGGTTGTAGACCACTTTTCCCGCCTGCGGTGAATTCGACCAGGACGCCGTGGTGGTGCCCGCTCGTGTCGGCTCCGGTTTGGCGTTTTTCAGGCTCCGCAGATACTGTGCAATCGCTGCAGCATCTTCATCCGTCAGGTATTGCGTACTCTCACTGACGACTTCAGCCATTGAACCCGAAACCGCAGCATGCTTGCTTTTACCGGTCAGTAACAGCGACGTTAACTCCCGCTCAGACATCCCGGTGCCCCGAAGGGACGGCGCATACCAGCCGTCAATCATCGTCCCGCTCAGGTACTGTGCATCGGCATGAGTATAGGCTTTCTCATTCATCGCCATTCCCCTCGGGGTATGGCAGGAGCCACAGTGGCCGGGTCCTTCAACCAGATAAGCTCCGCGCTGGATCCGCGCGGCACTGGCATCGGTACTGTTGCTGCCTACCGCAGCCGTTGCAGGAGCGTCGGTAAAGAGCCAGTTCCAGATATGCAGCGGCCAGCGGGCTGAAATCAGCCAGGGGATCTCATTCTCTTTATTTGCTGTCGCAGACGGCGTGACATCATGCATAAAGTAGTGATACAGCGCCTGGACATCTTCGTCGGAGAGCTTGGCGTAAGACGGATATGGCATGGCCGGGTAAAGCGGATGGCCATCTTTGGCAATGCCCTGACGCACCGCTTTTTCAAAATCCTCGTAGGAATAGTTACCGATGCCGTGGGTTTTGTCCGGCGTGATATTTGTCGAGAAAATATCACCGACCGGCGTGGGAAACTTTTTGCCCCCAGCCATCGCGTCTCCACCCTCAGCGGTGTGACAGGCTACACAGTCTGAAATTCTGGCGATGTACTCACCGTGAGAGTCCGCGGCGGAAACCGTCGCGCTAAACAAACAGGCGACAAGAACGGTTACATTACGCATAGATCACCTCATACCCTTGAGTTCGTTAACCGCCCGCAATGCCTGATCGATCGCCGCATGTGCATACGCGCTCCAGTCGGCATCAGAGTTAGCAATCGCAATTCGGCCGATGGGCTGGCGTGCCCGCTCAACAACCTTCTCCATTTCATCCATGTCGTCGAACAGCGGGTTGGCGTAATAGGCATAGCCATGTGCCCAGCGGTTAACCGTAATAGCCGCGATATCACGTTGATTGTCAAAGCCTGTCGAGCCAAACATCTCCTGCAACTGGCCACGGATCATCTCTTCATGCGCAGCAAACGAGGTCCCCAGCAGATAGGCCCGTCCCAGGCGGAATTGTTCTCTCGCCGGTAGGTTACTGCCCGGATAGGTTGGCACATAGACCATATGAATCACCATCGGATCGTCCGGGGTCGCCGGGTGCTGATAGCCGCCAATGCTGACTGGATAGTCGAGCTTAATGCGGCTGTACGGCGCAGCCGGGGAATAAAACTCATGTACGCCGAGTTGCTTAAACGCCTGCCAATTTTTCACCACTACGTTGGTGTACACCAGCGGCGCCTTTACGTTCAGCTTGAGGTCTGCCTGCTGTTGTTTCGGCATTTCCGGCACCAGGTACGGGATCATCATGTTATAACCCGCCATGATGGCGTTTTTTGCGTGCACACGATGCAATTTGGCGTCACGCAGATAGGTTACGGCCACGCCGCGCGGCACGTTGGCCGCATTAATCACGCTACTGTTGAGGCGCAAACGCGTGGTATTTTCCGGCTGATCCAGCTTTTCGTAATGCAATCTGGCGAGGACGGAATCCTCCATGGTGGTCCCCGGCAAGGCATCCGGGAGCATATATCTGACCATTATTCGTGCCAGTCCCGCGTTGCCATCGGGGAAGTGATAAACATACGGCTCTTCGAGGTCGGCCAGTGACTCGCCGTCCAGCGGCGGCAGACCTAACGCTTCCATGCCCGGTAAGGCGCATGCCCGGGCATCGCTACAGGAAATGCCCTCAATGCCGATAGCAAAGAAATCGTTGGAACGCTGCTGGAAATAGAGCAGTGCCATTTTGCTTAAACCGACTTTCGTGGCCAGAAATTCACTGTAGCTGTGGGTATCCAGCCAGCTACTTTTCTCCTCGACCGTCATGCCCGGAAGGTAGTCGCCAGGGCGTACATGCAGATCGATAAGCGCTTTTCGGTCGCTCTCACTCAACGGAAAATCATTGATAAAGTCTTCAATCTTACGACCGTTGAGCCGGTCCGGTGGAATATCGTCGGAAACCGCGCGTCCCGGATCGCCGCTGACGATTTTGGTCTCGCCAAAATTCTTTTTGTCGAAAAAGACGCCGCGACTGAGCTGCCAGTCTGGGTAGAAGTCGACGTCAAAACTCTCTTTGAGCTTGGTGGCGCTCACGCCGAGTGTTTCCATCAGCTTTTGCACATCCGGGCTGAAATTATGCGCTGGCGACTGAAACGACTCACTGCCGCCATAGCCGATCAGTTTTTTTCCGGCTGTGCTAAATTCGTTACGTTTGGCGTGGCCGCCAAAATCATCATGGTTGTCGAGGATCAGAACCTTGCTGTTTTGCCCGACAAGTTGCCGCCAGAAACATCCGGCCGCCAGCCCGCTAATGCCGCCACCGACCACCACCAGGTCGTACTCTTCCTCGAGCGGAAGCGCCGTTAAATCAAATTTTTTCTGTTCCCGGCCCAACGCGTGAGCCATTTCAAACGAGCCAGGATGGTTACCACGCAGCCCCGTCAGGCTGGGAGGGTAATAACTTCCATCGATAAATTCATGTTCTTTTCCTGCCGCTCTGACCATATCCAGAGGGGTCAGCCCCGCGGCGATGGTGACCGCCACACCGTTGAGAAAATCACGTCGGGTAATTGCCATTAACTTGTCCTTTTGCCACGCACACACTGCCCTAAACACAGCACAAATGAGAGGTTCCCCCTCTCACAAGGGGGACCACCGACTACTTCACTGGCTTGAGTTCTTCATCCAGTTTTTTAGAATCATAATAATCACCCTGCCAGGTGATTTTTCCTGCCTTAACATGAATATAGCTGACGCCTTCAAATTTTATCGGATTATTTGTCGGCGGACTTCCTGCCCATTCGCCGCTATTTTTACCCGAGAACTCCCAACGAAATGCCACGGTATCTTCGTCATAGACGGGTTTGCCGACCATTTTCCAGTTCAGATCCGGGACCGCCTTAATGAATGCTCCAATCACCTCTTTCTCGGCTTTTTCCCTGCCAGTTATCGGCTCCCCGGCGGCGGCATCGTAATAGACCGCGTCGTCGGCCAGATACTGCGCTGCCAGCGGCGCGTTATGCGCATTCCAGGCCGCCATATACGCTTTTACGGTATTCAGCGGGGAGCTGTCTGCCAGGCTAAACCCCGAGAACATCACCAGCGACAGCGTAGCTATTTTTAATGTTTTCATCGTATTACCCGCTATTCAGAAATATCGCACATGATATGTTTCACTCGGGTGTACTCATCGAGTGAATAAGAGGAGAGATCTTTACCGTAGCCGGATTTCTTGAACCCGCCGTGCGGCATTTCCGCACACAGTGGAATATGGTTGTTGATCCACACCGTGCCAAAATCGAGATCAATGCAAAAACGCTGTGCGCGGCCGTGGTTACCGGTCCAGACGCTTGCGGCCAGGCCGTATTCCACATCATTGGCTTTGTGCAACGCGTCTTCGTCAGTCGAAAAGGACTGAATCGCCATTACCGGACCAAACACTTCATGTTGAATGGCTTCGTCGTGCTGATGCAGACCGGAGATGATGGTTGGCTCAAAGTAGAAGCCCGGTCCGGGCCCTGCTCTGCCACCCGTTTCAATTTTTGCATGCGCAGGCAGACGCGCAATAAAACCTTGCACCTGCTCCAGTTGGTTCCGGCTATTCAACGCGCCATATAGCGCATCCCTATCCTGCGGGGGACCAAATTTGATGCTTTTTGTTTTCTGGATCAATTTTTCCAGAAACTCAGCATAAACGGACTGCTCGACGAGAATTCGCGTGGCGGCGGTACAATCTTGCCCGGCATTGAAAAAGCCGGCGGTAGCGATCGTCTCAATCGCCCTGTCGATATTCGCGTCGGCAAATACCACGGCGGGCGCTTTACCGCCCAACTCCAGATGGGCTTTGGTCAGGTTTGCCGCCGCCGACGCCGCCACCTGTAGACCCGCACGTACCGAGCCAGTAATCGAAACCAGTGAGGCCGTCGGGTTCGACACCACCAGCGAACCGGTTTTGGCTTTCCCTAATACCACATTAAACGCCCCTTTCGGGAACAGCGGCGCGGCCAGCTCAGCCAGCAGCAGCGTGCTGACCGGCGTGGTGTCACTCGGTTTAAGCACCACCGTATTGCCTGCCGCCAGCGCAGGGGCTATCTTCCACACCGCCATCATAAACGGGTAATTCCACGGCGTGACTTGCCCCACAATACCCAGCGGTTCGCGACGAATGGTTGAGGTGAACCCGGCAGAATATTCACCGGCAGCCTTCCCTTCAAGGCAGCGCGCGGCACCGGCAAAAAATCGAATGGCGTCGCAGGAGGCCACGATCTCTTCTTTCTCAATAAAATGGCGCAGCTGTCCAGTTTCCTGACTCTGGGCGTTAACCAGTCGCTCTACATTGCGTTCGATTTCATCAGCCAGCGCCAGAAGCGCTTTTTGCCGCTGTGCGGGCGTCGATTTCTTCCAGATACTGAACGCGGCAGCGGCGGCCGAGTAGGCCAGATCGACTTCTGCTGCCCCACCATTGGGCGATAACGCGTATGTTTCACCGTCCACCGGGCTGACCAGCTCAAACGCGTCTTCGGTACTGCCCGCCACGTAGTGTCCGTTGATAAAATGCTTCAGGGTTTTCATGACTGTCTCCTGCCCGTTAATACATAAAGAATCTTATGTAATATATATATTGTAAAATTTTTTCAAATGCGCAACATTGACAGTATGATAAACGTCGCATTTTTAACTTAAATTTTACATTTTTACGGTAAGGTTATTCATCGTCATTTGACGCTAACGGGACACACATCCGCCTGTGCAACGGTTTTGTGCATGGGCAGGTAAAATAACGCGACCATTCTGACCTTCCTTGCCTGACAGGCTTGTGTTAGAAAGGGTCGTTGTTTCAGGGAATTGAGTGCAGAAAAGATTATGATTACTCATGCGGTCATATTTGCGCCTATCGGGCAGGTCAGTCGTTCCGACCAGATTGTGCAGCGCCTTTCAAACGCCATCATTACGGGATTGCTCGAGCCAAAAGAGCAACTGCCCAACGAAACCGACCTGGCAAAGATGATGGGCGTCTCACATATCACCATCAGAGAAGCACTCAACACGCTTCGGGCTAATAATCTTATCCATACGGTTCGTGGCCGAAATGGCGGCAGCTTCGTTTGCGAAAATATTGATGGCAAAAATAGCGTCCTGCATCCGTTTAAATCGATTGGCACCGATTACCTTTCCGACTTAGGCGAAATGCATTGCGCCATTATCAGCCACAGCGCCAGGCTGGCCTCCCGGCGCATGACCAATGCGGATATCGCTAAATTTCGCGAGTTTGTTGAGGTGTTAAGAAAGGCTAATTCACCCGAATTAATGACCCAGGCCGATATGCGTTGCCTACTGGCGATCGCCGCCAGTTCGCATTCAGCGCGGCTGGCGAACCAGGAACTACAGGTGCAGGCGGAATGGGCTTCGCTGGTCGCTATACTCTATCGTTCTGGCACTATTCACGCCGAGATCATTGCGCTCTATTCGGCGCTGGCCGATGCGCTGGCCGCGCATAATGAGACAGAATCGGTGCAGTTTGCCACCCAGATTATCGATACCTGTACCTATTATCTTATTGAAAAAAAGCTGAAATATAACGCGAACTGACCATCAGTGAAGGCAGGAAAGACCATGAGCTCTTCGACATCCCTTAGCGCATTAATCCGTAAAATTGATGATATTACTGTCTCTACCGTAGAGTCTACCGTTGCGCTGGCGAGGAGCATCCACGAGGCGATTGCCGGTGTACAAAAAGGCTCGGCAGAGGTGGTCCTCGACCCGGCAGTGAGAGCCACTGTTCAGCAGCACATTAAACACACGCTGAATCACAATCACTATTGCTCGGGTGCCGGATTCGCCAGCCATATTGAGAATACGCCAACCCGCAACGAGTATTGGCTGCTGGAGTGGTGGTATAAGAAAGATAACGGTCTGAGTCAGGCGCATCTGGATTTAGATCAGGCCACCCAACAGCGGCTGGATTTCAGAACCTTCGAGTGGTTTAAGCATTCTCCTCCTGCAGGTGAAGCCTATATTCACGGGCCTTACGTCGACTATATCTGCAACATTTCTTACACACTGACCTCGGCGGTGCCCGTTTACTACCATGACCAGTTTCTTGGCGTCGCCGCTGTCGATCTGCTGGTAAGCCAGATCGAGGCAGAACTGCTCTCCTGCCCCCAACCTGACTATGTCATTCTGACCAATCTGGAAAACCGGATTATCTTCTCCAGTTGGCCGCGCTGTCGCGTGGGAGAATTACTGTCACCGACGAATACCCGTATTGTGTATCAGAGCGACTACTTCATTCTTTACCACTATCAACACTAAGGGGATAGGCTCTAAGGGCCCGAAGGCCCTTTGTTTAATTATCCTGCCCCATATTGAGCTTGTTTGCGTAGGCTATCGCATCATTTTCCGGCGCAGCAGAGCGACCAAACGGACGCGTCAGGAACATGTAGATAAGCCCCGAACCCACCACAATCGCCAGGCCAAACAGCACCGTCCAGCGGTCGATGAAATCACTGCTGTCGGCGGGTTGGGCCAGCAGCCAGATCCCGCACAATCCGTAAGCTAACGCCAGCACGTTAACCAGAGTCCCCCAACCACCGATGGTCCACTCGCCCGCCGGTTTCCAGCCTTTCAGGCGCTGACGCAGCGCTGCCAGCACGACCATCTGGAAGGAAATATAGATACCGATAACGGCAAACGCGGTAATGCGCGACAGATTATCGGGCTGGAAGTAGACCCAAACACAGATAATCACCGGCAGTAAGCAACTGACCACCATGGCATTATCGGGAACACCATTTTTAGAGATTTTGGACATCCACTCGCTTCCCGGCAGCATTCTGTCACGGGAGAAAGAGAAGATAAGGCGGCTCAACGCAGCCTGGAGAGACAGAATACACGACAGCATGGCGATAATCGCGACGATGATAAAGACCGTCGCGCCGGTTTCCCCCAGGGCCTCATTGAGGATAGCCGGGATCGGATCGGCCGTTTTACCGTTGACAATACTGACCAGATTCGGCGAAGCCAGCAGATACCCCATGACGGAAATAATGGCCGAGATCGCACCAAACACGATACTCAGGATCATCGCAATCGGGATTTTTTTGCTTGGGTTCTTCACCTCTTCCGCAACGTTGCCGCAGGCTTCAAAGCCAAAGAACATAAACAGGCCCATCAGCGCGGCTGACATAAAGGCAGTGGAGTAGCTCCCGTCCTGGGCCAGCACGCCCATTGAATCAAATATCACCGAGAATGGCTGCGAACGGTGGAATATCAGCAGGTAAATCCCCAGCGCAATCACGCTGACGATCTCACACCAGAAACCAATTTTGGCGACCCGGGCAAGATTCTTTGTCCCGGACATATTCACCGCCATCATCAAGAGCAGCAGCACCACGGATGTCAGCAGCATGGTGGCCGGAGTCTGACCATAGTGGAATAATGACTCGACGAAGGTAGAGGTGTATTCCGCGATTGAGGTGATGGTCACCACCAGCGCCCACAGGTAAATCCAGGCGGCAATCCACGCATATTTTTTCCCCCACAACCTTCTGGCCCAGGGATACAGCCCTCCGGTAATCGGATACTGAGACGCCACTTCGCCAAACACCAGCGCAACCAGAAGCTGCCCACAGGCGACGATTAAAATCCACCATACCGCCGGTGGCCCTGCCAGTGTTACGGCAAGCGCAAACAGCGAATACACGGCGGTGAGTGGCGACAGATAGGTAAAACCCAGCGCAAAGTTAGAGATAAGTCCGATCGATCGGTTGAACTGCTCTTTGCCATCTTTCTGAAAATTATCGTTTTTATTATCAGGTATCTGTTCCATATCTCTTTCTCTTTTGTGGAATAGTCACAGGGGTTAACGATTAATGTATAAAAGATATTAAGTTATATGTATAGTGATTTTGTCATGATATTGTTAAAAATGATCGCGCGTCACGTTCCTGAATAAACAGGCCTGCAGCATGATTGTGAAACATATTATTAACATTTTGGCGAGTTGTGACGGGTTAAAAAACGGACAAAAAAAAGTAGTTAGCGAGGACCGCCGCGCACCGGAGCGGTGTTTCAGTTCAGGGGCGCGGCGTTGGCGTGCATGTCAGGTTATCGGTTCGGACAACACCGACAAACCGAACTGTTCAATAAAGCGATCGACCGTATTTATATCCTCATCCGTTAAGGTCCAGCCGGGTTTTCGACAATACTCATCCTGAGCGCCGCCAACCGACATCTGTGGACCACGCTACCGGAAAAATACGCACATCTGATTTGATAGTCGCCTCTAAATCGCAAGAATCGCTGCTGTTCAGCAACATTTTTGCAATATAATTAGGGAATGTTAAACGCTGAACCTGAACAGGTGACTGATGGAAATTGATCTCGATAATCTGGTCTTTGATGGACTTGATGAAGCGCAAGAGCGCAATGCGGAACGTCTGGAAGATGCAGACAAAAAAGCACAGGAAATGATTGCGGATAATGACTGCGGCGATGCCTGCAAAATCTAATCCCTGAACCGGCGTAATGCCGGTTTTTTTATCTCCAGTCAGCGTGTATAGCGCAATGCTTCAATCAGCTGTGCAAAGGAAGCGGTGTGCTGTTTGCGGCTGGGATAATAAAAATAATGACCCGTAAACGGCGCGCCTGGCCCTCTTTGAGATAATAGAGATCGTTAAAATTATCACGCAGCATGACTGGCCCCAATCCAACATCGGTTGTCGGTTGTCGGTTATCGGTACAGGCCCGCATGGAAATACAGTAGCGTTCCTGGATAATTTGCATTGTATTTACCCATTATTAACAGCTATTTCACTAATATCATTTTGTATATAGATAAGAATTTTTTCTTATTTTGCGCCATCGATAAGTTATGGGAGCGTTAATAGCACAAACCAATAACTACAGGGATTTCATATAATGATGGCAACGAAAATTCAGCGCGCTAAAAAATCAATCCTGGCACTTAGCATATTGTCCGCGTCGGGCATGATGGCTTCGCAGGCTCAGGCCGATCAACTGGCCGATATCAAAGCTGCAGGCGTGGTGAAAGTCGCGACGTTCGACGCTAACCCACCGTTTGGCTCTGTTGATGCGAAAACACATAAAATTGTCGGCTATGACGTGGATTTTGCCGAAGCGCTGGCAAAATCACTCGGTGTAAAACTGGAACTGGTGGCAACCAATCCGGCCAACCGCATTCCGCTGTTGCAATCCGGTAAGGCCGATTTAATCGTTGCGGATATTACGATTACGCCGGAGCGGGCGCAGGTCATCGACTTTTCGGTCCCCTATTTTGTCACCGGACAGCAGTTCCTGGTGCCCGCAAAATCCCCGGACAAGCTTGATGATTACAGCAAGGCACGCATCGGCGCGGTGAAAGGCACTACCGGTGAACAGGCGCTACATCAGCGCTTCCCACAGTCACGCGTGCTGGCCTACGACGATATTCCGCTGGCGCTGACCGCATTGCGCAATGGCAATGTTCAGGCCATCACCCAGGACAGTACTATTCTGGCGGGCCTGTTAGGTGGCGCACCGGATAAAGCAGATTTCAAAATTTTACCTGACCTGCTGAGTAAAGAAGAGATCGGCGTAGGGGTGAAAAAAGGCGAAACGGCACTGTTAAACGCGGTAAACGACGAACTGCTGAAACTTGAGTCGACCGGTCAGGCGGCCAAAATCTACGATGTCTGGTTTGGGCCTGACACCAAAAATCCCCAGCCCCGCGCCTTTAAAATAGAAGCGAAGTAATATGCTCTCAGGTCTGTTTCCTCGCTCCGCAGCGCCAGCTGCGGATTTTACGCAGTTGCGTCAGGCGCGGGTCGAGCTGCGCAATGTGCATAAACAGTATGACGCGCAGGTGGTGTTAAATGACGTTAACCTGACCGTGGAGCCCGGTGAAATGGTCACCATTCTGGGCCCTTCCGGCTCAGGGAAATCTACGCTTATTCGCCTGATCAATCAGCTTGAATCACTTAGCGGGGGCGATATTTTCATTGATGACCACCCGATCGGCCAGCTGCGCGGCGCGGCCTTACGTCAGTTACGCAGTCGCATTGGTTTTGTGTTCCAGCAGTTCAATCTTTACGCACATCTGACGGCGCAGCAGAACATCTCGCTGGCGCTGGAATATGTTCACGGCTGGAATAAAACGGAGGCGAAACGACGTGCACTTGAGCTGCTGGAACAGGTCGGACTGGCTGACAAAGCCGAGGCCTACGCCGCACAGCTTTCCGGCGGTCAGCAACAGCGCGTTGCCATCGCCCGCGCCCTGGCCTCCTCCCCACAAATCCTCCTGTTTGATGAACCCACTTCCGCGCTGGATCCCGAAATGATCGGCGAAGTACTGTTGGTGATGAAAAACCTCGCCCATAGTGGCATCACGATGATTGTCGTCACTCACGAAATGCATTTCGCCCGCGAGATTGCCGATCGGGTGGTTTTCATTGATGGCGGCGATATTCTCGAAGTGGCGCCCCCCGAGGCGTTCTTTACCCGCCCACAGCACCCAAGGACCCGACGTTTCCTGAAAAAAGTTCTCGACCCGTTACATCAGGAGTCATCGTTATAATGCACGCAATGGACTGGCAGGGAGTGCTGAGCGGGCAACCTCTGCAATGGATAATGTCAGGTTTTCTGACCACGCTATGGGTGACACTGGCGGGGATCGTACTCGCCACATTGCTGGCCATCTTACTGCTCGGCCTGCGCCTTTCGGGTAATCGCATCGCCGGTGGCATGGTCAGCGTGTGGGTTTCAGTTTTTCGCAACACGCCGTTACTGGTACAACTGATGTTCTGGTATTTCGCCGCATGGAATCTGCTTCCCCGGGAGGTAATTACCTTCATCAATGCGGAGCACCCGTGGTCCATTCTGCCGGGAGAGGTCTGGTGGTTAACGCCGGAGTTTCTCTGTTCGGCCTGGGGGCTGGGGATTTTTACGTCAGCTTTTTTGGTGGAGGAAATCGCCTCCGGTTTACAGGCGGTGTCCAGCGGGCAGCGGGAAGCCGCCGTGGCGCAGGGTTTTTCTTCCTGGGCGGCCTTTCGGCATATTCTGTTGCCTCAGGGCCTGGCGAACGCCTGGCAGCCAATCGTCGGGCAGTATCTCAATTTAATGAAGCTCTCATCGCTTGCCAGCGGTATTGGTTTCGCTGAACTGACCTACCAGGTTCGGCAAATCGAGAGTTATAACGCCCACGCACTGGAAGCGTTTGCCGTCGGCACCGGGCTGTATCTGCTCACTGGGCTTGTGCTGGGAATGCTGCTCACGCGACTTGGCCCTCGGCCCGTACCGGCAAAGCGATCTGCGGTAAAAACCCACATTTTGAGCATCCGGAGTCCACAGCATGATCGCTAATATTTCGGTGATTACCGACAATCTGGACTATCTCCTGTGGGGACGCGCGGCACAGGGACAGCCGGGGGGAGTTCTGCTCACGTTACTGATGGCAATTGGCGCTGCGGTGCTGGCGCTGCCCGCCGGGATTCTCCTCGCCTGCTGCGCGTGGCGGTTCCCGGGCGTGGTGCGCAAGGGACTGTTTGTCTGGGCGGAGTTTATTCGCGGCATTCCGCTCATTTTTGTCATTTTCTGGATGTGGTACCTGCTGCCCATGCTGACAGGCAGCGATCTGCCAGGGGCGGCGACCGTCACGCTGGCGCTAGCCTGGTTTACCGCCGCCTCGGTGATGCACTCCGTGTATGCGGGCTTAAACGCGCTGCCTGGCGGTCAGTATGAGGCGTCAGTGGCTCAAGGATTTCGCCCGTTTCAGACGTTGTGGCTGATTTTACTGCCACAGGTGCTGCGTAATATCCTGCCATCGCTGACGGGGATTTTTATCGGGTTACTAAAGGATACGTCGCTGGCGTTTATCGTCAACGTCCCTGAACTGACGACGGTTGCCGGTCAGGTGAACAGCCGCGTGCAGATTTACCCGGCGGCGATTTTTGTCTTTACCGGACTGGTTTACTACCTGCTGTGTTTTGGGCTGGAGAAAGTCGCCCGGCATCGGTTCGCGCTAAAATAATGCCACGGCTCAACAGGCCACGAACTGGTGGTCGTCGTTGAGCCGGTATTTCACACCGGCACGGATATTATTCTCACCCTCGATGGCCACGGCAAACCGCATTCTCTCCCCGTCGTGATAGGCAAGCGCGGCACATCCACCGGGGCCGAGAATGATTGAATCGACCTCGCCGGTACTGGCAACGACCGCATTTTCACCGCTGGCAATAATGTGCACATTGTCAGCACAGTTAGCAATCTTTGACTCAGGGCCAAAGCTGGCGATCTGCGTGAGATCGCCGCTGCTGGCAATACGGCTGCGCTCGCCCAACGAACTGATACGCACACGCATGCCGGTACTGGCGATGCGCGTGCCGCCTCCCACGCTGCTGACGCGCGTGGAATTTCCCGCGACCGCGATTCTGCTGCGATTGCCGGAGCTGCCGACATGCGTATTGTACCCCACGCTGCCAATGCGGGCGCTGTACCCCGCGCTGGCAATCTGTGCGGCGTACCCGGCGCTGGCGATTTTGACGTTATCACCTGCACTGCCAAGGCTGTCGCGGTCCGTTGCACTCGCCAGCTGTCTGCCGTTGTCGTCTGCCGTTTGCGGGCTGGCTAAACGCGCCATCGCGAAAATATCCTGCTGCACAAAACGTGCTTCATCCAACCATTTAGACCAGCCATATTCCACGAGGCTGTCCGCCCAGTCGCCGAAACCCTCTCGCTCAAGCGCACGGTGAACATCCGCATAGCTGCCACCGTCCGGAAACGAACGCAGAAACCAGCGGTACAACACGGGCCCGACGCGCCAGGCCCGTAAGTCACTAGAGGTTATCATCATTGCTTAATGCCGATGATAGCCATCCACCATGCACCTGAAGGTTTCGCCCGGTGTGCGTCCCGTGGTGCAGAGATAAAGATGTCCAAAAATGAAAAACAGACTCACTATCGCCAGCGCAAAGTGCGCCTGCAGCAACCAGTAACGCACCCCCGGGAACAGATCGCCCACCGCTTGCGGATACAGCGACAGCAAACCAGAAATCAGCAACAGAGGTAACAGTCCGTACATTACGCCGACATAGGCCGCCTGCTGTAACGGGTTGAACTTAGACCGCGTGGATGCCGGGAACGGGTGTGCCTCACCCTGCATAATGCCAAACAGATAAAACCGCGTCTGTCGTTGCGCCCGCCCAATCCAGCCCTGGCGTTTAATCATATAGTGATGCCCGTTGCCACCGATCAGGTTGATCAGCACAAAGCCAATCCAGCACGCCAGCAGCAAGAAGCCACAGATTTCGTGCACAGCATGCAGGCTTTTCATTACCGGGGCGCTGACGGCAGAAAAGTGGTTGACCAGACCACTGCCCAGCAGCAGTAAAAACAGCAGCGCATTCGACCAGTGCCACAGGCGGACCGCCTTCGAGTACAGATAAACTTTCTCACCGTGCCCGGCTGACGCTTTATTGGCAGAGCGAAAGCGCAACATGGCGTGTAGCGCCAGCACCAGCCACATCCCCACCAGCATTAACCCGGCAGCCACCAGCCAGACTGGCCAGTAGTCGGGCTTAAACAAGGGGACGTACTGCGCCAGTTGCGCATGAAACTGTTCGGCATTCTGCGACGCGTTCATACATTATCCTTTTTAATCAAATGTTGACCGAACCGACGATACAGATGGGGTTTCCCGGCGCCTGCCAGCTGATACTCGTAAAACTTGTTTTCGCGCAGCCAGGCCTGAACCTGCGGACTATCTTCACGCCCAAATATCAGCGCATGTTCCGGGCACGCATTCACGCAGATAGGCGGGAAGCCTTTTGCCAGACGTGACTCGGCGCAGAAGTCACATTTGTCGGCCACTTTGGTTTGCGGATTAAGATAGCGAACCTGATAAGGACAGGCCCCTATGCAGTAGCTGCAGCCAATGCAACGCGCGGCGTCAACCCGCACAATCCCATTCTCATCGCGCCAGGAAGCACCGGTCGGACACACCTCAATACAGGGCGCATCGTCACAATGCTGGCAGGACTGGCGGAAATAGTGATACAGGGTTTCGTTGTCGTTATCCGACACCGGAATATGGGCAATCGACAAACGGCTACCCTGGGCTGGAACATGGTTGGTTTTTCTGCACGCTCGGGCACAAATATTACAGCCGTTGCACAATGACTCATCATGAATCATGACATAACGAACCGCTTGCGTATTTTTGGTACTTGCTAACAAGGTTTGGCCTGGGCCGGTGAAAAAAATCACCGTCCCCATGCCAATGACAAATTTTCGTCGGGTGAAGGACATCGGGTTATCCTCTAATGCTGTGACAGTGATAGTCCACACGTTCCATGACATTTACCTGATCAATTCAGGGGTTCTGGTACTGCTCAACCTCAAGCCATTCACACAGGCCGTACGCCTTGCCGTAGCGCATAAAGCGCTCGCTAAACAGATAAGGTTCCGCATTCGACGCTTCCACAACGCGTATATCTGCGTAATCCGGGTGCGTTTCCATGGCGGTCAGCGCCGCGGCTATCTGTTGAGGTGCAAAGTGATACGGCGACTGTCCGAGCATGGCGACCTTATACGGGCGAGGATACGTTCGGCAGTCAAAGCGCACCGCCTCGGCGATCGCCCGGCAGATATCGTTTTCCACCACCTGCATGCACATGTCGGCATAGTTAGCCGTCATGGTCTGCGTCGAGTAGAAATACACATCTTCCGCACCCTGCACGCAGGTAATATCCGCACTGCCCGCCTGCTCATGCATGGCGTCCAGCAGCAGCGTAAGGTCTGTTTCAGGCATTGAATAAGGTGGCTGCAAAAACACACCGCTCGCCACCAGCTGGCCCGACGTGGAGTGCTGGCGGATAAAATCCGCCATTATTGACTCCGCCGTCACCGGCTCTTCGACCTGCGGCGTGTTGCTGTGCTCTACGGCCGGGTGTAACGCCTGTAGCCACTGTCGTTTTTGGCTATCCACCTCATCAGGAAGCGCTATACACGCTTCCTCATCGGCGACCAGAACGTCGCTCACGTTAGTCATCTCGCGTTCCTTACGCCGGCAGCAGATTCTGCGCAGCCAGATCGGCTGCCACATCCTCAAGACCGAGGCGATTCAGGGTTTCACGCGTTGGGCAGCCGAGTTCCGGGTCCCAGCCCATTTCCTGATAGAACATCGTCAATGACTGGCGCATATCTTCCCGATCCATTTTGTCGGTCCCTTCGGTAAACACCGGGATCTTAGGATCTTTGTCGAAGACCCAGGAGCAGATAAGATCGTGCTCATTGCGCATATCTTTGGTTTGCATCAGTTTCACTGTATAGGCACGGTGCAACGTAAAAATACGCTCGGCGGCGAGATCCAGGCTTGCCTGCGTTGTTTCATCACCGGTTACCGCCTGGAAGAATTTCGCTTCCAGATCCAGATCTCCACGATAGTTTCGACTCTTCAGCGGCGACACCGTCATCGGCCAGACCCAGTTGCACAGCGTGACGGCGTTATGCAGACAGACCTTCAGCAGCGTCCATTTGGCATATTTAATTTTGGCGGCGTTGATTGGGGTGTAGTTTTTTGTTTCGTCGTAGGCATCCTGTGAGCCAAACAACTCACCCGCCACTTCACGCTGTAATTTCAACGGCAAACCAGAGCCGATGAAGTTGATGTGGGTGTGCGCCATGCAGTCACGGTTAAACATGCAGTTGGTGATCGCCCCCACCTGTGCCGAAGCCTCGTTAGCATGGTGAACAGGAAAACCAAACGGCGACCACAGTTTGTTTTTGGCATAGCCCCAGTACTCGTCGCCTAAATTCCAGCGTTCGGCAATGGCATATGACCCATCTGCAAGGTGGCTGAGTTCACCGACGCGATGCGCCAGGCGGTAGTAGAAATCTTTAATAAAATTAGGATCGCCCGCTTCCAGCTGATCCCAACGGATCTCGGCATACTCTTCGGCCGGCAGCACGCGTTTAAAAACGCCTTTGGCATAGCAGTAGGTGAAATCACGGTGCAATTGCCCGTAGTTACACCAGATACCGTAGTCGTCGAACAGGTTCAGGCCAACCAGATTCCCCACCACGCGGCCATCATCTTTCTCGTCAAAATCTCTCGGGCCGTTCGGGAAAATCGTGGTGTGCACGAAGTTCGCCACGCAGGTGTTACCACCGGTACTCGGTACACCAAAATCTTTAACACGCGGGACGTTGAGCTGGGTCATACAGCGAATCGGGCATGAGTGACAGCCGCTCATTTTGACCGTGTATTTTTCTGCGGCCGGTCCGAGATCGAACACCGACTTGTAGGTACGAAAGCCGACGGTATTTTGGTTGCCTGGCGGGATTTCCCCCGTTTCAATCGGGCCGCCTTCCGCCGCCCCCCAGAACAGTCCTTTACGCGCCGTCCAGCGTGAGTTTGGAGATGAATATTCAGCCCACGCCTGTGGCGTGCTCGGCACCACATGGTTGTTGTTAGCGCCGATAAGCTCGGTCATCATGTAATCGTTCAGCCGCTTCATCTCTTTACGATCGGCGATGTTGACCCCTTTTGTGCCTTCAACCGCAATGGCCTTCAGGTTCTTCGAGCCCATCACCGCACCGGTGCCAGCACCGCCGCTGTGGTTGCGGCTGTTGATCATACAGGACAGCGGTACCAGATTTTCTCCCGCCTGACCGATGGCGGTGACGCAGGTTTCCGGGCTGGTGAGGCGACAAATTTCTTCGGTCGTAGCGCGTGTACCCTTGCCCCACAGGAAGTCGGCTTTTTCGATGCTGACCTTGTCGTCTTTGATATTGATCCAGACAGGCGATGCCGCCTTACCTTCAATCACAATCGCGTCATAGCCGGCAAATTTCATTTGTGCCGCAAAGAAGCCGCCCATATGGGCATCAACGACTAAATTACCTTTGGTAAAGGTTGATAATGAGGTGATATTGACGCGTGAACTGCAGGGTGCGCCCGAGCCAGTGAGGGGACCGGTGGCGAAAACCAGTTTATTCCCTTCATCAAAAGGTTTTGTGCCTGGCGGGACTTCGTCGTACATAATTTTATAACCAAAGCCCATCCCACCGACAAATTTTTTAAATTTACTGGAATCTTCCACGGTGATATTACCCGTCGTGAGATTGACCCGTAAAATATTACCTGTCCAACCATTAGCCATCATTTTTTCCTTTGCTAGAAGGTTTAATAGATATACCCGTCATTTTGCTGGCCGCATTTCTGTACATAGCGGCAATTTTTTTGGCAATTAATGACGCGTATCAGGCAAGCCTGCGATCCATCAAACGGTAATCTCTTTCCATTCGATAATTTTTAATGCTCCAGTCGGACAAGCATTGGCGCATTCCCCACACAACACACATTTCGAGGATTTTTTAGTTTCGGTATTCACGGTCGCCATCATCCAGGGACAGGCCGTGGTACACGCGCTACAGCCAATACAGCGCTTGTGATCCACCGCAATACAACCGTCTTCCTGTTTCCAGGTAATTGCGCCTATCGGGCAGACAGCCATACATTGCGGATCTTTGCACTGACGGCAGGTGTCGGCGGTGTAGTTTAAATCGCCGTACAGTCCGCCACCGGAACCGACACCGTTGTCACCAAAGAAGAAATTGCGATGGATTTTGATACGGGAAAAGAAGGTGCCAACGGCGCCATCGTTATAATTCGTACAGGAAATTTCGCAGCGGTGACATCCTGTGCAGCGTGCACGTTGTGTCACCAGCACCCCTTTCGGCGTGTTAATCAGCCCGACAGTGCCGCTATCGACATCTTCCTGCTTACAGCCAAAAAGTGATAACAGTGCGGGGGCAATGGTTAACCCTGCCAGACCTTTTCCTGATATCCGCAGAAATTCAAGTCGCGTTAAACCACAATCTAAAAA
This sequence comes from Citrobacter sp. wls711, assembly GCF_005281055.1. Taxonomy (NCBI): domain Bacteria; kingdom Pseudomonadati; phylum Pseudomonadota; class Gammaproteobacteria; order Enterobacterales; family Enterobacteriaceae; genus Citrobacter; species Citrobacter sp. wls711. The sequence continues at coordinate 170,929 of NZ_SZXC01000025.1, read as the reverse complement.
TGGACGATCAACCTGGTTCATTTATTTCGCATCCTCTTCGCAAACGCTGTAGCAGCAACACATCCAGTGCTCATGTTTATACGCGCCGGGCAGGCCAAATCGGGCCACTGATGTTGCCGACAACACGTGATATTTTTGCCCTAACCTGATCGCATCAATGACGGTGGTTAAACGGAATGAATCTTTACCCTCAAGACAGACATAATCCTTTAGGGTTAGGCGAATAAATAATGTGGTTATTCATAGCCTGTAACCTTGATCGTTATCAAGTAAAAACGGGAAGGAGAACAATTAATGCGGAGTGATATTTATTATCATTAAGGCAGGTTGAAATAGTATTTCATCTGCATTACACATATTTGTGATTACACCTCCAAATATAAGCGTATGTTTTAATCGATATATAAAATAAAACATAACGACAAATACATTTTTCTGCACTTTTTATTTTCAAAGATGAATTATATATATTGATAGAATACCGTGGCAGAATTACAGGGCGGTAGCCTTTCTCCACCGCCCTTTTCAGGATTAACCGGCTAACGCTTTAATCACCGTCTCCATGGCCTGTTTTTCTAACTCACTGCGTTGCACGCGCTGATTGGCGAGGGTGGTTCTCAGTACACCGGCAATGACGATATGCTTAGGCTCTTGTCCCAGATCGCGCATTTCCAGTACTACTTTACCAACAACTCTGCACATCTCGCGGTACAGTTCGTCATCTTTGGTCTGATTACCCATATTTGCCTGCTCGTCATTAGCTCAAACCAACAGCATATATCAGTCTGGTTTATTAGACAAAAAATCAATGAAAATCAAATAACTGTCATGAATCTACAGAACCTGCTGGAGTCGGTTAACCAGCTCAGCCAGGCTCCCCGCCTGCATTTTTTCCATCACTCTTGCCCGGTGAACCTCAACGGTACGGACCGCAATATTCATTGCATCTGCGATTTCCCGGTTCATCAATCCTTGTGCCACCAGACCGGCCAGTTGGCGTTCCTTTGGGGTAAGCTGTTGGTAGCAAGCGACGATCTCATGGCGCGTGCATGCCGTAATGGAAACCTGCAGAGCATGTTCCAGCGCGACCTGAAGTGGTCCGGCAGAAACCGGCTTTTGCAGAAAATCGACCGCTCCACGTTTCATTTGCGCGACCGCCATCGGTACATCGCCATGCCCGGTAAGAAAGACCACCGCCAGCGTGCTGCCGCGCCGTAGCATCTCGTCATGTACACCTTGTCCATCCAGTCCCGGCATACGCATATCCAGCAATACAACCCCGACCTGATGCAAATTAACCTCGGCCAGGAAGGTTTCTCCGTGCTGCCAGCACCGGACCTTGTATCCCAGACTTTCCAGTAAAAATGCGCAGGCCTGGGTGACGGCTACATCGTCATCCAGCAGATGAATGATCGCCACAATCGCCCCCTTTCTGTGTTGGCTTAAAATGTAATCTTACCGCGACACCCGCCCGACCATCCGGAGCCTGTTGATTGTTGATGCTGATCTCGCCTCCAGCATAGCGAACCAGGCGTTGGCATATGACCAATCCCAGCCCCATTCCTTCTTTGCGGGTAGTCATAAACGGTTGGAACGCCTGATAAAGCTGAGTTTCATCGATTCCTCCGGCGTTATCCTGTACCTGTATGCTGATACCGTCGTCCACATGTTGAGCGGTAAACCACACCGTGCTGGCCCCTGCCTGAGCGGCGTTAAGCACCAGATTTGCCAGTACTTGTTCCAGCAGAACGCTGGGCAGCGTCAGCGTTAAGTTTGCGCTGACCGTCGTTTGCAGCGTGACGTCAGGGAATTGCTGTGTCATACGCAATAATTGCCACACGTGGTGGACAGCATCACGGATGTTGATCGCCTGCCAGTCATCCGTCATTACTGGATTGCCCTGGGCCTGGCTGGCCCACAGACGCAGATTGCGCAACGTATCGCCCCCCCGCTGTGCCTGAGCATCTATCTGTTCAAGCGCAGGTAACAGCGGATGCTGTTGATCCTGACCGCGCAGGCGAATCAGGCAGCCTTGCGCGTAGTGACGGATAGCCGAGAGCGGCTGGTTAAGTTCATGGGCAAACCCGGACGTCATCTCGCCGAGGACGCTCATCTGACGCGCGGTTTCCAGTGCCTGCTCCTGCTTGCGCAACAGCACATTGTTACGCTCCAGCAGCCTGCCGCGACGACGGACCAACAGCATCACCCAGATGTAGTTGAGTGTGAGCAACAGCAGAACCACCGCTGCTGCCCCCATTACCAGTTGATGCTGGATAAACCAGCTTTTGATATCCAGCCACAGTTGACGCTGCTGCGGGTGCTGACGAACGTCACGTAGCAACGTTTCGACCTCGCGGGTCGAGGCGGGAGCTCCCCAGCGAAAAGGCGCATCTTGTGGGGCATTAAACAGAACCCGGGTGACGCGATCGGCAAGTTCATCACTCACTGCTGGCAGTGCGGCGAAGGACCAGTCAGGATAAAGCGGCGTGCTGCTCAGGCAGGGAATCGACGTCGGATGGTTGAGCACCACCTTAAAATCGGCTTTATGGATCAGCCCTTCTTCATCCATTTTTTCCAGCAGACACACCGGCACAATCACGGCCTGAACGGCTTTCTCACGCAATAAATACACTAACGCATCGGCAGGAAAACCCGTGAACCTCAGGCGCAAATCGCGCTCCGGGCGCAATCCCGCATCGATAAGCGCTTTATAACCCAGCAAATAGCCGCCAAATGCCTGGGCATCGATCGCCCCAACCGTTTTGCCGATCAGATCGTGTGCCGACGCGATCTCTCCGTCACGCCTGACCAGGATCGCACTACCAATCACATTGCTGGTTGCTTTTCCGCCGCGGGTGGAGCGTAAGGATGCCAGCCAGCGTAGCGCTGCGCGGTTGTTTAACTGCACAAACTGCGCCGGATTGGTTACCACAAACTGCACGGTTCCCCGGTTCACGGCATCTTGCATCTGGTGCAGGTCCAACGGTTGAATATGAAACCGTTCACCGGCGATTTGCTGATTCAGCAGGGTTTCCAGCGGCTGCCAGTGATTACGTGTGGTGACCTCCCCACGCATGGCTAAGACGCCAATGTTCCATGTCTGCGCCCAGGCCGCTCCACTCAGCATCCACAACGCTGCCAGCACCGTCAGGCAATGTACTACTTTACATCTCACGCCATTATCCCTGTCATTTATGTTGTTTTAGATCAACAACAAGCCGGGTATGTGGTTAACCACAATAGAGTACCCCCCGCCACGATTTTTACACTGTAAATCATCAAGATTCTTTATTCATCACACGCAAACCAACGGCGTGACCAATGTTTCGTTGTTGCATTGTGACGGGAGAAAATATGGACAGCAGTAAACGGCAGTTTCTCCAGCAACTGGGCGTTCTGACCGCAGGCGCATCCCTGGTTCCCCTGGCTCAGGCCGAGTTTCCCTTCTCGCCAGAACGCCATGAGGGGTCGCGCCAGCATCGCTACGCCATGTTGATTGATCTGCGGCGGTGTATTGGCTGTCAGGCCTGTACCGTCAGTTGCGCCATTGAAAACCAGACGCCTCAGGGCGCGTTTCGTACCAACGTCAACCAGTATCAGGTACAGGTTGAGGGTCAGCAAAGCGTCACCAACGTGCTGCTGCCGCGCCTGTGTAACCATTGCGATAACCCACCTTGTGTGCCCGTTTGTCCCGTGCAGGCCACCTTTCAGCGCGAAGATGGCATTGTAGTGGTCGACAATACGCGCTGTGTGGGCTGCGCCTACTGCGTGCAAGCCTGTCCATACGATGCGCGGTTTATTAACCATGAAACGCAGACCGCCGACAAATGCACATTTTGCGTGCACCGCCTGGAAGCCGGGCTGCTCCCGGCCTGCGTGGAGTCCTGTGTGGGCGGCGCGCGCATCATTGGCGACATCAACGATCCGCACAGCCGGATTTCACGCATGCTGCACGAACACCATGACACCATCAAAGTCCTGAAACCGGAAAGCGGCACCTCGCCTCACGTGTTCTATCTGGGGCTGGATGACGCCTTCGTCACCCCGTTGATGGGACGTGCTCAACCCGCTCTGTGGCAGGAGGTTTAAATGACCCATTCACTGATTATCGAAGAGGTGCTGGCCCATCCGCAGGAAATAAGCTGGTTGCCCTGGGCAGTACAGTATTTCTTTTTCATTGGCATTGCCGCCTGCGCGGCGCTGTTCGCCTGCGTGCTCCACTGGCGTAAAAAAGCGCAGCCGCAGCTAGAAAACCTGACGCTGCTGATCGCCCTGACCTGTGCCATCACCGCCCCGCTGGCGCTGACCGCGGATCTGCACCAGACCGCGCGCGTCTGGCATTTTTACGCCTGGCCGACACCGTGGTCATGGATGCCGTGGGGAGCACTGTTTTTACCGTTGTTCACCGGGTTTCTCGGGCTGTGGTTTCTGGCGCAGCAGGTCAAACGGTTTACGCATAAAAGTTACAGTGTCACTAAATGGTTGGCCGTGGGCAGCGCGCTCTCAGCCATTGGATTATTGGTGTATACCGGCCGCGAAGTCTCCGTCGTGCAGGCGCGTCCCATCTGGTTCAGCTATGCCTTCCCGCTGGCGATGTTCCTCAGCGCGCTGCAAACCTTCTTCGCCCTGCTTATCGCCAGCATAAACCGCGACAGCACACTGCCGCACAAGCTGGCATGGGGGCAAATTGTCACGTTGATCGTTCTGGCCATTGTGATGGCGTGGTGGGTGAGCGGCGATACGCTTTCCGGCTCGGCGATTCGCCAGTGGCTGGATGTCGCCGCGTCTGCACGGCACTACGCCATCGGCTGGGTAGTGCTGTGGGCTGTCTCACTGGCACTTTGCGGATGGGTGTTACGTCACCCATCGTCATTACCGCTGCGTATTACGCTGGCCTTCAGCGCCATGGCGCTGTGCTGGCTGATGCGCTGGACGATACTGATTCAGGTGCAGACCATCCCCAAATTTAACGCGCAATTTAATCCGTACTCCCTGCCCGGCGGCACAGATGGCTGGCTGGCCATTGTAGGCACCTTTGGCCTGTGGGTTGCGCTACTCATTATTGTTCATGAAGGCCTCAACGCGATCGCAAGGAGAATGCAACATGGCTAATTTAACCCGTCGTCAGTGGCTTAAAGTTGGTCTCGCCGTTGGCGGGATGGTGACCTTTGGCCTGAGTTATCGGGATGTGGCAAAGCGCGCGATTGACGGTTTGCTGGATGGCACCTCGGGGAAAATCACCCGCGATCGCATCTTCGGCAATGCGCTTCCCCCCGAAGCCAACGCCCAACCGCGCTGGCAGCAGGATCCGCAGCAGGTGATCGCCATGACCCAGTGCTTCGGCTGCTGGACCCAGTGCGGTGTGCGGGTCCGCGTCGACAGCAAAGCGGGGAAAGTTCTGCGCATTGCGGGCAACCCCTACCACCCACTGTCGCATGAACATCACATTGATTCGTCGGTTCCGTTTGCCACGGCAATGGAACAACTGGCGGGCGAAAGCGGTCTTGATGCGCGTTCCACCGCCTGCGCCCGGGGCGCAACCCTGCTCGAAGGCCTGTACAGCCCGCTGCGAATTCTGGAGCCGATGAAGCGCGTCGGTAAACGTGGCGAAGGTAAATGGCAGCGCATCAGCTTTGAACAGCTCATCAAAGAGGTGGTGGAAGGCGGGGACCTGTTTGGCGAAGGTCACGTTGACGGCCTGCGGGCCATCCACGACCCCATCACCCCGTTAGATGCTAAGCACCCCGGCTTTGGCCCGAAATCCAATCAACTGCTGGTCACCAATACCAGCGACGAGGGACGCGATACGTTTATCCGCCGTTTCGCACTGAACAGTTTTGGTAGTAAAAACTTCGGCGCGCACGGTGCGTATTGTGGGCTAGCGTATCGGGCCGGTTCCGGCGCGTTAATGGGCGATCTGGATAAAAACACCCACGTCAAACCGGACTGGGATAACGTCGAGTTCGCGTTATTTATGGGCACCTCCCCGGCGCAGTCCGGCAACCCGTTTAAGCGCCAGGCTCGCCAACTCGCCAGCGCCCGCTTACGCAATGATTTCGAGTATGTCGTTGTCGCACCCGCCCTGCCATTAACCACGGTACTGGCTGACGATCGCGGTCACTGGCAGCCTGTGCACCCGGGGAGCGACTCGGCGCTGGCAATGGGAATGATCCGCTGGATAATCGAAAAGCAGCGTTACAACGCCGATTACCTCGCCATCCCTGGTGTCCAGGCCATGCAACAGGCCGGAGAAAAAAGCTGGACCAACGCCACGCATCTGGTGATTACCGATGAGATCCCAACGCTTGCCGGACAGCATCTCACGCTCGCCCATCTGAACACCGACGCGCCTGGCGAACCGCTGGTCGTTAACGAGGCCGGTGACATGGTAGCAGCCAGCAGCAGTCAACGCGCACAGCTGTTCGTGACCCGCGAAGTAACGCTAGCCGACGGGCAAACTGTGACGGTCAAAAGCGCATTCCAGCGTCTGAAAGAGTCTGCCGAAAAGCTGTCACTGGCGCAATACAGCCAGCAGTGCGGCGTGTCGGAGGCAAAAATAGGCGCGCTGGCGGACGCCTTTACCCGTCACGGGCGTAAAGCGGCGGTGATCACCCACGGCGGGATGATGGCAGGCAACGGATTTTACAACGCCTGGGCGGTGATGATGCTGAATGCGCTGATTGGCAACCTCAGCCTCGAAGGCGGCGTCTTTGTGGGCGGCGGTAAATTCAACGGTGTCACTGACGGACCGCGCTACAATATGGACAGTTTCGTCGGAAAGGTGAAACCGAAAGGCCTGAGCATCGCACGCAGCAAAACCGCCTATGAATCCTCTGAAGAGTACCGTAATAAAGTGGCCGCTGGACAATCGCCCTTCCCGGCAAAAGCCCCGTGGTATCCGTTTGTCGCCGGGCAGTTGACCGAATTACTCGTCTCGGCGCTCGAAGGCTATCCGTATCCGCTAAAAGCCTGGATCTCCAACATGACTAACCCGTTCTACGGCATTGCGGGGTTGCGTGGCGTGGCGGAAGAAAAGCTCAAAGATCCGGCGCGTCTGCCGTTGTTTATTGCCATTGATGCTTTTATGAACGAAACCACCGCGCTGGCAGACTATATTGTCCCGGATACCCACAACTTCGAAAGCTGGGGATTCAGCGCCCCGTGGGCAGGCGTGGCGAGCAAGACCACCACCGCCCGCTGGCCGATTGTTGCACCCGCCACCAGCAAAACCGCCGACGGCCAACCGGCATCCATGGAGTCATTTTGCATCGCGGTGGCAAAACGCATCGGGCTGCCGGGCTTTGGCGATAACGCCATTACCGATCCGCAGGGCAATCACTATCCGCTGAACCGCGCGGAAGATTACTACCTGCGACTGGCCGCCAACATTGCGTTTATGGGTAAGGCGCCGGTCGCCGAAGCCGCGCCGGAAGATATCTCGCTGACCGGCGTGACGCGGATCCTGCCGGTCATCACCGACACGCTAAAAGCCGACGAAGTTCGTCGCGTGGCGTTTGTCTACTCGCGCGGTGGTCGTTTTGCGCCAGATAAGAGTGGCCGCACCGATAACCGCGTCGGTAATGCGTGGGAGAAACCTCTGCAAATCTGGAACGCGGATGTCGCCGCACACCGCCATGCGATCACCGGCGAGCGCTACAGCGGCTGTCCGGCCTGGTATCCTTCCCGCCTGTCCGACGGGCGTTCGGTGGACGAATTGTTTCCGCAGCAGGAATGGCCGCTGAAGATGATCTCCTTTAAGTCCAATACCATGTCCAGCGCCTCGGCGGTGATCCCACGTCTTCACCATCTCAAGCCTGTGAATCTGGTGGCGCTCAACCCGCAGGACGGCGCGCGTTATGGTGTGTCACACGGCGACACGGTGCGCATCATCACGCCGGGTGGACACGCACAAGCGCAGGTCAGCCTGCTCAACGGCGTTATGCCGGGCGTTATCGCAATTGAACATGGTTACGGACATAAAGAAATGGGGGCGGCACAGCATACGCTTGACGGAGAGCCAATGGCGTTTGATGAAAAGATTAAATCGGGGATTAACATTAACGATTTGGGTTTTGCCGACCCTACGCGTCAGGTGGCCAATACCTGGCTGGACTGGGTCTCAGGAGCGTCTGTGCGCCAAGGGCTACCGGCGAGAATCGAGCGAGTGCAACTCTAGCGCCGGATGGCAACGCTACTGCGTTTTACCCAGCCTACAGACGTTGTAGGCGGGGTAAGGCGAAGCCGCCACCCGGCAGAAAGTGGATCAGTTATTTACCGGGATCACCGCGCCTTTATATTTGGTGCGGATCCAGTCCTGAATTTCTTTTGAGTGCAGTGCGTCAACCAGCGCCACAATATCCTTTTTCTTCTCATCGCCGCGATGCACGGTAATGATGTTGGCATACGGGTTGTTTTCACCGCTTTCGACGGCAATCGGATCTTTCACCGGATCCAGCCCGGCATCGATGGCGTAGTTGGCGTTGATCACCACCGCATCGCCTTCATCGTTGTTATACATCTGCGGCAACAGTGCCGCTTCAACGTTAGGCAGGAACTTCAGTTTTTTCGGGTTCTCAACGATGTCGCTGATGCGCGCGGTGACTTTATCAACGCCTGGCTTGAGCTTAATCACGCCCTCTTTTTCGAAAATCGACAGAATACGCCCTTCTTCGGACACCGCGTCACGCATGATGATCTTTCCGCCTTCCGGCAGGTCCTTCAGCGACTTTACCTTTTTAGAATAGATACCAATCGGCTCAATGTGAATCGCCCCGGCGCTGACGAAATCATAGGTCTTATCACCCGCATGATCCTTCAGTACGCTGTTCAGGTACGGAATATGCTGGAAGTAGTTGGCGTCAATCTCACGCCCCGCCAGCGCGGTGTTTGGCAGAATGTAGTCCTGGAACGGTTTAATCTCCAACTCGATCCCCTGCTTTGCCAGGATCGGTTTCGCCTGTTCGAGGATCTCAGCGTGCGGCACGTTGGACGCGCCCACGGTCAGCGTATCTGCCCACGACGCAAAGCTCAGGGCGCTTAAGGTGGCGGCGGCGAGTAATGTCAGTGATTTTTTCATGATAATGGTTTCCGTATTTTATTAGCGTTTATCTAACAGAGAGGTGATCACATCGCCGCAAAACTGGATGATGAAGACAATAACCAGAATGGTCACCGTCGCCACCAGCGTAACGTCGCTGTGGTTGCGCTGGAATCCTTCCAGATAAGCCAAATTCCCTAAACCACCGGCACCAATCACACCAGCCATTGCGCTGTAGCTAACCAGGGCAATCAGCGTCACGGTGATACCGGACACCAGAGCGGGTGATGATTCCGGCAGTAAAACCCGAAAAATAAGCGTACTCAGACGTGCCCCCATGGAGCGGCTCGCTTCAATAACGCCTTTATCTACTTCACGCAGGGCAATTTCGACCAGACGGGCATAGAACGGTGCGGCACCCACGATCAGCGCGGGTAGCGCGGCGTTGGCACCAAGAATGGTGCCTACCAGCGTTTTGGTCACCGGGATCAGCAGCACGATCAAAATGATGAATGGGATTGAGCGGAAAATATTCACGATCAACGAGATGGCGCTGTACAGCGTGCGGTTCTGATACAGGCCGCCACGCGCGGTCAGAAATAGCGCCAGTCCGAGCGCAATACCCAGCACAAAGGTCGCCACACCGGAAAGCGCGGTCATGTAGAGCGTTTCCTGAGTTGCCGCGAACAGTTGGTCCCATTTCAGATGGGGAAACAGGGAATCAGCCATGTTGGATAACCTCGCCGTCAACGTCGCTGTGGCGCAGATCGGCCAGAATATTGTTGAGTTGTTCTTCAGTGGCCACCACGTGCACCCACAGTTGACCAAACGCGCCATGGGCGGTTTGCGTCATCTTGCCGTGCAGAATGTTAAACGGCAGGCCGTAGCGCAGGGTCAGTTCCCCGACCACCGGCCGATGGGTACGATGTCCGGTAAACGTTAACTTAATCACCGCACCGCCGAGTTCGCTTGCCAGTTGCGGATTAAACTCATCTTCCTCGGCATATTGACTTACCTGACGGACAAACTGACGGGTGATCGGTTGCTGCGGGTGGCTAAACACGCTGAGCACATCGCCCTCTTCAACCACTTTGCCGTTCTCCATCACCGCCACGCGATCGCAAATTTTGCGCACCACGTGCATCTCATGAGTGATCAGCACAATGGTTAATTTGAAACGCCGGTTAATATCGAGCAGCAAATCCAGGATTTGATCGGTGGTTTGCGGATCCAGCGCGGAGGTGGCTTCGTCGCACAACAGCACGTCCGGGTTGTTCGCCAGCGCACGAGCAATCCCGACACGCTGCTTTTGCCCACCGCTGAGCTGCGACGGCCAGGCGTTTTCTCGACCATCCAGCCCGACCAATGTAATCAGTTCGGCCACACGTGCTTTAATTTTTGCTTTTGGTACACCGGCGATTTGCATTGAGAAGGCAATGTTTTCGCTGACGGTCCGCGACCACAGCAGATTAAAGTGCTGAAACACCATGCTGATTTTCAGTCGGGCCTGGCGTAACGATTCCCCGCGCGCCGTGGAGATATCGTGACCATTGACGGTCACACTGCCGGAAGTTGGCTGTTCAAGGCCGTTAAGCAGGCGAATCAGGGTGCTCTTACCGGCACCGCTGTAGCCAATAATTCCGTAAATCTGCCCCTGTTCAACCGTCAGGTTGACGTTATCGACAGCGGTAATAGCAAGCCTGCCTGGCGTAAACACTTTCGAAATATTTTTCAGGACAATCATGTCGTTTGGGTATCCGCTGCTGCTTATCGTTATCCTGCTAACGCTTTTGGCTGTTTAGCAGTATGGATGTCCAAACGAGTGTAATCAGGGAAATAGGCTTTTGATATGATTTAAAAAGAATTTGATATAACTATAAGGAATAACTGTTTTGCACTATTGTCGTTTGCAAGAGCCGGGAATGAAGAACCTCGTGTTGTTGCGCAACAGACCACCGCTGCGGACAACCTCTTTATCCATAGCAATGAACAAATTCGTGAATATTTTTTCGTGAAACTGCACAGAACGCTTTTGAAACACCGTTTCCATTTTCCTTTTAGATAATTTTCAGCGTATAATGCGCGCCAATTGTCTCTTGAATGGTTTCAGCACATTGACCTGTAAAACTCAACGACTACAAAACTCTCCTACCCGTTGGGCTGAAACGCAAGCACACATTCCTCTGCACGCTCTTTCGATGTCACCTATCCTTAGAGCGAGGCATCACAACTTTCGTAACTCAGGTTTAGCTTCCCATCCGTGCGCGACGGAAGCCAGATTTCCATATCCTTCTCAACTTAAAGACTAAGACTGTCATGAAAAAGACGAAAATTGTTTGCACCATCGGTCCGAAAACCGAATCCGAAGAGATGTTAACCAAAATGCTGGACGCGGGCATGAACGTCATGCGTCTGAACTTCTCCCACGGCGATTACGCAGAGCACGGTCAGCGCATTAAGAACTTGCGCAACGTGATGAGCAAGACCGGCAAGAAAGCGGCCATCCTGCTCGACACCAAAGGTCCGGAAATCCGTACCATTAAACTGGAAGGCGGTAACGACGTTTCTCTGAAAGCGGGTCAGACCTTCACGTTCACCACCGACAAATCTGTCGTAGGTAACAACGAAATCGTTGCTGTTACTTATGAAGGCTTCACCAATGACCTGTCCGTTGGCAATACCGTGCTGGTTGACGATGGTCTGATCGGCATGGAAGTTACCGCAATCGAAGGTAACAAAGTTATCTGTAAAGTGCTGAACAACGGCGACCTGGGCGAAAACAAAGGCGTTAACCTGCCGGGCGTTTCTATCGCGCTGCCAGCACTGGCTGAAAAAGACAAACAGGACCTGATCTTCGGTTGCGAGCAAGGCGTTGACTTCGTTGCTGCGTCCTTTATCCGTAAACGTTCTGACGTCATTGAAATTCGTGAACACCTGAAAGCGCACGGCGGCGAAAACATTCAGATCATCTCCAAAATCGAAAACCAGGAAGGCCTGAACAACTTCGACGAGATCCTCGAAGCGTCTGACGGCATCATGGTTGCACGTGGCGATCTGGGCGTAGAAATCCCGGTTGAAGAAGTTATCTTCGCGCAGAAGATGATGATCGAAAAATGCGTACGCGCACGTAAAGTGGTTATCACCGCGACTCAGATGCTGGACTCCATGATCAAAAACCCACGTCCGACCCGTGCTGAAGCCGGTGACGTGGCAAACGCCATCCTCGACGGTACTGATGCAGTCATGCTGTCTGGTGAATCCGCTAAAGGTAAATACCCGCTGGAAGCCGTTTCTATCATGGCAACCATCTGTGAACGTACCGACCGCGTGATGACCAGCCGTCTGGACAACAGCCATGACAACCGCAAACTGCGTATTACCGAAGCCGTTTGCCGTGGTGCTGTAGAAACCGCTGAAAAACTGGAAGCTCCGCTGATCGTCGTAGCGACCCAGGGTGGTAAATCCGCTAAAGCCGTACGTAAATACTTCCCGAACGCGACCATTCTGGCGCTGACCACTAACGAAGTGACTGCGCGTCAGCTGGTTCTCAGCAAAGGTGTGGTGCCGCACCTGGTGAAAGAAATCGCTTCTACTGATGATTTCTACCGTCTGGGTAAAGAAGTTGCGCTGCAGTTAGTTGAGCGCGGCCTGGCACAGAAAGGTGACGTTGTAGTGATGGTTTCCGGTGCGCTGGTACCGAGCGGCACCACCAACACGGCATCTGTTCACGTGCTGTAATAATTCCATCGGGAATTAATTTGCCTAAAAAGCGCCCTTGCGGCGCTTTTTTTATTTCCGCGTTAGCTACTATTAATAAAAAATCAAATCGGATTTCACTATCTAATTAGAGATTATCTAAGATGAATCCGATGGAAGCTTTCTGTTTTCACTCGGGTTTTTAGCCGTTTTTGCACAATTCGATGCTTCTTTGAGCGAACGATCAAAAATAAGTGCATTCGCATCAAAAAAATATTCTCAACCTAAAAAGCTTTGTGTAATACTTGTAACGCTACATGGAGATTAACTCAATCTAGAGGGTATTAATAATGAATCGTACTAAACTGGTACTGGGCGCGGTAATCCTGGGTTCTACTCTGCTGGCAGGTTGCTCCAGCAATGCTAAAATCGATCAGCTGTCTTCTGACGTTCAGACTCTGAACGCTAAAGTTGACCAGCTGAGCAACGACGTGAACGCAATGCGTTCCGACGTTCAGGCTGCTAAAGATGACGCAGCACGCGCTAACCAGCGTCTGGACAACGCAGCTACTAAATACCGTAAGTAATAGTATCTGTGTAATAGAAATGGCGCACATTGTGCGCCATTTTTTTTGCCCTTTATTCCTCCTTCCCTGTTACTGCATCGTCCGCACGTCCCCTGCTTCTGGCAATCCATTCTGTGCCGACTTCACCTCTGGCCCGTTGGCCACAATCGGTGCCTGCCCGGCCGTAACGGTAACCGGATAACCTGCCCGACGATACAGCGCCCGATCCACCAGCCCCAGGTCTACGGCTTTACTGTCTTTAAACTGGGTAAAACCGGCTGGCAGTACATACGGCATGGTCTGTACGTTTTGTTCTTCCTCTGGCGACAATGGTCGGTGCACTTCAACATAACGCATGCCGTTAGGCTCGATGGCGTATTTTATCGGCTCATTAATCACTCTGACCGGCGTGCCGGTTCTGACCTGAGCAAACAGAGCTTTGATGTCCGGCGCGTTCATGCGAATACAGCCAGAGCTGACGCGCAGGCCTACACTGTCGGGTGCGCTGGTGCCGTGGATAAGGTATTCACCGTTTCCATGCGCCAGACGCAGCGCAAAGCGTCCTAACGGGTTATTGGGCCCGGCGGGCACTACAGGGGGCAGCGTAATGCCGCGCTCCAGAGAACGCTTACGGATGCCTGGTGTTGGGGTCCATGTAGGGTTAGGGATTTTCTGTCCCACCCGGGTTTCCATCACCGGGGTCTCCAGTCCCTGTAAGCCAATGCCAATCGGGAATACCTGAACAATATTCTCTCCTGGCGGGAAATAATACAGACGCAATTCTGCCAGATTCACAATAATGCCTTCGCGCGGCGCATCCGGTAACAGCAGTTGCGAAGGAATCGTAATCAGGGTGCCGGGACTGGGTACCGGGGCGATCGTATTATTCGCTTCGAGGATCAGCATCGCGGCGGTATCAAACCGGCGGGCTATCGCCTGCAAGTTTTTATCGCCTTCCTGCACGGTGTAGGTTTGATTCTGCCCGACAAGACGACTGTTCGCCGCAGGCAAAGGATAATCGACCGCCCAGGCGGCCTGTATAGCGCTGTAAGCGCCAATTAGCATTAGAGTAATAACAGACGCGCGTTTCATACTCACTCACCCCCCTGGCGTTATTGCCGGATAACGACTGCTGCGGTATCCGGCCAACGAGTCATTGCATAAATCTGCTCAGCGTTATCCCGCAAGGTTTGCCGGATAACGTGTTTTATCAGTTTAGCTAAGAGTTGCCGCTTGCGTACGAATAGCGCGAATCATCGCTTCCAGCCCCTGTGAACGCGATGGCGTGAGATGTTGCGTCAGCGCCATTTTCTCGAACCACGGACGCACATCAAAACGCACAATATCTTCGGCAGTCATTCGATCATATAAAATGAATACCACAGCAATCAGTCCTTTCACAATTGCCGCATCACTGTCGCCCTGTAATTCAATAATTCCGTCAGCATTCTGACGCATTGCTATCCATACCTGACTCTGACAGCCCTGAATACTATTTTTCTCACAGCGATCGTCAGCATTTAATTCTGGTAAACGCTGACCTAATTCAATGACATACAGATACTTCTCTTCCCAGTTCGCACAGCGCAGAAAATTACGCAACAACTTTTCTTTATCCGGTAGCGCAGCCATACCCCCTCCCTGTTATCCCAGTAAGTGATGAATGCGTTTAAGTCCTGTCACCAGACGGTCAACCTCTTCCTGGGTGTTGTACATGGCAATCGAGGCCCGGCACATAGCAGGGACGTTATAATACGCCATCAGCGGCATGGCGCAGTGATGCCCGGTGCGCACGGCAATGCCGTAGTTATCAAGAAAACTACCCACGTCGTAGGCGTGGTGCTTACCGAGGTTAAACGCGATGACGCCCAGGCGGTCCTGCGGGCCGTACAGCGTCAGTTCCGGCACGCTGGCCAGCTGTTCCAACGTATAGCGCATCATGAACTGCTCGTACTCGCTGATGTCATCCAGCCCCAGCGAACTCACATATTCAATGGCAGCCCCCAGGCCAATAATACCACCGGTGTTGGGGGTTCCCGCCTCAAAACGCCAGGGTGCTTTCGCCCAGGTCGTTCCCTGGCTCAGGCTAACCGTTGCTATCATTGAACCCCCGCCTTCCCAGGGCGGCATATCTTGTAGCAAAGACTCGCGGGCATACAGCACGCCGATACCGGTGGGGCCGTACAGTTTATGTCCCGAGAAGACATAAAAGTCGCAATCGAGCGCCTGCACATCCACCTTATGGTGCATCACCGCCTGCGCGCCATCGACCAGCACTTTTGCCCCGTGCTGATGCGCCAGTGCAATCATCTCTGCTAACGGGTTTTCGGTGCCCAGCACGTTGGATACATGGGTAATCGCCAGCAGTTGGGTGCGTTCGTCGAACAGAGTTGGCAGAGTATCCAACTGCAAGGTGCCATCAGCATTCAGGGGGATGACACGCAGCTCAGCACCCACTCGGGCACACAGCATCTGCCATGGCACGATGTTGGCGTGGTGTTCCATCTCACTGATGATGATGTTATCCCCCGCCCGCACATTGCTGGTGCCCCAACTGTTGGCTACCAGATTAATACCCTCGGTCGTGCCACGCACAAATACCAGTTCTTCAGCGGAGCGGGCATTAATAAACAGCGACGCCAGCTTACGCACATTCTCCATTTTTTCCGTCGCCTGGGCGCTTAAGGTATGAATACCACGGTGAACCGCCGCATAGCCATGGCGGTAAAACTCAGCTTCGGCATCAATCACCTGATTCGGCTTTTGCGCGCTGGCTGCGCTGTCCAGATACGCCAGTGGCAGGCCGTTCACTTCACGGGTCAGGACCGGAAAGTCGGCCCGCACTTTTTCAATCGGAAATGTCATGCTACGCCTCCCGGCAGGCGTTGGGCTATACGCGCCAGAACCTGTTGTTTAAGCGTTTCATCGCTCAGGGCTTCCGTCAGCTCAGCGGCAAACGCATAGAGAATCATCTGTTGAGCATCCTGCTGGCCGATCCCACGCGAGCGCAGATAGAACATCTGCTCATCGTCGATCCGCCCTACCGTCGCGCCGTGGCTGCATTTCACGTCATCGGCATAGATTTCCAGTTGCGGTTTGGTGTCCACTTCCGACAGCTTACCAAGCAGCAAATTATTGTTCGTCATCTGCCCGTCGGTTTTAATCGCGTGCTGCGCCACGTTGATCAGACCATTGAACACCGCCCGACCTTTATCGCTGACGATGGTTTTATGCAGTTGGCGGCTGTTGCAATAGCCTTTGTTATGCTCAAGCCAGGTGCGGGTATCGCAGACTTCGTTTTTCACCGGCATCGCCAGACTGTTAATCCGCAGCGTGGTGTTTTCGCCGTTCAGTTGAGTGCTGGTGTTATGGCGCAACACCGCGTCGCCGAGCAAAAAGCTGTGACTCACCGCCGTAGCATCTGCGCCCAGCTGAATGTCGTTATGGGCGAAGTGATGGCTGACCGGGTTCTCAAACGCCAGCTTGATATGCTGCAAGTGGGCATTGGCCGCCACGTTCATCGTAACGCGCGCGCCGGTAAAGTGCTTCAGCGTGTTGAGGCTGACAAAATGTTCGATGAGGGTGGCTTCTGCACCCTCCGCCAGTTCAAGGTGGTGGCGATAATGCGCAGTATTGACGTCATCGCCCGCCACTCCCTGGGTGATGTGCATCAACAGCAGCGGTTTCGCCGGGCGCTGATTACGCTTCACCTTGATATGCGTCACACTGCGCGACAGGCTTTCCGTCAGATGCAGAAAAACCTCTGGCTGAATCGGTGGCGGCAGCGACAGGTGCGCATCGTCAACGGTAATGTCAAAGCCGCTACCGTCCGTGCTGTCGCTAAGCGCTTCGCAGAATTGCCCGTCGACAAACACCAGACGCACAGCATCAATGCCAGCGGCTAACGCCTCGCACTGCGCCGGGGTTATCGCGGCAGGATGACTAACAAACTGGCTACGGGTTAATCCTTCCAGCGGCGTGTATTTCCAGTCTTCATGCTTACGCGTAGGCAGCCCAAGACGCAGCATCTGCTGTAAGTGCTGCTGCGCGTGCTGCGAGCGGGTTTCGCCCTGCGACTCAAACAGGTGATGCCACTGCTGCAGCACATTACTGCTGTTCACTAAGCCAGCCATATCCTTGCTCCTCCAGCTGTTTAACCAGCGTGAAATCGCCGGACTTAACAATGCGTCCCTGATACAAAACATGGACGTAATCGGGTTTGATATAGTCGAGGATGCGCTGATAGTGGGTGACAATAATGAATGAACGCGTGCCGTCGCGCAGCGAATTGACGCCATCAGCGACAATTTTTAGCGCATCAATATCCAACCCCGAATCAGACTCGTCGAGAATGCACAGCTGAGGCTCCAGCACCGCCATCTGCAAAATATCATTGCGTTTTTTCTCACCGCCGGAGAAACCGACGTTTACCGAGCGGGTGAGCAAATCCTCCGGCATTTTCAACAGCGCGATTTTCTCCTCCATCAAATCCTGGAAGTCGAATCGATCCAGCGCGTCTTCGCCACGGTAACCGCGCACTGCATTAAGCGCGGTTTGCAGGAAAAACTGATTGCTGACGCCGGGGATTTCTACCGGGTACTGAAACGCCATAAAGATGCCTTCACCAGCCCGGTCTTCCGGCGACAGTTCCAGTAAATCTTTACCATTAAATTCCACCGTTCCCCCGGTGACGGCATAATCATCACGCCCGGCCAATGTTGCCGACAGCGTGCTTTTTCCTGAACCGTTCGGCCCCATAATGGCGTGAACTTCACCCGGGCGGACCTCCAGGCTCAGCCCGCGCAGGATCGCCTTCTCTTCGACGCTGACCTGTAAATCTTTAATGCTTAACATGTGCTTTCCTTAAATTTTAACCGACGCTGTGTTCAAGGCTGATGGCGAGAAGTTTTTGCGCTTCAACAGCGAACTCCAGCGGCAGTTCAGAGAACACGTCTTTACAGAACCCGTTGACGATCATCGAGATGGCGTCTTCTTCGCTGATACCGCGCTGCAGACAGTAGAACAGCTGATCTTCACCAATACGTGAGGTGGTGGCTTCGTGTTCAAGCTGGGCGCTGTTGTTGCGACACTCTACGTACGGGAAGGTGTGCGCCCCGCAGTCCGCACCAATCAGCATCGAGTCACACTGGGTATAGTTACGGGCGTTGGTGGCCGTCGGCATGATTTTTACCAGGCCGCGATAGCTGTTCTGGCTGTGCCCGGCGGAGATCCCTTTCGAGATAATGGTCGATTTGGTGTTCTTGCCGATGTGGATCATCTTGGTGCCGGTATCGGCCTGCTGATGACCGCTGGTCAACGCAACGGAGTAGAATTCGCCGATGGAGTTATCGCCGCGCAAAATACAGCTGGGGTATTTCCAGGTGATGGCCGAGCCAGTTTCCGACTGGGTCCACGACATTTTGCTGTTTTCGCCTTCACACAGTGCACGTTTGGTCACGAAGTTCAGAATGCCGCCGGTGTTGCCATCGCCAGGGAACCAGTTTTGCACCGTCGAGTATTTCACTTCAGCATCTTTGTGGATGATCACTTCCACCACCGCCGCGTGCAGCTGATAGCTGTCGCGTACCGGAGCAGAACATCCTTCAATGTAGCTGACGTAGCTGCCTTCATCCGCCACCAGGATAGTGCGTTCAAATTGCCCGGTTTTTTCCGCATTTATACGAAAATAGGTGGAAAGCTCCATTGGGCAGCGCACGCCTTTCGGCACATAGATAAACGTACCGTCTGAGGCAACCGCTGCATTCAGCGCGGCAAAGAAATTGTCGTTGCCCGGCACCACCGTGCCGAGATATTTTTTCACCAGTTCCGGGTGATCATGAATGGCCTCACCGAACGAGCAGAAAATAATGCCTTGCTCCGCCAGCTTTTCACGATAGGTGGTCGCCACCGATACCGAGTCAAAAATGGCGTCAACCGCTACTTCTCGCCCTTCACGTACCGGCACGCCAAGTTGTTCGAAAGCGTCCTCAACCTCTTTACTTAAAAACGCATTCGCGCCCGTTTGCTGTACCGCTCCCGGCTCGGAGGCGCAGGTCTCATCGCAGTTGCCGCAGGAAGGTGCGGAGTAATAGCTGTAATCCTGATAATTCAGCTTATCGTAATGCGCTTTTAACCAGTGCGGCTCCTCCATCGTCAGCCACGCCTTAAACGCATCCAGGCGAAATGCCAGCATCCAGTCCGGTTCGTTGCGTTTCGCGGAAATCGCCCGTACGACCTCTTCATTGATGCCCTTCGCCAGTTCATCAGTTTTTAGTTGGGTGAAGAACCCCTCTTTATAATTGAGGTGTCCGCCAGCCCAGGTGTTGACATCGTCAGTTGCTTCAGTGTTACGCGACATAGTACCGCCTATACCCCAAAACTTTCGCCACAGCCGCATTCGTTCTGGGCTTTCGGGTTATGAAATTTAAATAACTGATTTAATCCTTCACGAACAAAATCGACTTCGGTTCCGTCAATAAACGGCATCGCCTGTAACGGCACATACAGCCTCGCGCCATCGGTTTCGAACACCAGATCGTCTTTTTCCGGTTGGCTGACGGTATCCAGCACATAGCCAAACCCCGCACATCCTGTTTGCTTCACGCCTAACCGTACGCCCAGCATATCGGGCTGTTTTGCCACCAGCTCACGAATATGCACCGCTGCGGCTGGCGTTAACGTCAACCCACGCCATGCAAAATCGTTCGGATTAAATGTTCCTGAATGCAATTCCATAGGGTTACCTCGAGTCATTAACCTGCACGCTACAACACCATGTTAGTGATAATGATTATCACTTCAACCCCTGATCAGCAGGGGCATTCGGGTTAACCGCCCTTTTTGGTTACTTTTATTAAGCATAGACCCTGCGGCGAGGGTTTACAGAGAGCGATTATTTTGTTCAATGCTTTGATAAATAATGGGTTACAAACCGTTAATCGTTCAGCAAGGTAAAACGCAAAAAGATGTATAGAAAATGTCTATTTAAGAGATAGGGGAAAGACGGAGAAATAGAGGTAACCGCATGCAAACGGCGCAGACAGACAATAAAAAACCCTTAAGGCTGCTCTATTAGCAGGCTTAAGGGTTCCGACCCCATCCGGCGCTTATCTCCGGCACTCACGATGGCTTAGCTCTTGAAGGGGCGATAAGAATACTCTCACGACCTGACGCCGTGTTTTTAACACAAACTGCGGTTTGTCTGATTTACAGGCGGACGCAGCTCACATATTCAGACCAGAATCTCATGCAGGGCATCCAATAACAGACGCAGCCCTGCCGGTTGATGCTCACGCGACAGGTATAAGCCGTAAATTGGCAGACGTCGCGGCTTGAGTTGGGGTAGAAGTCGGATCAACTGGCCGCGAGCCAGCCCTTCACGCGCCTCTTGTTCCGGCACCACCGCAATACCCATACCGGCCAGCGCCGACTCACATAATAGCGCAGAGATCCCCGCGCTGAGATTTCCCTTTATCGCCACCGATACAGCATTGCCCTGCTCATCATCAAAGTGCCATGATTTTCCGGCAAACCCGCTGTAGTAAAGGCAATTATGCTGGGCGAGACAGTCCAGGGTTTGCGGAATGCCATGCTGGCGCAGGTAGTCCGCAGAGGCGCATAACACCGACTCACAGTCACCCAGACGACGGGCGATAGTACCCGGTTCAGGATTATCCGTAATGCGAATCGCCGTATCAATACGTTCACCGACCAGGCTCACCGGTTGATTGTTAATCTCAACCTCAATGCGCAGTTCAGGGAAACGCGCCAGAAAAACGGGCAGTACCGGCGCCAAAATATGCATCGCAGTAAAATGCGCGCAAGCCACACGTAGCGTGCCGGAAGGAATCTCTGCTGCGCTGGCGGCGCTGATATCCAGCGACAGCTGCGCCAGCGAGCGTGTCTTCACTAACGCCTCTTCCCCCGCGGGCGTAATGGTCAGCCGACGCGATGAACGGTGGATTAACCTTGCACCCGCCCATTTTTCCATCTCGTCGAGATAGCGACTGACCATCGGACGGGAAAGCCCCAGCGCGCGCGCTGCGGCGCTCAGGCTGCCCAAATCGCAGATGTGGTTAAACACCGTTGCCGCCATGACTCTGTCCATTGCATCCCATCCGATCGTTTTATGAAACTCAGCATGTCCTGATAGAGGAATTCTAACAGATCCAAATATCCGTAAAATAAAGAACAAGAAAAAGACATTTCATCTGCAAAAGGTTATCCCCCATGAAAGTGAACACCCTGGCCCTGCTGTTACCTCTGTTTGCCTCGCCGGTATTCGCCGCGCCACTCCAGCTTGACGTCTACAATCCCCAGGAAAAAGCTATTTTCCCGGTATCCTCAACGCTGGTGTCCGGCCCGAAAGAGGCCATTTTATTTGATGCGCAATTCAGCACCAAAGACGGTGAAAAGCTGGTGCAGATGATTCGCGACAGCGGCAAAAAACTGCAGGCCATCGTGATCACCTCCGGCGATCCGGATTTTTATTTTGGTCTGCAGTCGATTGTTAACGCCTTTCCCGAGGTAAAGATTTTGGCAACACCGCACGTCGTGGAGCACATTCGTGCCACCAAAGACGCCAAACTGCAGTTTTGGGGCCCGCAGATGAAAGACGGCGCACCAACGACGCTCATCGTGCCGCAGGTCACGACGCAGACACGCTTTACCATTGATGGTGAAACGCTGGAACTGCGCCACTCGAATGATTACGCGGCCTACGTCTGGATCCCGGCTAACCGGGCGATCCTCGGCGGCACCGGCGTGGCTTCCGGTATTCATGTCTGGACCGCGGACACACAATCTCCTGAACAGCGTCGCGCATGGCGTAACGTGCTGAGCGAAATGCAAACCTTACGCCCAAACGAGGTGATCCCCGGTCACTACATCGGCGAACGCCCGGCAGGCGATCAAGCGATCCGCTTCACCGGTGATTACTTGCACGCTTTTGAGCAGGCGCTGGGCGCAAAAAAAGGGTCTACATATGTGATTAAAACGATGAAGGCGGCATGGCCAGGGCTTGCGGACGAAAGCTCGCTGGGGCTGAGTGCGAAGGTCAATACCGGGGAGATGAAATGGTAAATCCGATTTAAGGCAAAAAATAACCCCGAACTGGTGTCGGGGTTTTCATCACGATAAGCATACTGGAATCAATGAACGCCGTGCCGCCAGGCAAAATAGATTTCTTCTTTGAGTTCAGTCGAAGAAAGCGCCAGTAAATCAGCAAACTCCAGCTCTAATTGTTTCAGTCTTTTCAGGTACTGAGCCGGTGAAAGATCGCTGTTATCACGACGTATAAATTCTATTGCCAGTTGGGCCGGGTCTAATTGGGTAGACATATCATCCTCGCTTGTGTTCAAAACCTGCACAGTATAGCACCTTTCCCTGCGCAGATAATGACCAAAAGCAACATGCATCACAAAATAGCGGTCGTCAGACGCGATGTGCAACACAACCGTCCCTGCTCATCGAAGATTTCGATTTGCCAGACCTGATGGCGAGAACCGGTATGCAGCGCGCTGCACACCCCTCTCACTCGCCCTTCCCGCGCGGAACGGATATGGTTGGCATTGACCTCAAGACCCACCACTTTTTGATCACCTTGAGTGCATAAATAGCCGGCCACCGAGCCAATGCTTTCGGCCAGCACCACCGACGCGCCACCGTGTAACAGGCCAAAAGGCTGTTTGGTCCGGTGATCCACCGGCATTGTGGCTTCCAGCGTATCGTCACCAATGTGCTCAAAACGAATATCAAGCAGACCAACCATATTTCCCTCACCCATGGCATTGAGCGCCTCGAGTGAAACTTCACGTTTCCAGATCATCCAATAATCTCCAGCAGTGCCTGTAATGGGTGGCGAACGCCCGTGCCTTCCACGCGTTTCACCTGGCTGCGACAAGAATATCCCGCAGCCAGACAGCGATTGCGCGGTAGTCTCTGCATCGCCTGATGCCATGATAGCTCATAGATGCCCAGCGAGTTCTGGTGATTCTTCACTTCATGACCGTACGTGCCCGCCATGCCGCAGCACCCGACACTGACGTTTTCCAGCTGCGCGCCAAATTTGGCAAAAATGGCCGCCCACTGCGCTGGCGCACCCGGCAGGGCCGTTACTTCGGTGCAGTGTCCAAAGAAATACCACGGCTCACCCGCAACAGCGGCAGGCTGCTGAGAGGCCAGGACAGTTGACAGCCACTCGTTCACCAACAGTACATGGAAGTCTCCACGCTGATCGCCAAGCGCCAGCTTGTATTCATCGCGATAGCACAATACCAGCGCCGGATCGACGCCGACCATTGGGATGTTCAACGTCGCCACCCGATTGAGAAATTCAGAGGTCTTTTTCGCCGTTTTGGCAAAACGGTTTAAGAAGCCCTTAATGTGCTGCGCCTTGCCATTAGGCGAGAACGGTAGCAGGACCGGCTGTAAACCGAGTTTTTCCACCAGGCGGATAAAATCAGCTACCACCTGCGCATCGTAATAGCTGGTGAACGGATCCTGGACCACCAGCACAGTGCGGGCTTTCTGTTCCTGACTCAATAGCTCGAGCTGTTCCAGCGTCATATTGGCGGAGCGGTGCCCGACCAGCTGACGTTGTAATGACGGCGCGGACAGTAGCGGCAAATCCACCATGCCAATATGCTTTTTGGCCAGCGTACGCACCAGCGGCTGGTTAATGAAGAAGTTGAATGTTTTTGGCGCACGCGCCATTAGCGGCGCATAGCTTTCGACGGTTGCCACCATGTGATCGCGCAGCGGGCGTAAATAACGCGTGTGGTACAGTTGCAGGAAGCGAGAGCGAAATTCCGGGACGTCAATTTTGATCGGGCACTGCGTGGAACACGCTTTACATGCCAGACAGCCGGACATCGCCTCTTTGACTTCGTGCGAGAAATCGTACTCCCCCTTGCGCGCATGCCAGCTGTTACGCGTGCGGGCGATTAACGTGCGCAAGCTGGCACCTTTTTCCGGTAACTCTTTTTCCAGGCGAACCGGATCGATGCCGCGGTCAGCCAGCAGGCGTAACCATTCCCGTACCAGCGTTGCGCGTCCTTTGGGGGAGTGAATTCGGTTCATGCTGATTTTCATCGACGGGCACATGGGGCTGTTGGCATCGAAGTTAAAACATAACCCGTTGCCGTTACACTCCAGCGCCCCACGCCACTCCTGCCTTACGGCCAGTGGGATCTGGCGATCGTAGGTACCGCGTTTAACCGCATCGACCTTCATCATCGGCGCATCGACGCCTTCCGGTGGGCATATTTTACCAGGGTTCAGTCGGTTTTGCGGGTCAAACGCCGACTTCACCTTGCGCAGTTCACCGTACAATTCATCGCCAAAGAAAGCCGGACTGTACTCCGCGCGGAATCCTTTGCCGTGTTCGCCCCACAGCAGGCCGCCGTATTTTGCCGTCAATGCCACCACGTCATCAGAAATGCGTTTCATCAGCACTTCCTGCTGCGGATCGCACATGTCCAGCGCCGGCCTGACGTGTAACACTCCGGCATCCACGTGACCAAACATGCCATAGCTCAGGCCGTGGCCGTCAAGCAGCGCGCGGAACTCCGCGATATAATCCGCCAGATGTTCAGGCGGTACGCAGGTATCCTCCGCGAACGGAATCGGCTTGGCGGCCCCTTTTGTATTACCCAGCAGACCGACGGCTTTTTTGCGCATCGCGTAGATACGCTCCACGCCCGCCAGCTCAGTACACAGCTGCCAGCCAATGACGCCAGCTTCCTGACGGGCAATTAAACCGTCCAGGCGTTCACACAACGCGCTGACCTGCTCATCAATCAATGCTTCGTCGTCACCGGCAAACTCGACGATATTCAGTCCCAACATTTCTTTATTCGGTACATCGGTAATCAGTTCGCTAACCGAATGCCAGACAATGTCTTCGCGCGCCAGATTCAGCACCCTGGAGTCCACGGTTTCTACCGACAGCGCGCGCGCGTCAACCATTACCGGGGCATTGCGCAAAGCGGAATCAAATGAGTCATATTTGACGTTGACCAGCCGCCGCACTTTCGGCAATGGCGTGATATCGAGGCGAGCCTCGGTAATAAATGCCAGCGTGCCCTCGGAACCGGTGAGGATGCGGGTTAAATCAAATTCGGTCATCTCATCGTTAAAGACGTGCCGCAGATCGTAGCCGGTTAAAAACCGATTCAGCTTCGGAAACTTATCCACGATCAGCTGACGATTTTCGCGACAGCGCTGGTAAACGGTCTTATAGATGCGCCCGATGGTGGTATTGGTGTTACCGAGCATTTCAGCCAGTTCCACTGGCATCGGCTGCGTATCAAGGATATCGCCGCCCATCAGTACCGCACGTACGCCCAGTACGTGGTCGGAGGTTTTACCGTATACCAGCGAGCCCTGTCCGGACGCATCGGTGTTGATCATCCCGCCAAGCGTTGCCCGGTTACTGGTCGACAATTCTGGTGCGAAGAAATAGCCGTACGGCTTTAGATACTGGTTAAGCTGGTCTTTGATCACCCCGGCCTCGACCCGTACCCAACCTTCCTGCGGATTGATTTCAATAATGCGGCTCATATAACGGGACATATCCACGATAATGCCCTGATTCAGCGCCTGACCATTGGTACCCGTGCCGCCGCCACGCGGGGTAAAAATCAACGAGGAAAAGAGAGGTTCTGCCGCCAGACGGGCGATCAGCGCCACATCCGCCGTTGAACGGGGAAAAACCACGGCATCAGGAAGAAGCTGATAAATGCTGTTATCTGTCGACATTGTCAGGCGATCGGCATAGCTCGTTGCCGTGTCGCCCGTAAACCCTTGCTGCTCCAGCGCCTGCAAAAAATTAAGCACCAGTTGAACGACACCAGGTGCCTGAGAAATTTGTGGAATCATTATAGTGACCCTTTCCTGCGGTCTGTGTTGTGAATTTAATCGTTTGCGTGTTGCTTTGTTTGTTGTATCACATTTTTTTCTAATACGCCCGGCAGATTTAAAGGCAGAATCTGCCTGTTAAAAACCGCTGAAATTGCTCATCATTATAGGGTGGGGTTTTAGCGTTCACGTCGCGTCAACGTCCTGACGTACAGAAAAGGTGAAAAAGTATTTATGGTAAATTTCCGTCAGCCCAGGGATATCGCACAAGTGCTGCTCTCGGTGCTGTTTTTAGCCATCCTAATTGTGGCCTGTTTATGGATAGTGCAGCCCTTTATCCTTGGTTTTGCATGGGCTGGAACCGTGGTCATTGCGACCTGGCCTATCTTGCTACGCATACAGAAATTGTTATGGGGACGCCGCTCTCTGGCCGTGCTGGTAATGACCCTGCTGCTGGTCCTTTTGTTTATCATTCCCATCGCGCTATTGGTCAACAGTATTGTTGATGGCAGCGGACCGTTGATCCATGCCGTAACCGCGGGCGATATGACGTTGCCGGACCTGGAATGGCTGAACAGTATTCCGTTAGTGGGTGCCAAAATTTATAGCGCATGGCACAGCCTGCTGGATATGGGCGGCGCGGCAATTATGGCCAAAGTGCGTCCTTATATCGGTTCCACAACGACCTGGTTTGTTGGTCAGGCCGCGCACATTGGTCGCTTTATGATGCACTGTGGCCTGATGCTGCTGTTCAGCGCCCTGCTCTACTGGCGCGGCGAGCAGGTGGCATTAGGGATTCGTCACTTCGCCTGTCGCCTGGCTTCTAAGCGTGGTGATGCTGCTATTTTGCTGGCGGCACAAGCGATCCGCGCGGTGGCATTGGGTGTGGTCGTCACCGCACTGGTGCAGGCCGTTCTCGGGGGTATTGGTCTGGCGGTAACGGGTGTGCCGTACGCCACGCTGCTGGCGGTGTTGATGATCCTGTCCTGCCTGGTGCAGTTGGGTCCTCTACCGGTGCTAATCCCGGCCATTATCTGGCTGTACTGGACGGGGGACTCCACCTGGGGCACGGTGCTGCTGGTTTGGAGTGCCGTGGTCGGCACGCTGGATAACGTAATCCGCCCGATGCTGATTCGTATGGGCGCCGATTTACCGCTGATCCTCATCCTGTCGGGTGTCATCGGCGGGTTAATTGCCTTCGGCATGATTGGCTTGTTTATCGGCCCAGTGGTCCTGGCGGTATCCTGGCGTCTGTTCTCTGCTTGGGTGAACGAAGCCCCGGCTCCAGGTAACGATCCGGACGAAATCCTCGAAGAAATCGCTGAAATCGAAAACAACAAATAACCCTGAAATCAGGCGGCATCGCCGCCTGATTGTTTAACGCTGCTTATTGATGCTTCAGCACTCATTGCCCCAATCCCACGCCTCCTGCCTTAAAACTCTCATTTGTGTCGCAATTTCTTTACAGTTTTTAAACTATTGAGATGAATCTGATCGACGTGAAAAATCGACATGCCTACTATTGTCTCAAGGCTTTAGATCAACACATTGATTTATAAGCATGGAAATCCCCTGAGTGAAACAACGAATTGCTGTGTGTAGTCTTTGCCCATCTCCCACGATGGGCTTTTTTTTAACATTTACTCGCAGCTCACCACGCAGCGGCTCATCATCTGCCAATTCTTCGGCATAATCTGTAGCGTACCAACCACATTGACCGTCGTGCTCGCCCAGATGTTCGCAGATGAATTCCCGACCATCAGGTCGAACTCGCCAGGTTCAACCACCCGTTTGCCATCCCGGCGGGTGAAGTTAAGCATATCCACCGGCACATAAAAGGTCAGCGTCGCGCGTGCACCGGGCTCCAGCGTGAGGCGTTGAAACGCTTTCAGCTCTTTAACGGGGCGTACCATCGAAGCCACTTTATCGTGGACATACACCTGCACCACTTCACTTCCCCTGCGCTCGCCACGGTTACTTAACCTTACCTGCAAAGCAATCTCGCCTTCCACCGGGACATCCTTCGCCAGCGCTGCTATTCCTTCACAGGCAAACTCGGTCCAGCCTTTGCCGTAACCGAAGGGATAGCGGGATCCAAAGTGGAACGCAAACGGCGTTCCGCCGCTTTTCAGTTTGTGATTGTAGTAATAGGGCATAGCACCTGCGCTTTTCGGCACGCTAACCACCAGCCTGCCCAGCGGCTCAGCCCGTCCGGTCAGCACATCGGCAATAGCCCAGCCTCCTTCCTGACCTGGTGCCCAGGCCATTAACAGCCCGGCGACATTGTCCTCCAGCCCCTGCAGGTTGTATGGCCTGCCGCCTGTCATCACCACAACAACCGGTTTACCCGTCGCCACCAGAGCCTCCAGTAGTTGTTGCTGTACACCCGGCAGAGTGAGGCTGTCTGTATCCGAGCCTTCTCCCACCGTGCCGCTCTGGAAAAGTCCGGCCAGATCGCCGACACAGACCACCACCACATCGTTGCGACGGGCGACGGCAACCGCTTCAGGAATCAAACGTTGGTCAGTGGAGACCGGGGAGGACTGCATCGGTTTGCCACTGCTGTCACCGGGAAACACCGGTGCGCCCGCCAACCGTTTCTCTATGATATGACAGCCCTTCGCATAGTCGATATGGTCATCGCCCAGATAGTGGCGCAGCGCGGCCAGCGGGGTCGTCACCTGCTCGGCGCTGTCAGCCATATCGCTGATGATCAGATGCACCGGGAAGCTGTAACCACTGAGCAGCGCCAGCGGGTCGTCCGCCGTGGGGCCGATCACCGCAACGCGCGGTCTGCCCTGCAGCGGCAAAATACCGTTATTTTCCAGTAGCGTTATCGAGCACGTGGCAACATCACGCGCGGCCTTGCGTGTTTCATCGGACTGTAGGTCAATCGCGGACACATCGGTATACGGCTGTTCGAACAGGCCAAGACGGAATTTCTCCGTCAGGATGCGGGAGACAATCTCATCGACTTTGGTCATGGTTATCAGTCGACGCTCAACCGCCGTAGCTAAATGGCGGGCGCAGTCGTCTTTCGGCAACTCAACGTCCAACCCGGCATTAAAGGCCAGCGCTGCAGATTGCGCAGCATCATGCGACACGCCATGATGCTGATGCAGCAAACTCACACCACCGTAATCCGCCACAATAATCCCATCAAATCCCCATTGCTCGCGCAAAACGGTGGTTAACAGATAATTGTCACTGTGCCCCGGCTGGTTATCAATATCATGATAGGCAGGCATTACCGATCCGGCATTGGCCAATTTAACCGCCATCTCGAACGGCAGCAGGAAGGTATCGTTAAGCTCACAGAATCCCAGATGCACGGGCGCATGGTTGCGCGCACCTTCGCTGAACGAATGCCCGACATAATGCTTCAGCGTCGCCAGCACATCGCGTTTTTCGCCCTGTAAGCCCTGCACATAGGCACAGGCCATTACCCCCACTAGCCATGGATCTTCACCAAAGGTTTCTTCCGTCCTACCCCAGCGGACATCGCGTGAGACATCCAGCACCGGTGCCAGCCCCTGGCGGCATCCGGTTGAACGCGCCTCCAGGCCAATCTGCCTGGCGGCACGCTTGACCAGTTCAGGATCCCAGGTTGAACCGTAGTTCAGCGACGAGGGAAACAGGGTGGCATCTTTACATAACAACCCCACCAGGCACTCCTCATGAAACAGCGCGGGAATGCCCAGTCGCGTCTCTTCCACTAACATCTTTTGTAAACGATTTGCCGCCCGCACGCCCGTTTTTGCCTCAACGATATGGGTACCCAGCGGGCGCGTAATCTGTCCAACACCCATTCTCAGTCGCTCGGTGAGTGCCGCCTGACCGCTCACACCGGCAAACTCGTCACTCATGTCGCTGCGTTCCCGGTGGTCGCCCTGTTCAGAGAGCACCAGCCAATACGCATGCATTTGCGCGAACTTCTCTTCAGGTGTCATGCGCGCCAGCAAATCGGCCACGCGTTCGTGCACCGGCCGTTGTGCATCCTTGTAAATACTCATCATTGTAACTCCCCTCTCTCCATCAACCATTGCTCTGACAAGTATCGAGAGGCGCGACAACGTGAACAATTGCGGAAATAGCCAGTGGAATTACGTTATTTAGTTAATGTGATCGGCCGAAAGGGGTGTTTTACTCGCGACCTGAAAGGCCAATCACCGTCGTATTCACAGATTAATAACAAATAATATTGCACAAGATACTGTGACTCTCTTCAAGTTGAAATATCCACAGTAATGCTATTACTACTCCACCGTTTTTATTAAGTGATGACATGATGAACGCATTCGAATTGCAGGCATTCCGCCACCTTTTTGCGCTATCGATTGAAGAAAGTGCGATTTATATTGCAGGTGATGGCAATGTTACCACCTGGCAACAATGGGAAAATGGTGATCGTGATATACCAGAGAGCATTGTGCGGCGCTGTGCAGAAATGAAAGCAAAGCGCAAATTGCGAATTAATGCCATCATCGAAAAAATCAACAATCGTATTGGTAATAATACGATGCGTTTTTTCCCCGACCTGATGTCTTTTCAGGCGGTGTATCACGACGATAATTTCCTCGACTGGAAAATTTATCAATCGACGGCAGTTGAACTTTTTGCTCACGATCTCGAGCGTTTGTGCTAGGAAACCGCGACGCCACACCCTTTAGCCTCTTCGCTGAGTAACACATTATGAAAAATACCTATTTCTCCACTGCGATAGGGCTGTACCTTAATTATCTGGTACACGGTATGGGGGTCATTTTGATGAGCCTCAATATGTCCTCACTGGAACAACAGTGGCAAACCAATGCGGCAGGCGTGTCGATTGTCATTTCTTCTCTCGGCATTGGTCGATTAAGCGTCTTATTACTGGCGGGTTTACTCTCCGATCGCTATGGGCGCAGGCCGTTTATCCTGCTCGGCATGACCTGCTATCTCTGTTTCTTCGTGGGTATTATCAATACGCACAATATTTACATTGCCTACGCGTTTGGTTTTTTAGCCGGGATGGCGAACAGTTTTCTCGATGCGGGAACTTACCCCAGCTTGATGGAGGCATTTCCCCGCACCCCCAGCACCGCGAATATTCTGATTAAAGCCTTTGTCTCCAGCGGCCAGTTCCTGTTGCCGATGGTCATCAGCCTGTTGATGTGGGGCGAATGTTGGTTTGGTTGGTCCTTCCTGCTGGCGGCAGGCATCATGATTTCCAACGGCATATTTTTATTTCGCTGCCGATTTCCTGCGCATCCGGGACGTCAACCCACCGTCAAGGAAGCACCCGAAACAACGATGGCTACGCATCGTTGTTCCCTGATCGATCTTGGCAGCTACACCCTGTACGGCTACATCTCAATGGCCACCTTTTACCTGGTGAGCCAGTGGCTGGCTCAGTACGGTCAGTTTGTCGCTGGCATGTCCTATACGTTATCCATCAAGCTGTTGAGCGTTTACACGTGCGGTTCGCTACTGTGCGTGCTGATCACCGCCCCGCTGGCGAGGAAGGCCGAACGCGCACCGACGCTGTTAATGCTTTACACCTTCATCTCGTTTATTGCTCTGCTGGCGGTCTGCCTGCACCCTACGCCA
Source organism: Citrobacter sp. wls711 (assembly GCF_005281055.1). Classification (NCBI taxonomy): domain Bacteria; kingdom Pseudomonadati; phylum Pseudomonadota; class Gammaproteobacteria; order Enterobacterales; family Enterobacteriaceae; genus Citrobacter; species Citrobacter sp. wls711. The sequence goes on along the minus strand of NZ_SZXC01000025.1, from coordinate 139,183 downwards.
ACGGTGGTGATCGCGTTTGCTTTTGTCATCGGTTTTTCATCTGCTGGCGGCGTGGTGCAAATCGGGCTAACGCTGATGGCGGCGCGCTTCCCGCATGCCAAGGGGAAAGCCACCGGGATTTATTACAGTGCGGGTAGTATTGCCACTTTCACCATTCCCTTGATTACGGCAAAACTCTCACAATCCAGCATTGCCCATATCATGTGGTTTGATACCGGCATGGCTGCCATCGGCTTCTTGCTGGCACTGTTCATTGGTTATCGCAGCCGCATGGCGACAAAGTATCCATTAAAAATGGCGCCACTCGCCGAATAGCACGGATGCAATATTGTTCCCCCCGTCTGCAAAATAATTTGCGGACTATTTAAAACAACAGCAAAACGGCAACAGGAAGAATTAATTTCACACTTTGCTATGCAATATACCTGGTCACTTAAGCGTCATGCTATGTAGGTACAGCATCCGTCACTCGGTATAGTAATGACATCATCATCGCAATCAATATTATCACGATGAAAACGAACCCTATTAAAATCTGCAAGGAGTTATGCGAAATGTCTCAGAGCAAGGCTTTTAATACGCCATTTCTTCTGGCGATAACCTGTATTTATCTCAGTTATTTCCTGCATGGCATTAGTGTCATTACGCTGGCACAAAACATGACTTCCCTGGCAGAGAAATTTTCTACCGACAATGCGGGGATTGCCTATTTAATTTCCGGTATCGGATTGGGCCGTCTGGTCAGTATTTTATTCTTTGGCGTACTCTCCGATAAATTTGGTCGTCGGGCCATTATCCTGTTAGGCGTCATTCTTTATATGCTGTTCTTCTTCGGTATTCCCGCCAGCCCAAATCTGATGATTGCTTTTATTCTGGCGGTTTGTGTGGGCGTCGCCAACTCCGCGTTGGATACCGGTGGCTATCCGGCGTTAATGGAGTGCTTCCCCAAAGCGTCCGGTTCGGCGGTTATTCTGGTGAAGGCGATGGTGTCTTTTGGGCAGATGATCTACCCGCTCGTTGTCAGCACCATGTTATTGAATCATATCTGGTACGGCTATGCCGTCATTGTCCCGGGCATCCTGTTCGTGGTGATTACCTTAATGCTGCTGAAGAGTCGCTTCCCCAGCCAAGTGGTGGACGCAGGTGTGGCGAAAGATCTGCCGCAGATGAACAGTAAGCCGCTGGTGTGGCTGGAAGGTGTGGCATCAGTGATGTTCGGCGTGGCCGCATTTTCAACCTTTTACGTCATCGTGGTGTGGATGCCGAAATACGCCATGGCCTTTGCCGGGATGGCCGAAGCCGACGCGCTGAAAACCATCTCTTACTACAGTATGGGTTCCCTGGTCTGCGTGTTTATTTTTGCTGCACTGCTGAAGAAATTAGTCCGTCCGATCTGGGCCAACGTCTTTAACGCCGGGCTGGCAACGATTACAGCAGCGGTTATCTATTTGTACCCCTCACCGCTGGTCTGTAACGCAGGCTCATTTCTCATCGGGTTCTCTGCCGCTGGCGGTATTTTACAACTGGGCGTCTCGGTGATGTCGGAGTTCTTCCCGAAGAGCAAAGCCAAAGTCACCAGCGTTTATATGATGATGGGCGGCGTTGCCAACTTCATTATCCCGCTGATCACCGGATACCTGTCTAACATCGGCCTGCAATACATTATTTTGCTCGATCTGGTCTTTGCCCTGCTGGCATTTATCACGGCCATTATCGTCTTTATCCGTTACTACCGCGTATTTGATATACCCAAAAACGATGTGCGGTTGGGCGAAAGTTATTTTCAATAAAGAGTTCACAAGGAGTTAAAAATGGATGTTACTGCAAAATATGAACTGATTGGCCTGATGGCCTACCCCATCAGACACAGTCTGTCGCCAGAAATGCAAAATAAGGCGCTGGAAAAAGCCGGACTGCCGTTTACCTATATGGCATTTGAAGTCGATAACACAACCTTTGCGAGTGCCATTGAAGGGTTGAAAGCGTTAAAGATGCGCGGTACCGGCGTCTCGATGCCCAATAAACAGCTGGCGTGCGAATATGTCGATGAATTAACCCCGGCCGCTAAACTGGTCGGTGCCATCAATACCATCGTCAATGACAATGGCTATCTTCGTGGCTACAACACCGACGGCACCGGCCACATTCGCGCCATTAAGGAAAGCGGCTTCGATATAAAAGGCAAAACCATGGTACTGTTGGGCGCGGGCGGTGCATCGACCGCTATCGGCGCACAGGCCGCCATTGAGGGCATTAAAGAGATTAAACTGTTTAACCGTCAGGATGATTTCTTTAGCAAGGCGCTTGAGTTCGCCAAACGCGTGAATGACAACACCGACTGCGTGGTGACCGTTATCGATCTGGCCGACCAGCAGGCCTTTGCCAAAGCCCTGGCCAGCGCAGACATTTTGACCAACGGCACAAAAGTCGGTATGAAACCACTGGAAAACGAATCCATTGTTCGCGATGAATCGCTCCTACGCCCGGATCTGCTGGTAACCGAATGCGTCTACAATCCGCATATGACCAGGTTACTGCAGCAGGCGCAGCGTGCCGGTTGCAAAACCATTGATGGTTACGGCATGTTGTTATGGCAAGGTGCTGAGCAGTTCAAATTGTGGACCGGGAAAGATTTTCCGCTGGAATACGTTAAGCAGGTTATGGGGTTTGCCGCCTGACGGGCAACAATCTGTGAATTTTTAAAGGGTAATCAATGAAAACCGTAACCGTAAGAAACCTCGTGATTGGCGAGGGTGCGCCGAAGATCATTGTTTCGTTAATGGGTAAAGACATCGCCACGGTAAAAACCGAAGCGCTGGCCTACCGTGACGCGGACTTCGACATCCTGGAATGGCGTGTTGACCATTTTGCCGATGTCTCTTCCATTGACGCGGTGCTGGAAGCGGCCCGCACGATCCGCGACGTGATGAGCGATAAGCCGCTACTTTTCACCTTCCGCAGCGCCAAAGAAGGCGGTGAACAGGCGCTGTCTGTTGCAGACTATATTGCGCTTAACCGTGCGGCGGTGGATAGCGGGCTGGTGGATATGATCGATCTGGAGCTGTTCACCGGCGATGAACAGGTCAAAGCCACCGTCGAGCATGCGCACGCGAAGCAGGTGCTGGTGATTATGTCGAATCATGATTTCCACAAAACACCGGCGGCAGAAGAGATTATCCAGCGGCTGCGTAAAATGCAGGAACTGGGCGCAGATATCCCGAAAATTGCGCTGATGCCACAAAACAAGACGGATGTCCTGACGCTGCTTAGCGCTACGCTTGAGATGCAGGAGCACTACGCCGACCGCCCGATCATTACTATGTCGATGGCCAAAACAGGCGTAATTTCGCGACTGGCGGGTGAAGTTTTTGGTTCTGCGGCGACCTTTGGCGCGGTGAAAAAAGCCTCAGCGCCCGGGCAGATCTCGGTTTCCGATTTGCGCAGCGTACTAACCATTTTACATCAGGCTTAATAACAGAATATTTCAGTACTGTTTTAAATAACCTCCCTGCCCTGTTATTCATATTATTTTGAATATCGGGCAGACGGTTAGTTATTTTTAAAATAAATTAATATCTTTTATCGAATAAAACGATAGGCAGCCTCACGCCTGTAACCTGGAGTTTATATGAAACTTAACAGACCTGAACGTATTAACGGTCGGGTGCCGGTATTATCGGCAGCGGATGCAGTTGATTATATTTCTGATGAAGCCACGCTCTGCGTATTAGGCGCCGGCGGCGGCATTCTGGAGGCCACCACATTAATTAGCGCACTGGCCGAAAAATATAAAACCTGTCAAACTCCGCGTAATTTATCGCTAATTAGTCCGACGGGCCTGGGCGATCGCGCCGACCGGGGTATTAGCCCGTTGGCACAAGAAGGATTGGTCAAATGGGCGCTATGCGGACATTGGGGGCAATCACCGCGCATTTCCGATTTAGCTGAACAAAATAAAATCGCCGCCTATAACTATCCTCAGGGCGTATTGACGCAAACGCTGCGTGCAGCCGCAGCCCACCAGCCGGGTATTCTGAGTGATATTGGGATCGGCACGTTTGTTGACCCCCGCCAGCAGGGCGGCAAGCTCAATGACGTAACCACCGACGATCTGATCAAACTGGTGGAGATAGACAACAAGGAGTACCTCTACTACAAGGCCATCGCGCCCACCATCGCCTTCATTCGCGCTACCACCTGTGACAGCGAAGGCTACGCCACGTTTGAGGATGAGGTGATGTACCTCGATGCGCTGGTGATTGCCCAGGCCGTGCATAACCACGGCGGCATCGTCATGATGCAGGTACAAAAAATGGTCAAGAAAGCCACCTTACACCCCAAAGCGGTGCGGATCCCAGGCTATCTGGTGGACATCGTGGTGGTTGACCCTGATCAGACCCAACTGTACGGCGGGGCGCCGGTTAACCGTTTTATTTCCGGTGACTTTGTCCTTGATGACAGCCAGCAAATCGCCCTGCCGCTCAACCAGCGCAAACTGGTGGCCAGGCGCGCCTTGTTCGAAATGCGCAAAGGCGCGGTGGGTAACGTGGGGGTCGGTATCGCTGACGGCATTGGTCTGGTTGCTCGTGAAGAAGGCTGCGCCGACGACTTTATTCTGACGGTCGAAACTGGTCCAGTGGGTGGGATAACCTCGCAAGGCATTGCCTTCGGTGCCAACGTTAACACCCGTGCCATTATGGATATGACCACGCAGTTCGATTTCTACCACGGCGGCGGTCTGGATGTGTGCTATTTGAGTTTTGCTGAAGTGGACAGCCACGGCAACGTCGGCGTGCATAAATTCAATGGCAAGATTATGGGCACCGGTGGATTTATTGATATTAGCGCCACGTCCAAGAAAATTATTTTCTGCGGCACACTCACTGCCGGAAATCTGAAAACAGACGTCGCCGACGGTAAGCTGAATATTGTCCAGGAAGGTCGGGTGAAAAAATTCGTCAGTGAATTACCTGAAATAACCTTCAGTGGAAAAATTGCTCTCGAACGCGGATTAGAGGTGCGTTACATCACCGAACGTGCCGTCTTTACCTTAAAAGAGGATGGTCTCCATTTGGTAGAAATTGCCCCCGGCGTTTCTTTGCAAAACGATATTCTGGACAAAATGGATTTCGCCCCGGTTATTTCTCCTGAGTTAAAACTGATGGACGAAAGATTATTTATCAATACCCCTATGGGTTTTGTCTTGCCCGACGCAGCCAATTAAAAGGAGTACCCTAATGGACTTTTCGTTAACTGAAGAACAAGAGCTGCTGCTTGCCAGCATTCGCGAACTGATCACCAGCCATTTTCCGGAAGAATATTTCCGCACCTGCGATCAGACCGCCACCTACCCAAAAGAGTTTATGCGCGCCCTTGCGGATAACGGTATTTCGATGCTGGGCGTGCCGGAAGAGTTCGGCGGCATACCGGCAGATTATGTCACCCAGATGCTGGCGCTGATGGAAGTGTCAAAATGCGGCGCTCCGGCATTTTTAATCACTAACGGGCAGTGTATTCACAGCATGCTCCGTTTTGGTTCCGCCGAGCAGTTACGTAAAACGGCGGAAAGCACCATGGAAACCGGTGATCCCGCATATGCGCTGGCGTTAACCGAACCGGGTGCCGGATCTGACAACAACAGTGCCACCACCAGTTACACGCGTAAAAACGGCAAAGTGTATCTCAACGGGCAAAAAACGTTCATTACCGGTGCTAAAGAGTACCCGTACATGCTGATACTGGCCCGCGACCCGGAGCCAAAAGATCCGAAGAAAGCCTTTACGCTGTGGTGGGTCGACTCCAGTAAACCGGGTATTAAGGTGAACCCGTTGCACAAGATCGGCTGGCACATGTTAAGCACCTGCGAAGTCTACCTCGACGACGTTGAAGTTGACGAAAGCGATAGGGTTGGCGAAGAAGGCATGGGCTTCCTCAACGTGATGTACAACTTCGAAATGGAGCGGCTGATCAACGCCGCACGCAGTACCGGCTTTGCCGAGTGCGCCTTCGAAGATGCCGCGCGTTATGCCAATCAACGTATTGCCTTCGGCAAGCCGATCGGCCACAACCAGATGATCCAGGAAAAACTGGCGTTAATGGCGGTTAAAATCGAAAACATGCGCAATATGGTGTTGAAGGTCGCCTGGCAGGCCGACCAGAAGCAATCACTGCGGACCAGCGCTGCGCTGGCAAAACTGTACTGCGCCCGTACGGCGATGGAAGTGATTGACGACGCGATTCAAATTATGGGTGGTCTGGGGTATACCGATGAGGCTCGCGTGTCCCGCTTCTGGCGCGACGTACGCTGTGAGCGCATTGGCGGCGGCACGGATGAAATCATGATTTACGTTGCGGGCCGTCAGATCCTGAAAGATTACCAGAACAAGTAAGCGTTAATGGCCCGGTAGGCGTCAAACTTACCGGGCACGCAGAAAACCGCTAATTAGATCTCCGGCATCAGACATTCCTGCTCAAGCAGATTGTTTTTAAATTGCTTGCGATACTCGCTGGGCGAGCAGCCTACGTGGCGCTGAAAGAGTTTGGCAAAGTGATCGACATTTTCATATCCCACTCGCCACGAAATTTCTGCCAGTGATGATTCGGTGTTGGTCAGAGAAAATTTAGCCTCCGTCATTCGCCGCTGAATAACATAATTAATCGGTGAGATCCGATACTCTTTAGTAAATTCATGGCAGATGTAACTGACGCTGGCGCGAAATTTTTTTGACAACTGTTCAAGTGTGATTTTTTCCCGAAAATTGTTATTTAAATACACCAGCACATCTTTAATTAAGATATCTTTTTTAATGTATCCCTGCTCCGAACGGTACGCATTTTTGAAATTTTCATAATACAGCACGGTTAACGCATAGGCGAAAGCTGCATAAGCCGCCGAAGTCGGGTTATTTTTGCTTCGTGGCAGCATAATACTCAGTTCGTTAAAAATACTGTTAATCACCTCCTTTCCCTGCCCGACGCTGATAACCGGGCACGAATGCGCCTGCAGCAGTTGGTTATCCTGCCAACCGTTAAAGCGGAATCCTGCCAGTGCGCAAGTGTAGGTGGTAGCCGGTGCGCTGCTGTCAGACGCGACCGCATGCAGCCTGCCTTGCTCTATCACCACAATATCGCCGGCGTGGGCAACATACAGTGACGAGTCGATAATAAACCTGGCGACACCTTTTTTGACATAAATGAGTTCGGTTTCATTGTCGTGGACATGGTGGCCTGACTCCCAGTTCGGATCGTCGCTGATGACGAAGCGAGAAAACACAGGGGTTTTCCCCTGCTCAAAAAGGGTTTCCATGGCATTATCAAAACATCGTTGATACATGACAACCTCCACCTTAAGACCGGATAATTTTGAATGAATAATAGCGATGAAATAAAGGGACTGAGTATGTTATACAACGTTACTTCATCCTGAAGAAACAAAATTATTGGTACCTCCTGCAAGATGGTACGCATGGTCATCATGTATTATCCGCACAACTTATTGACGTTTTGAAATTAATAAAAAGCGTAAATGTTATTATTTGGCTATCAACTATTCACATAACAGAAACACAAATAGTCAGATATTGAGTAATAACATGATGCATTTCACGGTTTCCCCGTCCTGCTCACTGTTTCTGTTTATTGCCACCCTCCCTGACGTTTAATCAGCGCTGATCAGTAAAACGTCCGAACGGCACTTTTTTTTGCAAGATTGTTGGAAACGAAAACAGATTGTCCCGTCGAAAATGCCCCTCACCTGCCGCACACTAATTTCAGTCACCTTTCCCTACTGCCGATAATGACGCTCCCCGTCATCATCTGAACATGATTCACCGGAGATGCCATGAAAATAGTCACCTGCTTTAAGTTGGTCCCTGAAGAACAGGACATTGTCGTTACCCCTGAGCGTTCGCTTAATTTCGACAGAGCAGAAGCCAAAATCAGCCAATTTGACTTAAACGCCATCGAAGCCGCAGCGCAACTGGCTGCTGAAGGTGACGAGATCGTCGCCTTAACGGTTGGCGGCTCGCTGTTACAAAACTCCAAAGTGCGTAAAGACGTCTTGTCCCGCGGACCGGACAGCCTGTATATGGTCCAGGATGCGCAACTGGAACATGCACTGCCCAGAGATACCGCCCAGGCACTGGCCTGCGCCGCAACAAAAATTGAATGTGACCTGATGTTATTCGGCGAAGGGTCGGGCGATATCTATGCGCAGCAGGTGGGCTTGCTGGTAGGCGAACTCCTGCAGTTGCCCGTCGTCAACGCGGTGAGCAAGATTGAACGTCACGGTGAGCGGATTCTGGTCGAACGCGCGCTTGAGGACGAGATTGAAGTGCTTGAACTCCCGCTCCCCGCCGTGCTTTGCGTCACGTCAGATATCAACACGCCGCGCATTCCGTCAATGAAAGCCATTCTTGGCGCCGGGAAAAAAGCCGTCACCCCCTGGCAGGCCAGCGATATTGGCTGGACGCCTGTGCCGCCGTTAGCGGAACTGGTGGCAATAACGGTTCCACCACAAACCGAGCGTAAACGCATCATTCTGGAAAATGATTCAGCGGACGCCATTGCTGAACTGGCCGACCACCTGAAAAAAGCCCTGAATTAAGCCCAACGGAGAGAAAACATTATGAGTAAATTAGCCAACGTCTGGGTATTTAGCGATAACGCTGAACGCTACGCAGAATTAATGACCGGCGCGCGTCAATGGGGTGAACAGGTCCATATCATTGTGCAAGGTAGCGAGCAGGCAAATCAGGTTCTGCCGCTGGGGGCCGATAGCATTATCGTGCTTGAGCAATCTTCCGGCTTACAGCGCATTGAAAACTATGCCGAAACCTTCACTTCGCTGTTGCAAGATCACAATGGTTTACTGCTGATGCCCGCCACCAAGCGCGCGAAATCCCTTGGCGCGCGTCTGAGCATTCAACTCAATGCGGCGATGGTGAATGACGCCACCTCGGTAAGTCTTGATGCTGGCGCACTGTTCGTTGAACACCGCATGTATGGCGGTCTGGCATTCGGCAAAGAAAAGCTCAATAGCGCGCTGGCCATTATCACGCTTGCATCCGGCGTACTGGAGTCGAACGAGGCCAACCCGGCACACACCTGCCCTGTTACCGCTGCGCCGTACATCACCCCTCGCCATGAAATTATGTGTCAGGAGCGTCGCGCCAAACCCCTGAGCAGCGTGGATCTCAGCAAAGCCAAACGCGTGGTGGGCGTCGGCCGCGGTCTGGTGGCACAAGCCGATCTGGAGATGGTACATAAACTGGCGGCCGTGCTGGGCGCAGAGGTCGGTTGTTCCCGCCCGATTGCTGAAGGCGAAAACTGGATGGAGCGCGAACGCTACATTGGCGTTTCCGGCGTGTTGCTGAAATCTGACCTGTACCTGACGCTGGGCATCTCCGGACAAATCCAGCATATGGTCGGCGGTAATGGTGCAAAAGTCATCGTCGCCATCAACAAAGATAAAAAAGCGCCGATCTTTAATTATGCCGATTACGGCCTGGTGGGCGATATCTACAAAGTTGTGCCGGCCCTGATCGAACAGTTAAGCCGCTAACCCCCCTCATTTAATCCACATCTCCCGCTGCGCTCGCGGCGGGAAGGGAGCATAAGCATGTCAGATGAAAAATTTGATGCCATTGTGGTTGGTGCTGGCGTGGCGGGAGCGGTCGCTGGCTACGTAATGGCAAAAGCCGGACTGGACGTCCTGGTCATCGAGCGCGGAAACAGTGCAGGCAGTAAGAACATGACCGGCGGGCGTCTCTATGCACACAGCCTTGAAAGCATCATGCCAGGATTTGCCGAGGAAGCGCCTGTCGAACGCAAAGTGACGCGTGAAAAAATCTCCTTTCTAACCGAAGAAAGCGCCGTCACGCTCGATTTTCATGGTGAAAAAAACACGGCGGCAACGCAGGATTCGTACACGGTTTTACGCAGCCGTTTTGACCCGTGGCTAATGGATAAAGCCGAACAGGCCGGCGCGCAGTTTATTCCAGGCGTACGCGTCGATGCATTACTTCGCGAAGGTAATAAGGTCACGGGCGTTCAGGCCGGTGACGATGTTCTGGAGGCTAACATCGTCATCCTCGCTGACGGCGTCAACTCCCTACTCGGTCGCTCGCTCGGCATGGTCCCGCCCGCTTCAGCACACCACTATGCCGTCGGCGTTAAAGAGTTGATTGGCTTGCCACCCGCGGTTATAGCAGACCGTTTCAATCTTTCGGGCAACGACGGCGCAGCCTGGCTGTTTGCCGGTTCCCCGTCAAACGGCTTGATGGGCGGTGGTTTTCTGTATACCAATCAGGATTCAATTTCTCTGGGCCTGGTTTGTGGGCTGGGCGATATCGCCCACACCACGAAGAGCGTTCCACAAATGCTGGAAGACTTTAAGCAGCATCCAACCATTCGTCCGCTGATTGCCGGGGGTGAACTGCTGGAATATTCGGCGCATATGGTGCCCGAAGGCGGCCTGGCAATGGTGCCTGAACTGGTCAATGACGGTGTGATGATCGTCGGCGATGCCGCCGGCTTCTGCCTGAATCTGGGGTATACGATCCGCGGTATGGATTTGGCCATTGCCTCCGCAGAGGCGGCGGCGAAAACGGCTATCGCGGCGAAAGAACGCCAGGATTTCTCCACCAACAGCTTGATGGAATACAAACGCTCCCTCGAGCAGGGTTGCGTCATGCATGAGTTACAGCATTTTCGCAAGATCCCGGCACTGATGGAAAACCCACGTCTGTTCACCCAGTACCCGCGCATGGTGGCGGATATTATGAGCGAAATATTCACCGTTGACGGACGTCCGACGCCCCCAATGCGCAAAAGGATCATGCCCCATGTAAAACGCATTGGGTTAATGAACTTACTGAAAGACGGCATTAAGGGAGCGACCGCGTTATGAACCAGGACAACACCGTGAACGTTGACGTCAAGCTGGGCGTCAATAAATTCAACGTTGATGAAGGACATCCGCACATTATTCTGGCCACCCACCCGGATCTGAACGAGTTTCGCAAACTGCTCTATGCCTGCCCCGCCGGACTGTACAAGCAGGACGAGGCCGGAAATATCCATTTTGATTCCGCCGGATGTCTGGAGTGCGGAACCTGTCGGGTGCTGTGCGGCGAAACAATACTTGAACAATGGACGTACCCGCTCGGCACTTTTGGCATCGATTTTCGTTATGGATAACGGATATTGCCAGTTGCAGGCCGGATAAGGCCCAGTCGCCGTCCGGCAAGACGTATGCCGCAATCATCCAGGGACAAAGCAATGAGTGTCAGATTAACGTTTAACGCCGAGCGTCGTCATGCCTGGCGACAGCAAGGACTGTGGGGTGACGCCTCACTGGGCGATTACTGGAGCCAGACCGCCCGGGCCGTACCGGATAAAATTGCCGTGGTCGATAATCACGGCGATGCATACACCTACGCCGCACTCGATCGCGCCGCCAGCAGCCTGGCCACCTGGTTTTTAGCCAGCGGCATTCAACCCGGCGATCGGGTGGCTTTCCAGTTGCCGGGCTGGTGTGAATTTACCGTGATTTATCTGGCTTGCCTGAAAACCGGTGCCGTTTCCGTACCGCTACTGCCTGCCTGGCGCGAAGCAGAGCTGGTATGGGTGCTAAACAAATGCAAGGCGAAGCTCTTCTTTGCGCCAACCCTGTTTAAACAGACTCGCCCGGTGGATCTGATCCTGCCCTTACAGAATCAGTTGCCGCACCTGCAACAAATTATCGCCGTGGATAAACTGGCCCCGGCAACTGCTTCGCTGGCGCTAAGCCAGCTTCTGACCTCCCCCCCGTTAACCCACACCGTTAGCGTGCACGCCGACGTGTTAGCCGCCGTGCTGTTCACTTCCGGCACAGAGGGTATGCCAAAAGGAGTAATGCTGACCCATAACAATATTCTCGCCAGCGAACGCGCCTACTGCGCCCGCCTTAACCTCAACTGGCAGGATGTTTTTTTAATGCCTGCACCGTTGGGGCACGCCACCGGTTTTCTGCACGGCGTCACGGCCCCTTTTTTAATTGGCGCACGCAGCGTACTGCTGGATGTTTTTACCCCAACCGCCTGTCTTGAACTGCTGGAGCAACAGCACTGTACCTGCGTCCTCGGCGCTACGCCCTTCGTCTATGACATGCTGTGCTGCGTGGAAAAACAGCCTTACGACCTCTCATCATTACGCTTCTTCTTATGCGGCGGCACCACCATTCCGCAGAAAATTGCCCGCGAGTGTCAGCAGCGCGGCATTAAGTTATTAAGCGTTTACGGCTCGACCGAAAGCTCACCGCATGCGGTGGTGAATCTCGATGATTCGCTTTCCCAGATGATGAATACCGACGGCTACGCCGCTGCGGGCGTTGAAATTAAAGTGGTTGACGAGGCACGTAATACGCTGCCACCTGGCGTGGAGGGCGAAGAAGCCTCGCGCGGGCCGAACGTGTTTATGGGCTACCTTGATGAACCCGAAATGACTGCCAGAGCACTGGATCAAGACGGCTGGTACTACAGCGGTGACTTATGCCGCATGGACGAGGCGGGCTACATTAAGATTACCGGACGTAAGAAAGATATTATCGTGCGCGGTGGCGAAAATATCAGCAGCCGTGAGGTTGAGGACATTTTATTGCAGCATCCGCGTATTCACGATGCCTGCGTGGTGTCGATGCCGGACGAGCGTTTAGGGGAAAGGTCGTGCGCTTACGTGGTGCTTAAACCGCCACATCACTCGCTGTCGCTGGAATCGGTAGTGGCCTTCTTTAGCCGCAAGCGGGTAGCAAAATACAAATATCCAGAACATCTGGTGATTGTCGATAAATTACCACGCACCGCCGCCGGTAAAATTCAGAAGTATCAACTTCGTCAGGATATTATTCAGCGCCTGAGCAAGGTATGAATGCCGGATGGCGACGCTCTCGCGCCTTATCCGGCCTACGAATAATGCTGACCGTAGGCCGATAAGGCATTTACGCCACCATCCGGCAGGGTATTACTTGTTCAGTTCCGCCAGGCTCAGCCAGGTCTGTACGACGGTGTCCGGGTTCAGCGACAGACTGTCGATCCCCTCTTCCATCAGCCAGGCCGCGAAGTCTTCGTGATCAGAGGGGCCCTGACCGCAAATACCCACGTATTTACCCTGTTTCTTGGCCGCGCGAATCGCCATCGACAGCAGCGCTTTCACCGCGTCATTACGCTCATCAAACAGTTCTGACACCACGCCGGAATCACGGTCCAGACCCAGCGCCAGCTGCGTCATGTCGTTCGAGCCGATAGAGAAACCGTCGAAGTACTCAAGGAACTGCTCAGCCAACAAGGCGTTGGATGGGATCTCACACATCATGATGATCTTCAGCCCGTTCTCACCACGCTTCAGACCCTGACGAGCCAGCTCTTCCACCACGGCCTTGGCCTGCGCCACGGTACGCACAAACGGCACCATCACTTCAACGTTAGTCAGTCCCATCTCGTTGCGCACACGTTTCACCGCGTCACATTCGAGTGCGAAGCAGTCGCGGAAGCTGTCTGCCACGTAACGGCCTGCCCCACGGAAGCCCAGCATCGGGTTTTCTTCATGCGGCTCGTAACGCTCGCCACCGACCAGGTTGGCATACTCGTTGGACTTAAAGTCTGACATCCGCACAATAACGCGTTTTGGATAGAACGCCGCACCCAGCGTCGCGATCCCTTCGGTCAGACGACCGACGTAGAATTCACGCGGCGAATCAAAACCTTTCATCATTCCGCGGATTTCATTTTGCAGTTCTGGCGTCTGGTCATCAAATTCCAGCAGCGCGCGAGGATGCACGCCAATCATGCGGTTGATGATAAATTCCAGACGCGCCAGCCCGACACCTTCGTTTGGCAGGCAAGCGAAGTCGAATGCACGGTCCGGGTTACCGACGTTCATCATCACCTTCAACGGCAGGTCCGGCATCGTTTCGACGCTGGAACTCTTAACGCTAAAGTCGAGCATATCGGCATACACGTAGCCGGTGTCACCTTCGGCACAGGAGACGGTCACATTCTCGCCTTCCGTGATGCGATCGGTTGCATCACCACAGCCTACTACCGCCGGGATCCCCAGTTCACGGGCGATGATTGCCGCGTGACAGGTACGACCACCACGGTTGGTGACAATCGCCGCCGCTTTTTTCATGATCGGTTCCCAGTCCGGGTCGGTCATGTCAGTAACCAGCACGTCACCAGGTTCAATGCGGTTCATTTCGCTGATGTCATGAATGACTTTTACCGGACCCGCACCGATGCGGTGGCCGATAGCACGGCCTTCAGCAATGATTTTGCCCTGCGCATGCAGCGTATAACGCTCCATCACCTGGCCGCGAGAACGCACGGTTTCCGGACGCGCCTGCACAATAAACAGCTTGCCGGTGTGACCGTCTTTCGCCCATTCGATGTCCATCGGACGACCGTAGTGCTTCTCGATTTGCACCGCCTGCTTCGCCAGTTCCTGCACTTCCTCGTTCGTCAGTGAGAAAATATCGCGCTGTTCCTGCGGCACATCTTCGATCGTCACCTGTTTGCCGTGTTCCTGGCTCGGCGCGTAGATCATGCGGATTTTTTTCGAACCCATGGTGCGACGCACGATAGCCGGACGGTTAGCCGCCAGGGTCGGTTTGTGCACATAGAATTCATCCGGGTTAACGGCACCCTGCACCACCATTTCGCCCAGGCCCCATGCGGAGGTGATAAACACCACCTGATCGAAGCCAGATTCTGTGTCGATAGAGAACATGACGCCCGAAGAGGCCAGGTCGGATCGCACCATCCGCTGAACGCCAGCAGAAAGCGCTACGCCGCGGTGGTCATAACCTTGGTGCACACGGTAAGAAATTGCACGGTCGTTAAACAGCGAAGCAAAGACGTGCTTGATGGCCACCAGCACGGCATCAAAGCCCTGGACGTTGAGGAACGTTTCCTGCTGACCGGCAAATGAAGCATCAGGCATATCTTCTGCGGTGGCGGAGGAGCGCACGGCAAAAGAGGCATGGGCATCGTCCGCGGAAAGCTGCGCGTAGGCATCACGAACGGCATTTTCCAGCTCAGGCTGGAAAGGAGTGTCGATAATCCACTGGCGGATCTGCGCCCCGGCTTTGGCAAGCTCGGTGACATCGTCGATATCCGTTTTATCCAGCAGTTCATAAATGCGCTGGTTTACACCGCTTTGCTCCAGAAACAGGTTAAACGCATCGGCGGTCGTTGCAAAACCATTCGGTACGGAAACACCCATACCTGAAAGGTTAGTAATCATTTCACCCAGGGAGGCATTTTTGCCTCCAACTCTGTCTACATCATTCATGCCGAGTTGGTTATACCAAAGCACCAGCGGTGACGAGCCATTGTTGGACATCGAACAATCCTTATATATGAACGAGGTTAGGAAACTCAATTTTGCGTAATTATCTTTGCATATTTACCGCGGCGAAAAAAACGGTGAATCGTTCAAGCAACTTTATTTTTTATTTTTTCAGATTGTTTCCGCATTTGCGCAAACCCGCGAGCGGCACGGGATCACCACAAAAACAGTCGGTCTAAACATTCGTTCCGAAAAATGAAATGTACTTTTCAGTAAATATAAAAATACCGTTTCATTTTATAAAATGGCGACAACAATATTCGCTTCTGACGCATTTTAATTTATGCTTTCAGAGAATTATATCTGCCCCCAGGATGAGCAAAATGGATAATGCTGTTGATCGTCACGTATTTTATATTTCTGATGGCACGGCCATCACCGCAGAGGTATTGGGCCACGCAGTGATGTCGCAATTTCCGGTTACGATCAGCAGTATTACGCTGCCGTTTGTTGAAAATGAGAGCCGCGCCCGCGCGGTGAAAGACCAGATTGACGCCATTTACCAGCAAACGGGCGTACGCCCGTTAGTGTTCTACTCCATTGTATTGCCGGAGATTCGCGCAATCATTTTGCAAAGCGAGGGCTTCTGTCAGGATATCGTCCAGGCGCTGGTCGCACCGCTGCAACATGAGATGAAACTCGACCCGACTCCAATCGCTCATCGCACGCACGGACTGAATCCCGGCAACCTCAATAAGTACGACGCACGCATTGCCGCCATTGATTACGCCCTCGCCCACGATGACGGTATTTCGTTGCGCAACCTCGATCAGGCGCAGGTTATTTTGCTCGGCGTCTCCCGCTGCGGTAAAACGCCAACCAGCCTGTATCTGGCGATGCAGTTTGGCATTCGGGCGGCGAACTACCCCTTTATTGCCGATGATATGGATAACCTGGTACTGCCCGCGTCGCTAAAACCGCTGCAACACAAACTTTTTGGTCTGACCATTGATCCGGAACGTCTGACGGCGATCCGCGAGGAGCGTAGAGAAAACAGTCGTTATGCCTCGCTGCGCCAGTGCCGCATGGAAGTAGCCGAAGTTGAAGCGTTATACCGTAAAAACAAGATCCCATGGCTCAACAGTACCAACTATTCGGTAGAAGAAATTGCCACCAAGATCCTCGATATTATGGGACTAAATCGTCGCATGTACTAGAACGCTAGTGCAATGGTTCGTTTTTTGTTAGCATAAACTCTGGCTTGCGAGGTGTGACACGCCTCGCACTTGAAATCAGCAGGGATTGGTTTATCGTGATGCGCATCACTTCCCGGTAGTCCTGCCGTTGAAGCAACAAATTTCTGAGACACGTAATGAACCGAACTGATGAACTCCGTACTGCGCGTATTGACAATCTGGTCACTCCCGCTGAGCTGGCGCAACGGCATCCTGTGTCGTCCTCTGTCGCTCATCACGTGACGGATTCCCGACGCCGGATAGAAAAAATACTGAATGGCGAAGATCCTCGTTTGCTGGTGATCGTGGGTCCCTGCTCGATTCACGACCTCGATGCGGCCCTGGAGTACGCCACGCGCTTGCAGACGCTGCGCACCCAACACCAGGCACGCCTGGAAATCGTGATGCGGACCTATTTTGAAAAACCGCGCACCGTCGTCGGCTGGAAAGGCTTAATTTCCGACCCGGACCTGAACGGCAGCTACCGCGTTAACCACGGCATTGAGCTGGCGCGTAAACTCCTGCTACAGGTCAACGAGCTGGGGGTCCCTACGGCCACCGAATTCCTCGATATGGTCACCGGTCAGTTTATTGCCGATCTGATCAGCTGGGGCGCTATCGGCGCACGTACCACCGAAAGCCAAATCCACCGTGAAATGGCCTCTGCGCTGTCCTGCCCGGTCGGGTTTAAAAACGGGACGGATGGCAATACGCGTATCGCCGTCGATGCTATTCGCGCCTCCCGCGCCAGCCATATGTTCCTCTCACCGGATAAAACCGGTCAGATGACTATCTATCAGACCAGCGGCAACCCGTACGGGCATATCATCATGCGCGGTGGTAAAAAGCCGAATTACTTTGCAGAAGATATTGCCGCCGCCTGCGATACGCTGCATGAATTTTCGCTGCCGGAGCATCTGGTCGTCGATTTCAGCCACGGCAATTGCCAGAAGCAGCATCGCCGCCAGCTGGAAGTATGTGATGACGTCTGTCAGCAAATTCGCAATGGCTCAACGGCCATTGCCGGGATTATGGCAGAAAGTTTCCTGCGCGAAGGGACACAAAAAATCGTCAGCGGTCAGCCGCTGGTCTACGGTCAGTCCATAACCGACCCCTGCCTGAATTGGGAAGATACCGAACTGCTGGTCGAAAAACTCGCGGCTGCGGTGGATAGCCGCTTCTAACTTTTTCGCCGGGTAGCATATGTTACCCGGTGACAATCCCTTGTTTTCCTCCTGTTTTTTCCTCTTTTTTGCTCAAAAATCGCTCTCGTCACAATTTTTTCACAAAAAGGCTTGCCGCAAATTTTTACTTTGATGATAATGATTATCATTGTTACATTGATTGTTATTTTTAAATACTATGTCACGTATGGATAACACAACGGCAACGCCTGCAAAAAAGAAGACACCCCCCCCTGCCCCCGTCGCTGAGCGTCGAATTGACAGCAAAAGCCTGCTGGGCAATGAGGGACGAGTGATCATTGAGCATGACGGGCAGCATTACCTGCTGCGCCAGACCCATGCCGGAAAACTAATTTTAACGAAATAACCCCACACATTTCGCCAGCCACCCAGGTTATCCCCAGGCAGCCAGCGCTTTTCGAGTTTCTAATGGAGAGTTGCTATGCCTTACCTGCACACCGCGAGGATGCGCCCATCGCTGCTGGCGCTGGCGATCGTCTGCAGTCTTCCTGGCGCCGCCTACGCGGCGGTTGAAGACATGACCGTTACCGCGACCGGCAATGCTCGCAGCGCCTTTGAAGCACCGATGATGGTCAGCGTCATCGACGCGACGGCCCCGGAAAATCAAACCGCCAGCTCCGCCGCAGACCTGCTGCGCAGGGTCCCCGGCCTGACTCTTGACGGCACCGGTCGTACCAACGGCCAGGACGTCAATCTGCGCGGCTACGACCGACGCGGCGTGCTGGTACTGGTTGACGGCGTCCGTCAAGGCACTGACACCGGACACCTCAACAGCACCTTCCTCGATCCTGCCCTCATCAAGCGTATTGAAGTGGTGCGCGGCCCGTCCGCGCTGCTGTACGGCAGCGGCGCGCTGGGCGGCGTCATTGCCTATGAGACGGCGAATGCCAGCGATCTACTGGGCGCGGGAAAAAACAGCGGATATCGCGTGTTCGGTACCGCTGCCACGGGGGATCACAGCCTCGGGATGGGTGCCAGCACGTATGGCCGCAGCGATACGCTGGACGGACTGCTGTCCTGGTCCAGCCGTGACCGGGGTGACCTCCGTCAGAGTAACGGCACCACCGCGCCGAACGACGAAGCGATTAATAATATGCTGGCGAAAGGCAGCTGGAAAATTGACAACGCCCAGACGTTGGTCGGCTCACTGCGCTATTACAACAACGATGCACGGGAACCTAAAAACCCGCAGGCCAGTGACGCGGACAGCAGCAATCCAATGACCGACCGTTCGACGATCCAGCGCGATGCCCAACTGACCTACTCGGTAGCCCCGGCGGATAATGACTGGCTGAATGCCGATGCGCGCATTTACTGGTCTGAAGCGCGTATTAACGCACAAAACCCGGATGCCACCGGCGAGTTTCGTAAGCAAACCACCACCGGTGGGAAGATTGATAACCGTACGCGCCTGTTTAGCGACGCCTTTGCCGCGCATCTGCTGACATATGGCGGCGAGTACTATCGTCAGGAGCAAAAACCAGCGGGAGCCACTACCGGTTTCCCACAGGCGAAAATTGATTTCAGCTCCGGCTGGCTACAGGACGAAATCACCCTGCGTGACCTGCCGGTGACCTTGCTGGGCGGCACGCGTTATGACTCTTACCGCGGTAGCAGCGACGGTTACGCAGATGTCGATGCCGATAAATGGTCGTCCCGCGCAGGAATGACCGTAACCCCAACCGACTGGCTGATGCTGTTTGGATCTTACGCCCAGGCCTTCCGTGCGCCAACCATGGGCGAAATGTACAACGATGCGAAACACTTCTCCATCGGTCGCTTCTACACCAACTACTGGGTACCTAATCCGAATCTGCGCCCGGAAACCAACGAAACGCAGGAGTATGGTTTTGGTCTGCGCTTTGACGATTTGCTGCTGGCGAACGATGCCCTTGAATTTAAAGCCAGCTATTTTGACACGAAAGCGAAAGACTATATCTCCACCCGCGTCGATTTCGCCGCCGCAACGACGATGTCCTACAACGTTGCTAACGCCAAAATCTGGGGCTGGGACGTGATGACAACTTATTCCACCGATCTGTTCAGCTTGGATCTGGCCTATAACCGCACGCGCGGCAAAGACACCGACACCGGTGAATATATTTCCAGCATTAACCCGGACACCGTCACCAGCAAGCTAAACGTGCCTGTCGCGCACAGCGGTTTCTCAGTTGGCTGGCTCGGTACCTTTGCCGACCGTTCAACCCATATCAGCAACAGCTACACTAAACAGCCCGGCTATGCGGTCAACGACTTCTATGTCAGCTACCAGGGGCAGCAGGCGCTGAAAGGCATGACCACCACGCTGGTGCTGGGTAACGCCTTTGACAAAGCGTACTGGTCGCCGCAGGGCATTCCACAAGATGGACGCAACGGCAAAATTTTCGTGAGTTATCAGTGGTAATCACTTTGCCCCGGACACCGGGGCAGCAATCGGAAAGGAAGAGGCAATGAATTACTACACCCGCTGGCTGGAACTGAAAAAAGAACATCCTGGCAAATACGCCCGTGACATCGCAGGTCTGTTGCATATCAGCGAAGCTGAACTGACCTTTGCGCGCGTTGGTCATGACGCCTGGCGCCTGCGCGGTGAGGTGCGCGAGATCCTCAGTGCACTGGAGGCCGTGGGCGAAACCAAATGCATTTGTCGCAATGAATACGCGGTGCATGAAGTTATTGGCGCGTTTACGAATCAACACCTGAACGGCCATGCTGGGCTCATTCTGAATCCGCGCGCCCTCGATCTGCGCCTGTTCTTGAATCAATGGGCCTGCGCATTTCACATCAGCGAGAACACCGCTCACGGCGAGCGCCAGAGCATCCAGTTTTTCGATAGTCAGGGCGACGCGTTGCTAAAGGTCTACACCACGCAGCATACCGATATTGCTGCCTGGGGCTCGCTGCTGACCCGTTTCATCTTTGCGGAAAACCCACCGCTGATGCTGCAAACACTCGAAACCGCCGTTTCTGGCGTTAACGCAGACGCTACGGTGGTAGATGCAGAGTGGCGCACCATGACCGATGTGCACCAGTTTTTTGGCTTGCTGAAACGCCACAACCTAACCCGTCAGCAGGCCTTTCGCCTGGTGGGTGACGATCTGGCCTGCAAAGTGACGAACAGTGCGGTGGCCCAATTGCTGGAAACTGCACGTCAGGATGGCAACGAAATTATGGTATTTGTCGGCAACCGCGGCTGCGTGCAGATTTTTACCGGCGTGGTAGAAAAATTGGTGCCAATGAAAGGCTGGCTGAATATTTTCAACCCGACCTTTACGCTGCATCTGCTGGAAGAGACCGTCGCCGAGACGTGGGTCACGCGTAAGCCGACCGCTGACGGTCACGTCACCAGCCTGGAACTGTTTGCCGCAGACGGTACGCAAATCGCCCAGCTGTATGGGCAGCGTACGGAGGGCGAGCCAGAACAGAAGCAATGGCGTACGCAAATCGACGCGTTAGCACCGAAAGGGCTGGCCGCATGAAGATACTGTGGGTCCTGATGGCGTTTCTGCCGCTGACGGCTCAGGCCGCACCCGAAGAGAAAGTGGTCGCCCTCGGCGGTGACGTGACAGAGATTGTCTTCGCGCTGGGCGCGCAGTCATCCCTTGTGGCGCGGGATAGCACCAGCCAGTGGCCGGCGGCGGCAACGGCATTGCCGGACGTGGGCTATTTACGTCAGCTCAATGCCGAAGGGATCCTGGCCACCCGCCCTACGCTGGTTTTGGCCAGCGCGCAGGCGCAGCCCTCATTGGTGCTTGAACAGCTCAAGCAAAGTCAGGTCAACGTTGTTACGGTACCGGCAGGTAATGCGCTTAGCGTGATTGATGAGAAAGTCCGGGTGATTGCACAGGCAACCCATCGTCAGGCTCAAGGTGAGGCGCTACGCCAAACCCTACGCCAGGCGCTGGCTGAACTGCCCTCCTCGGAACTCAACAAACGCGTGCTGTTCATTCTCAATCACGGCGGAATGACCGCCATGGCGGCCGGACAGCAAACCGGAGCCGATGCAGCCATTCGTGCCGCAGGTTTGCGCAACGCTATGCAAGGGTTTACCCGTTACCAACCCTTGTCTCAAGAAGGGGTGATTGCCAGTCAGCCCGATCTGGTGGTGATTTCCCAAGACGGCGTCAACGCGATGGGGGGTGAAGATAATCTGTGGACGCTGCCGGGACTGGCGCAAACGCCCGCTGGTCGTAATAAGCAGGTGTTGCAGATTGACGATATGGCATTGCTGGGTTTTAGCGTGCGTACGCCGCAGGCCATCCAGCAACTGCGTGCCAAAGCGGAGCAATTGCCCTGATGCCCTGGCGTATCACCTGCTCTTTGTGGATGCTGGCCGCTACGCTGGTCGTGATGACGATTGTGGCTACCGGTTTTGGCGCATTGCGTCTGCCGGTAAGCCTTTTCTGGCGCGAGGGAGATGGCGCGCTGCGTCAAATCTGGCTCACTATTCGACTACCGCGCGTGCTGCTGGCACTGGTGATTGGCGGTTCACTGGCGCTGGCGGGCTGTGTGATGCAGGGGTTGTTTCGCAATCCACTTGCCGATCCGGGCCTGCTGGGGATCAGTAGCGGAGCCGCCTGCGCCGTCGCATTGTGGGTAGTATTACCGGTCACCTTACCGGCGCTGCTGATGCTGTATGCCCCGATGCTGGCGGCGTTTCTCGGCGCACTCGCCGCCACCGGGGTGATTTTTTTTCTCAGTCAACAGCGCGACGGTTCGCTTTCACGCCTGTTGCTGGTGGGTATTGCCATCAATGCATTGTGCGGAGCTGCGGTCGGCGTGTTGTCGTGGGTCAGCAATGATGCGCAACTGCGCCAGTTGTCGCTGTGGGGGATGGGCAGTCTGGGGACCGCGCAGTGGTCAACACTGCTGGCGGTCACTTCGCTGATGCTGCCCACTGTGCTTTTCATCTGGCGTTTATCCCCGACGCTGAATCTGCTGCAGCTCGGAGAGGAAGACGCGCACTATCTTGGCGTGGATGTCCGTCGGGTGCAGTGCATTTTACTGCTATGCAGCGCACTGTTAGTAGCCGCAGCCGTCGCGGTCTGTGGCGTGATTGGTTTTATCGGTTTGGTTATCCCTCATTTGATGCGCATGTGGCTTGGTAGCGATCATCGGGCGGTGATCCCAGGCTCTGTATTGGCGGGGGCATGTTTACTGTTGATCGCCGACACCCTCGCGCGAACAGCGGTTTCGCCCGCTGAGATGCCGGTGGGTCTGTTGACCAGTATTCTCGGTGCACCGTGGTTTTTGTGGCTTATTTTTCGTCAGCGAGGTCCGCATGGCTGAACATTTCATCGCCGAAAATCTGCACTATCAAGTGGCGGATCGTTCGGTGATTCGCGACGTGTCACTGACGCTGACAAAGGGTGAACTGGTGGCGTTGATCGGCCCAAATGGTGCGGGGAAGTCCACGCTGCTGCGCCTGCTGACCGGCTTTCTGACGCCGACAGCCGGGCGCTGCTTACTGAACGGAAAACCGCTGAATGACTGGCGTATACAGAGTCTGTCTCGCCATCGCGCAGTCATGCGGCAACAAACACAGATAGGCTTTGACTGGCAGGTCGAGGCCGTGATCGCCATGGGGCGAACGCCCTGGACCCAACAACCCGAACCGGCGCTTATTGCTCAGGTGATGGTGATGACCGGATGTACACCGCTAGCTGGCAGGCACTACGCCGCGCTTTCCGGCGGCGAGCAGCAACGTGTACAGCTTGCCCGTGCGCTGGCGCAGTTGTGGTGCGACGGCGCGCCGCGCGGCTGGCTATTCCTTGATGAACCTACTTCAGCGTTAGATCTCTACCACCAGCAGCAACTGTTACGTTTGTTAACGTCGCTAACGGCTGTGGGGGAGTTACACGTATGCGTAGTCCTTCACGATCTCAATCTTGCCGCGTTGTGGGCCGACAAAATTATCTTGCTCCATGACGGACATATTGTCTCTCAAGGGACGCCAGAAGCCGTATTACAGGCCAATGAGCTGATGCGCTGGTACGGCGCCCAGCTTCACATTGGCCTGCACCCGGCTAACGCCTCGCCGCATGTTTTTCTCGCCCGTTAGCTTGAACAACTGACTTCCAGCCGCTTACCCCAGTCTGGCGGACGGCTGACATAGTCATCATCCCTGTCGGCATACGGCGTGCGCAACGCAATGTGTAAGCGATGCAGTTCAGCGTAATCCCCCTGCTCTGCCTGGCTAATTGCCCGCTGCGCCAGCCAGTTGCGTAACACCATTGCCGGGTTGGCAGCTTTCATTTGCGCCTGTCTTACATCGTCCGCCACATTGTCCTGTTGCAAACGTGAACGATAGCGCGCAAACCAGTCATCAAATGCTGCGCGGTCGATAAACTCATCGCGCAACGGCGAAGACGCGCTATGTTGCTCCGTCTGACTCAGCATACGAAACGTTCGCGTAAAATCGCTTCTTTCCCGTGCCATCAGGCTAAACAGTTCGCTGAGCAATTCGTTATCGTTTTTTTGCTCGCTAAAGAAGCCCAGCTTTTGTCGCATCCGCTGCCCATAACGGGTCAGCAGCGCCAGTTGATAGTTATCCAGCGCGTCATTGAGTGCGTCGGCCGCAATAAACGGCGACAGGGTTTGCGCCAGCCGCTGCAAATTCCACAGCGCGGCAGCCGGTTGATTATCGAAACTGTATCGCCCCTGGTGATCCGAATGATTACAGATAAAATCAGGCACATAGTCATCCAGAAAACCGAAGGGACCGTAGTCCATCGTCAGCCCGAGAATCGACATGTTGTCGGTGTTCATCACCCCGTGCGCAAACCCTACCGTCTGCCAGTTGGCAATTAAGGTCGCGGTGCGCGTGACCACGTCCTGAAACCACCGTTGATATTTATCCGCCTCGTCCTGCCAGTGCGGCCAATAATAGCGAATCGCAAAATCGGCCAGTTGACGTACTTTTTCCGGTTCACGACGATAGTAGAAGTGTTCAAAGTGACCAAAGCGCATATGACTTTGCGCCACGCGAATCAGCATCGCCCCGGCTTCTACCGTTTCGCGGTAGACCGGCGTGTCGCTGGTGACCACCGACAGCGCTCGCGTCGTGGGGATCCCGAGATAATGCATGGCTTCGCTGGCCAGACTTTCGCGGATCGTCGAACGCAGTACCGCACGCCCGTCTCCCATGCGCGAATATGGCGTAAGTCCCGCGCCTTTCAGATGCCAGTCAAGCGTCGAGCCATCGGCGAGCAGCTGTTCGCCCAGCAGGATCCCGCGTCCGTCACCCAACTGCCCTGCCCAAACACCAAACTGATGTCCGCTATAGACCTGCGCCAACGGCGACATGCCGGGAAGCAGCGTTTCACCGCCGCAAACGCCTGCGTTATTTTCACTATTAAACAACGTAGCCGGGATCCCTGATTGCTCAGCAAGCATATCGTTATGCCAAATTACGCGCGCATTTTTCAGGGGAGTAGGCGAAAGTGCCGTATAGGTTGCTGGCAATTCATCACGCCAGCGGGTGGTAAAAGACAGGGTCATAGGGCCTCCTGCCTCTAGTGTAGACTGTTAACGAACGGTTAAACACCGGCAAATGCAAGGGTTATCCTTGCATCAATGAGGTTATCTGCGCGGGTAAGACAGCCGGCCATAGCGCACCCTGCATGGCGCTGAATCCCAGGGGCAATACCCGTTCGAGCATCTCCTGCGTATCAATGCCGCTGATTATTATTGATTCGCAGTCTGGGGATATTTGTGCCTGAATGGCGCGCATAAAAGGCTCAAACGAAATTTGCGTAATACGTTGTTGAACAAAGTGTTTATCCAGTACGACACGTTTGAACAGGCCATCAAAAATTGCACGCGTGGATATGCCTGGCGCACCGAAGTTGGTCAAGACTAATGGAAATCGCACCGCTAATGCCGCCAGTATTGGATTTTCTTTACCCTTGTTTAACTCGGGAAAACTTTCATTAATGGTTAATTCAATAAATGAAAATCGTTCAATACGCGAAGCATATTCTGCATCTAATAATAAAGTATTAGCGACTGCTGGAGTTAAATTAAGCCACGCAGAAATGTTGCGTTGAATAAAAAAATGTTGGCATGTTTCGATTAATTCGAGTTTTTCGCTAAATAAACGACGCTGCTCATCGTCCGACATCCGAGGTATGACCAACCCTGATGGCATATGCACTACGCCGTCAGGACTAACAAAATGGGTGATGATGTCTACGTATTTAAGATCGCCTCCTGCACTTCTCGCAGGAAGAAAAGAGAACTCAGAATGATAAAGATTATCCAGTGAAACTATCATTGTGCCAGCCCCGCTGCATGGGTGTAATCCGGCATCCTGTAGCAAAGGATGGAAAAATACGTCACATCAGATGCAAATTGAGGCTCTTTCATTTTTCCCTTTTTAGCCAGTAAATCGAATCCTTTTTTTTAGCTTATCCTGATTATAAGCTAATATCCAGCTTTGTACTTTTTAATAACTCGGCATAAATCATATTTTTAGCAAAATACTCTCTTAATGCACAGGGTTATTGTCAGTGCAGCAGCAGAAGTGAAAGTTGACTTTAAATGGCGATGATGGAGCTGCTTCATACATGACCAGCCCCATCACCCGAGAGATTTAAATACGTCGCGCCTGCCAGAAATTTTTACGCCAGTAGACATTATCAAGCGAGGAGCGCATCACGCCACGACTGGTGGAGGCATGAATAAATTGATTATTGGTATCGTAAATACCGACGTGTAGCCCGCTTTCACCCGATCCGGTTTTAAAGAAAACCAGATCGCCTGGCAGCAATTCATCTTTATCAATTTCGGTACCAATCTTTGACTGCGTGCGCGTATCGCGTGGTAATTGCAGGTCGAATTTATCGCGCATCGTCATCAGTACAAATCCAGAACAATCCACGCCGCTCCGGCTCATTCCTCCATAACGATAAGGTGTACCACGCCAGTGCTGTAACTGGTCGTTAAGACCGGCAATCACGGCGATAGAGTCCGATAACCGGGCATTGGGTGCGGGAGCGCGATGGCTACTGCACCCTGCCAAAAACAAAGCTGTGATAAAAAGAAGCCAAAAACGCATGCAGGACGAATCCTCTATTTTTTATTCTTGCGCCAATTTAGCGTGGAAATAATGGGGTTTTCAAGAGCCCATTTAACTTAAGTGGTTGATATGAGCATTCTGTGGCCTTCGATATCCAGACGACGGAAGTTTACGCCATAAGCCTGAGAGAGATTAGCCGGCGTCAGCACCGCATCGCGTGTACCACTGGCCAGCAACTTCCCGCGCTTGAGTAACCAGGCTTTGTGCGCATGACGCAACGTATGGTTCAGGTCATGACTGCTCATCACAATTGCAATTCCCTGCTGACAGAGTCGGCCCAATAGGCGGTCCAGCGCATTTTGTTGCGCAACATCCAGACTGTTCATCGGTTCATCTAACAGCAACAGTTGGCCGTGCGGATTAGCCTGCGGACAAATTTGCAGTATTACCGCCGCAAGACGCACCCGCTGCCATTCGCCGCCAGAAAGCTGATTCGACCCACGACCAAGTTTATCACCCAACCCAAGCGCGTCGGCCGTCTCCTGCAGCAAATCGGTACGCGTTTTATCAGGCTGATGCAGCGTCAGAAAATGCCAAACCGGCATGGCAAACGGGGGGGGTTGTTGTTGCGCAAGATAAGCGCGATGTTGCGCCAGTTTTGCCGCAGGCCAGTCATCGAGCGGCACATCACCCAACACGATGGTTCCTTCACCGGTCGTTAACCCCGCCATCCTCGCCAGCAGCGTGCTTTTTCCTGCGCCGTTGGGTCCGACAAGGTGCAGGATCTCCCCGGCCCTTATTTCACCGGAAAGCGGGCCAAGCCGGGTCGATTCCGCCACATTCTGGAGCTGCATCAAAGGAGACATTATTTTGCCAGCGCCGCGTTGATATGTTCCACAAGGATGGGGTCTTCAGGCGTCATATCGGGTGAAAAACGCTGTAAAACCTGACCATCGCGCCCGACTAAAAACTTCTCGAAATTCCACAGAATATCGTCCGGGTAGAGCGGCGCGCGCCCTTTGCTCGCCATGCGCGCATAAAACCCACTGTCGGCTGGCGCTACGGCGGTGGGCGCGGCGGCAATCAGCTTCTGATACAGCGGATGGCGCGCTTCGCCGTTGACATCTATTTTACTGAACATGGGGAAAGTAACGCCCCAGGTAGTACTGCACCAGGTTTTAATTTCCTCTTCACTACCGGGTTCCTGACCGAGAAACTGATTGCAGGGGAACCCCAACACGGTAACTCCCTGCTCGTGCCATGCTTTCTGCAGATTCTCGAGTTGTTCATACTGCGGCGTTAATCCACATTTTGAAGCAACATTAACAATTAACAGGACTTTTCCGGCATACGCTTGTAATGAGACGACATTTCCGTCGATAGTCGTCACTTCGGTATTGAAAATAGTGTCTTGCATAGCATCTCCAGGTGAATAGTCAGCGATCAATTTTCCGTGTTTAATCATAGTCCGAACCGCAGACGTCTAGCGCCCGGATTTTAACAATAACCAGATAAATACCGGTGCACCCATGGTTGCCGTTACCACGCCGATAGGCAGTTCAGCCGACGCCAGCACCAGACGTGCCACAACATCCGCTAACAGTAACGCAATAGCCCCCGCCAGCGCACAGCCAGGCAGCAATACGCGATGATCGGTTAATCCACACAGTCGCAGAATATGCGGGATAACCAGGCCGATAAAACCAATGGCGCCAGCAAGCGCCACGCTGACCCCCACCATCCAGCCGGTGGCCACCACCAGCAGGTTCCGCCAGAACCATAACGGCAGCCCTAGCTGGCGCGCAGACGTCTCCCCCAGCGCCAGCATATTCATCGGCTGCGACTGACAGCAAATCCACAGTAAAACGGGCAGTAGCGCGACCATCAGCCAGGCCTGCTGCCAGTCGACACCGCCAAAGCCGCCCATCATCCAGTACATTAACTGTCGCAGATCAAAAGAGGTTGAGAAGTAGATAGCCCACGTCATCAAGGCGCTACAAATAATACCCAGCGCCACGCCTGCCAGCAGCAGACGGCTGGTCGACAGGTGGCGGCGGGCAAAACGCAGAAGGATAAGCGTGATGATCAGCGCCCCGGCAATCGCGCACAGGCCCAGCGCCCAGCCGGGTAACTGGCCCTGCCCCAATAGCACCGCGGCGATGAGTCCAACGCCTGCGCCGTTAGACACGCCCAGCAGGCCTGGTTCGGCTAAGGGGTTTTCGAACAGCGCCTGCATCACAGCACCGGACAGCGCCAGCGCGGCACCGACCAGCAGTACGGCCAGCGTACGAGGAAGTCGAATTTGCCAGACGAACAGATCGCCACGGGCGCTAAACCAGTTGCCGGGCGCAATCCACTGTTCGCCTGCGCACAGGCTGAGGATCGTTGCCAGCAGCATCAGCGCTGACAGAGACAATATCCAGCGTACATTTCGTCGCTGTTGTTGATGGGCGAAGGTCAGCATGTTTTCCATTCTGCTGAAAAGAGATGGGAGGATTTTACGGTGCCGATTCGGTAGTGGAAAGGAAAAAGGCCGCAGAGCGGCCTTTTTAGTTATACCCGTCATACTTCCAGCCGCATGTGCGTTGGCTTTACTCGCTCACCCCAGTCACGTACTTATGTACGCTCCTGGAGATTAGCTACGTCGCCGCCTTCCTGCAACTCGAAGTATTTAGGGTATGTATACGTCATGCTTTGCACTGCCGCTTTGATGGCGGCGTAAGTGACTTAGCGGAACGTCAAATCACTCTTCTTTGGGCGTTGCGTTTTCGACCCGACTTTTTAACTTCTGTCCGGGTCTGAAGGTCACCACGCGCCGTGCTGTAATGGGAATATCTTCGCCCGTTTTCGGGTTACGTCCCGGGCGTTGATTCTTATCACGCAGATCGAAGTTACCAAAACCAGAGAGTTTTACCTGCTCACCATTTTCCAGAGCACGACGGATCTCTTCGAAAAACAGCTCGACCAGTTCTTTGGCATCCCGCTTGCTAAGCCCAAGCTTATCAAACAGATATTCTGACATTTCAGCTTTTGTAAGCGCCATAGGTTCAATCCCTCAATGATGCCTGGAATCGCTCTTTTAATGCCTCTACACATTTGGCGACGGTAGCGGCAATCTCCTCTTCTTCAAGTGTACGGCTGGTATCCTGAAGGATCAGGCTGATAGCGAGGCTCTTATAACCCTCCGCAACACCCTTACCGCGGTACACGTCAAATAAGTTTACGCCAACTACCTGATTTACGCCAACTTTCTTACACTCGGATAAAATATCCGCAGCGGGAACGTTTTCTGCCACCACCACGGCGATATCACGGCGGTTCGCCGGGAAGCGAGAAACTTCACGAGCCTGAGGCACCACGCGGTCTGCGAGCTTGTTCCACTCCAGTTCAAACACTAAAGTGCGACCGTTCAGATCCAGTTTACGTTCCAGCTCAGGATGAACAACCCCAATGAAACCAATACGTTCACCTTTCAGATAAATCGCCGCAGACTGGCCCGGATGTAATGCCGGATTGGCTTCAGCTTTGAACTGAATGTCACCCAGTTTACCGGTCAGGTCGAGAACCGCTTCCAGATCGCCTTTCAGATCATAGAAATCAACGGCCTCTTTTGCCAGGTCCCAGTGTTCATCATAACGGTTGCCGCAGATAGCACCCGCCAACATCAGATCCTGACGGATCCCGAGGTTAGCCTGGGTATCGGGAACAAAACGTAAACCCGTTTCGAAAATACGCACGCGATTCTGCTGACGGTTCTGGTTATACACCACCGTAGACAGCAAGCCGGTCCACAGGGACAAACGCATTGCCGACATGTCGATTGAGATTGGGCTTGGCAGCAACAGCGCTTCTTCACCCGGATGCAGCAGCGCCTGAACTTTCGGATCGACGAAGCTGTAGGTGATCACTTCCTGGTAGCCTTTATCATTGAGCATGGTTTTGACACGCTTCAGCGATAAATCTGCTTCGCGATGCGTCCCCATGATCAGGCCTGCCTGAATAGGCGTATTCGGGATATTGTCATAACCGTATACGCGGGCAATTTCTTCGACCAGGTCTTCTTCAATCGACATGTCGAAACGCCAGCTCGGTGCAACCGCCAACCACTCATCCTGGCCTTCCGTCACGTCACAACCCAGACGACGCAGAATATCGCTCACCTGCTCATCGGCAATATGATGGCCAATCAGACGATCCAGTTTGCTACGACGAAGCGTAATGGTTGCGCGTTTTGGCAACGTACTTTCGTTCGTTACGTCAATGACCGGACCGGCTTCACCGCCACAGATGTCAATCAGCAGACGCGTTGCACGCTCCATGGCTTTGTGCTGCAGCGCCGGATCGACACCACGCTCGTAACGGTGAGAGGCATCGGTGTGCAGACCGTGACGACGCGCGCGACCAGTAATGGACAGCGGGCTGAAGAACGCACATTCCAGCAGGACGTTTTGCGTCTCATCATTCACACCAGAGTGCTCTCCGCCAAAGATGCCGCCCATTGCCAACGCTTTGTTGTGGTCAGCAATAACCAGCGTATCCGCATTCAGTTTTGCTTCGCTGCCGTCCAGCAATACCAGGGTCTCACCCTCTTTTGCCATACGCACAACAATTCCGCCTTCAATGCGGTCTTTGTCGAACGCATGCATCGGCTGACCCAGTTCGAGCAGTACATAGTTGGTCACATCAACCACGGCATCGATGGAACGGATCCCGCAACGACGCAGTTTCTCTTTCATCCACAGCGGCGTTGGTGCTTTAACATTGATACCTTTAACCACACGGCCCAGATAGCGCGGACAGGCGTCAACGGCTTCAACCTGGATTGGCAGCACGTCATCAACTGTCGCCGCCACAGGGACGATTTCCGGCTCAACCAGCGGGGCTTTGTTCAGTACCGCAACATCGCGTGCAACACCGATGATGCCTAAGCAGTCGGCGCGGTTCGGCGTAACGCTGATTTCGATAGTGTTATCGTCAAGCTTCAGGTATTCGCGGATATCGGTACCAATCGGCGCATCCGCCGGCAGTTCGATAATCCCGTTATGATCATCGGAAATACCCAGCTCAGAGAACGAGCACAACATCCCTTCTGACGGCTCACCGCGCAGTTTGGCGGCTTTAATCTTGAAATCGCCCGGCAGAACGGCACCGATGGTCGCCACGGCGACTCTTAATCCCTGACGGCAGTTAGGTGCGCCACAGACGATATCCAGCAGACGATCGCCGCCCACATTAACTTTGGTGACACGCAGTTTGTCTGCGTTCGGGTGCTGGCCGCACTCAACCACTTCACCGACCACTACGCCGTTAAATTCACCGGCAACGGCTTCAACGCCGTCGACCTCGAGGCCCGCCATGGTGATCTGGTTTGACAGCGCATCGCTATCAATTGCCGGGTTTACCCATTCGCGTAACCACAGTTCACTGAATTTCATTGTTTTATCCTGCCTTTATTTAAACTGTTTGAGGAAACGCAGATCGTTTTCGAAGAAAGAACGCAGATCGGTGACGCCGTAACGCAGCATGGTCAGACGCTCCATACCCATACCGAAGGCAAAGCCTGAGTAGATTTCTGGGTCGATACCAACGTTACGCAGCACGTTCGGATGGACCATACCGCAGCCCAGCACTTCCAGCCATTTGCCATTTTTTCCCATTACGTCAACTTCCGCAGAAGGCTCAGTGAACGGGAAATAGGAAGGACGGAAACGTACCTGCAGATCCTCTTCAAAGAAGTTACGCAGGAAATCGTGCAGCGTGCCTTTCAGGTTGGTGAAGTTGATGTTGGTATCAACAATCAAGCCTTCCATCTGATGGAACATCGGGGTGTGCGTCTGATCGTAGTCGTTACGATACACGCGGCCCGGTGCGATAATGCGGATTGGCGGCTGTTTTTCTTTCATGGTGCGGATCTGCACGCCAGAGGTCTGGGTACGCAGCAGGCGCGTGGCGTCAAACCAAAACGTGTCGTGGTCAGCACGCGCCGGGTGATGGCCTGGAATATTCAGCGCATCGAAGTTGTGGTAGTCATCTTCGATTTCCGGTCCCGTCGCCACGGTAAATCCGAGCTCACCGAAGAAGCTTTCAATCCTGTCGATGGTACGTGTGACCGGATGCAACCCGCCGTTTTCAATACGACGGCCCGGCAGGGAGATATCAATGGTTTCTTCTGCCAGACGTGCATTCAGCGCAGCATTTTCTAAATCAGCCTTACGCGCGTTCAGCGCCTGCTGTACCTGCTCTTTGGCTTCATTGATAACCGCACCTGCTGCCGGACGCTCTTCAGGCGGCAGTTCGCGCAGGGTTGTCATTTGCAGGGTCAAATGCCCTTTCTTACCCAAATATTCGACGCGGACATTGTCTAACGCGGCAACATCTGAAGCCTGGTTAATGGCGGCCGTTGCACTGGCAACCAGCTCTGCGAGATGTGACATGGTTTTCCTCGTTGTGTGGCGATATTCATATGTCGCTCATATATACACAAAATCATTCAAGTTGCATCCAGGCGGCAAGAGAGCAAAATGCAGCCAATACAGGGGCCGCTTGAAGGATTACGTGTATAAAAAAAGCCTCCACCAGGGAGGCTCTTAGGCGCTGTTTTCCGTTTCTTCTTTCACGCGCTAGCCTCCCGGATTCAGGTGCTAAAGTAAAAAAAGAAGCGGAAAATAGCAGCATTCATGCTTGCGTTACCTTATGTAGTAAAAACCGGACAACCTTTATTGAAAAGGCTTACGGGTGAATTGTCAACTAATTGATTACGCTACAAATAAAAGAGAGGGAGCCTGGCTCCCTCTTTTCACCGGCTTATGCCAGAGCTGCTTTCGCTTTTTCAACCAGAGCGGTGAACGCTACTTTGTCGAATACTGCGATGTCAGCAAGGATCTTACGGTCGATTTCAACAGAGGCTTTTTTCAGGCCGTTGATGAATTTGCTGTAAGAAATACCGTTCTGACGTGCTGCTGCGTTGATACGCGCAATCCACAGTTGACGGAACTGACGCTTTTTCTGACGACGGTCACGATAAGCGTACTGACCAGCTTTGATAACAGCCTGGAAGGCAACGCGGTATACGCGAGAACGCGCACCGTAGTAGCCTTTAGCTTGTTTCAAAATTTTCTTGTGACGTGCACGGGCAACTACACCACGTTTTACGCGAGCCATATGTGCTCTCCTGTATCTATATTCTTAGTAAAAAAATTAATTAAACGTTAACGGCTTATGCGTACGGCAGGCACGCGATAACCAGACCCAGATCGCCTTTAGACACGAGGCCTTTTGGACGCAGGTGACGTTTACGCTTAGTAGATTTTTTGGTCAGAATATGACGCAGGTTTGCGTGCTTACGCTTAAATCCACCACCACCGGTTTTTTTGAAGCGCTTAGCAGCAC
This sequence comes from Citrobacter sp. wls711, assembly GCF_005281055.1. Lineage (NCBI taxonomy): Bacteria > Pseudomonadati > Pseudomonadota > Gammaproteobacteria > Enterobacterales > Enterobacteriaceae > Citrobacter > Citrobacter sp. wls711. Next base: position 105,011 of record NZ_SZXC01000025.1, on the reverse strand, counting down.
CGCGTACGGTCTTAATTTTTGGCATTTTAATAACTTCCACTTCGCATTGTTAATAAACGAAACATAGGCGAACAAAACCTGCGAAGCCCGTAGGCTCCACAGGAATTGCTACTTGAAGGCCTTACTGTTTCTTCTTAGGAGCGAGCACCATGATCATCTGGCGGCCTTCGATCTTCGTAGGGAAGGATTCGACCACTGCCAGTTCACTCAGATCGTCACGGACGCGCGTAAGCACTTCCATACCGATCTGTTGGTGAGCCATCTCACGGCCGCGGAAACGCAGCGTGATCTTAGCTTTATCACCCTCTTCCAGAAAGCGTACCAGGCTGCGGAGTTTTACCTGGTAATCGCCATCGTCGGTGCCAGGACGGAATTTAATTTCCTTAACCTGGATAACTTTTTGCTTTTTCTTCTGTTCCTTAGAAGATTTACTCTTTTCATAAAGGAACTTGCCGTAGTCCATAATACGACAAACTGGCGGTTCGGCGTTAGGGCTGATTTCAACTAAATCTACTCCAGCTTCTTCAGCTTTTTCGATAGCTTCTCTCAGACTCACAATACCCAAAGCTTCGCCTTCCAGACCTGTTAAGCGAACTTCCAGGGCGCGAATCTCGCCATTGATACGATTCGGACGTGCCGTTTGAACTCGTTTTCCGCCTTTAATACCTTATTCCTCCAGTTGTTGAAGACTGCGGCTGCGAATCTCTTGTTGCAGCTTCTCGATAACTTCACTTACGTCCAGGCTGCCCAAGTCTTTGCCACGACGGGTACGCACGGCAACTTTGCCTGCTTCTACCTCTTTGTCGCCACAGACCAACATGTAAGGGACACGACGTAAAGTGTGCTCGCGGATTTTAAAGCCAATCTTCTCATTTCTCAAGTCTGCTTTTACACGAATACCCGCATTTTGTAGTTTCTGCGTTAATTCGTTGACGTATTCAGACTGCGAATCGGTAATATTCATGACCACAACCTGAACCGGCGCAAGCCAGGTCGGGAAGAAGCCAGCGAACTCTTCGGTCAGGATACCAATGAAACGTTCCATTGACCCAAGAATCGCGCGGTGAATCATTACCGGTACCTGACGCTCGTTGTTTTCGCCAACATAAGAGGCGCTCAGACGAGACGGCAGAGAGAAGTCCAGCTGTACAGTACCGCACTGCCATGCGCGATCGAGGCAGTCATACAGGGTAAATTCAATTTTCGGACCGTAGAATGCGCCTTCACCCAGTTGGAACTCAAACGGGATGTTGTTTTCTTCCAGCGCAACCGCTAAGTCCGCTTCAGCACGGTCCCACATTTCATCGCTACCGATACGTTTCTCGGGGCGAGTGGACAGTTTGACGACGATTTTCTCGAAGCCAAAGGTGCTGTACATATCGTAGACCATACGAATGCAGGCGTTAACTTCATCACGAATCTGCTCTTCGGTACAGAAGATATGCGCATCATCTTGAGTGAAGCCACGTACGCGCATCAGGCCGTGCAGCGCACCTGACGGTTCGTTACGGTGACAGCTACCAAATTCCGCCATACGCAGCGGCAGGTCGCGATACGATTTCAGACCCTGATTAAAGATCTGAACGTGGCCTGGGCAGTTCATTGGCTTGATGCAGTATTCACGGTTCTCTGAAGAGGTGGTGAACATCGCATCCTTGTAGTTGTCCCAGTGCCCTGTTTTTTCCCACAGCACACGGTCCATCATGAACGGGCCTTTCACTTCCTGATACTGGTATTCTTTCAGTTTCGAACGAACGAACACTTCCAGTTCACGGAAAATTGTCCAGCCATCGTTATGCCAGAACACCATACCTGGCGCTTCTTCTTGCATATGATACAGGTCAAGCTGCTTACCAATTTTACGGTGGTCGCGTTTAGCCGCTTCTTCCAGACGTTGCAGGTAGGCACTCAGCGCTTTTTTATCGGCCCATGCAGTACCATAAATGCGCTGCAGCATCTTGTTGTTGCTGTCGCCGCGCCAGTATGCCCCAGCGGTCTTCATCAGTTTGAAGTGATGACAGAAACGCATGTTCGGCACGTGCGGGCCACGGCACATATCGACGTATTCTTCATGATGATACAAGCCAGGCTTGTCATCATGGGCAATATTTTCATCAAGGATAGAGACTTTATAGGTCTCGCCACGCTTCACGAACGTTTCACGCGCTTCGTACCAGCTGACTTTCTTCTTAATGACATCGTAGTTTTTCTCAGCGAGCTCGTGCATCCGCTTTTCGAGCGCGTCGACGTCTTCCTGGGTTAACGTACGGTCAAGATCGATATCGTAGTAAAAGCCGTTGTCAACAACCGGTCCGATCGCCATTTTGGTGTGCGGCCAGAGTTGTTTGATCGCGTGCCCTAACAGGTGCGCACAGGAGTGACGAATGATCTCCAGACCTTCATCATCCTTAGCGGTAATGATGGAGAGTTTCGCATCCTGTTCAATCAGATCGGAAGCATCAACCAGCTCACCGTTTACACGGCCAGCGATAGTGGCTTTCGCCAGACCTGGACCGATGTCCAGCGCAACATCCATGGGACTTACAGCGTGGTCGTAATGGCGTTGGCTGCCATCAGGAAGAGTAATAACAGGCATGTTATATCCTTATTTGCAGTGGTGCCCCACACGTAAGAGCACATACAAAGTTTCACTATTTAAAATTTATCAAAAAGGTGTGGGCTGATTCCCGCTTCACTCTGCGAAATATGTCACGCATTACCTGACTGGCAACGCTGTAACCTACACCCGCTTTTTGATAACACCGCCTGACAGTGTACACGGCATTACGGGCCGTTCAAAGCGACAATCAACGCGCCATCTATGATGTAAATCAATTCACTGGCGCCCTGCCGTCTTTGTTACACTATGCGGTAATCATTGTTACTGACCAGGAAAGAACCATGCCAAAAAATCGCTTTGCCAAAAAACACTGGAAAATGGTTGTGGTACTGCTCGTCATTTGCGCGGCAATGCTGATGTTAAGGTGGGCAGCAATGATTTGGGGTTGAACCGTCACGCCGTTAATAAATGGTACTTTGCGTTATTTCGCGATGTACACAGATGCATCCAATAAATTAAAAAAGAGATTTCAATATTACTTTACCGTTTATGACAAAATAAAAACCGGTACATCAATATCCGGTTTTTTCATTACGACATTTGGCTGAATAGACGTCTGGACACTGATGAAGATATTAAGACCATTCGCCAGCCACCAGGGTATGAACATTAAACGCATCATTCATACTTTGGCCAGTTGACTGGGAACCAGGAGCGATATTTGAACCTGCTTCCACATCAGAGGCATGCGTGATGCCAACTTGTGTCGTGTTATCAGACGGTGCGTTGGTGACCGGAACGGCTGCAAACACGCCGAAGGACAGCGCAGAAAGCACGATGACAGCAGCCGTCGCTTTGATATTTTTCATAGGTATCTTCTCTTACTTGAATTAATGCTAAGGTCTGAAGGCGATTAATTGCCTGTAGGTAAGAGTGTAGATCTGGCTCACACTTTTTCCTAGTCAATTTATTTATCAATTCGTGTCAAATAAATTGAATATGTACCCAGAAGAGTAATTATGGAGAAAGTATGAAGAAAAGTTTTTTTCGAAAAAATTAAAATACCGGTCAGAAAATAATAACACTGAAATTTTATTTGGAAAAGCCGGGCCATTTATTTGACCCGGCTTTTTACTACATACGATAGCCGAGCGAAACGGTCGTACGACGATCGGTATGTTCCGGTGCCGTAGCCGGCGGTTCTGAGTTCCAGGTGACGTTATAAGCCACTTTCAAACCGAAGTGTTCGTTGATAGCCACATTTAACGCTGTTTCAGAGTTAAGCGTCGTATCTTCAGCACCAAACACCGACACCCCTTGTGTGAATTTGGTGGTGTCCGTCATCTGCCACGCATAAGCGCCTGACGCATAACCCAGCGGCTGCGTTTCGGTTATGCCATCGGTGTGTTCGTCATAGCGTACGCCTGGACCGAATTCGAAACGGAAGCTGTGTACCGGCCCATTAAGGAACTGACGACCATAACCTGCAGTCAGTACGTCACGCTCGCGATAGCCGTTGTATCGGTCGGTCAACCAACTGGCCTGTCCGAACAGGTAATCATAATCCGTCATATTAAAACGACTACGACCACCTACGGCGTATTTCTCCGAAGAGCGTTCATCATTCGACGAGGTATTGCTGGCGTTACCCCACAGAGACCACGCCGTGGTTTCACCGTACCAGGTCATGGTGGTATCTGCGGTTAAAGAAGAACTTTTTGTGTTGCCTGACTGGGCGAGGTATCCCGCGTTCAGGTTACCTTCAAAGGGTTTTTTCGCGCTGGAGGGGTCATCCATGACAGTAAAAACGGAATCATCGGCGGCGGCATGCATTGACGCAAACACGCCTCCCATCAGCACGAATGCTGCGGGTACTGTCTTCAAAAGCTTCATTTATAAAGAGTCCGTACAACAAAAAAAGAGACCATTACGGTCTCGGAAACTTTCATAGGGATCAATGACAAAAGCCCCTTGAAAGGTAACAAATTATAAAAAGACTCGAATAACATAGCAATAATTTCTTATTTCATTTTTTGAATAAGAGCGTTCTTAAACCGTAATTTTATTTATATATCTTTGCCGAGATAATTTTAAATAAAGATGCGATAAATCATGTTGTTAATTACTTCACTTTCGTCACATTAAGTGCCAGACTGAGGACAGCCTAACAGGAGGTAAAGATGGTACGTATCTATACGTTAACACTTGCGCCCTCTCTCGATAGCGCAACAATCACCCCGCAAATCTATCCCGAAGGTAAACTTCGCTGCACCTCGCCGGTTTTTGAACCCGGTGGTGGTGGTATTAACGTGGCCCGCGCCATTGCTCATCTTGGCGGAAACGCAACGGCTATCTTTCCGGCTGGCGGCGCTACCGGGGAACACCTGGTATCATTGCTTGCCGATGAAAATGTCCCGGTCGCCACCATAGAGGCCAAAGACTGGACCCGGCAAAATCTTCACGTCCACGTAGAATCCAGCGGCGAGCAGTATCGATTTGTTATGCCTGGGGCAACACTTACCGATGACGAGTTCCACCAGCTTCAGGATCAGGTGCTGGAAATTGAGTCCGGCGCGCTGCTGGTGATAAGCGGCAGCCTGCCACCCGGCGTGAAGCTTGAAAAACTCACCCAACTTATTACTGCGGCACAAAAGCAGGGCATTCGCTGCATTGTTGATAGCTCAGGTGAGGCACTGACTGCCGCATTAACGCTCGGCAATATCGAACTGGTCAAACCCAACCTCAAAGAACTCAGCGCGTTGGTTAACCGCGAACTCACACAACCTGATGACGTCCGTAAGGCCGCGGAGGAAATTGTGCACAGCGGTAAAGCGCAACGTGTTGTCGTTTCGTTGGGACCGCAAGGGGCACTGGGCGTTGACGGTGAAACCTGCGTACAGGTGGTACCCCCGCCGGTTAAGAGCCAAAGTACCGTCGGCGCAGGTGACAGCATGGTCGGCGCGATGACGCTGAAACTGGCACAAAATGCGCCATTTGACGATATTGTTCGTTTTGGCGTAGCGGCAGGTAGCGCGGCAACCCTCAATCAGGGTACCCGTTTATGCTCGCAGGACGATACGCATAAAATATACGCATACCTTTCGCGGTAATACCCTTCCCCCTCATCATCAGGGGGATTTACCGACAAAACTGTCGACATACGTGTTATGCGTCTATGCTGAAAAATCACGTGATAACAAAGCAGTGGATCACGTGAACCCATAACTGCAGCGCTCTGACAAGGAGTGAAATAGCAACAAACATTACGTGCTTTTTCAGCGATAACGCGTCCACGGTGTGCGTTGGTTCGTGTTTTTTTACCGCATTATTGCGCTAACCTTATGATCTGGCAGACAACATGGGGAGAGACATCATGTGGCAGGCTATCAGTCGTCTTTTAAGCGAGCAACTCGGTGAAGGCGAAATCGAGCTGCGTAATGAACTGCCCGGCGGTGAGATCCACGCCGCATGGCATTTACGCTATGCGGGGCGCGATTTTTTCGTCAAATGCGATGAAAGGGAGCTGTTAACCGGCTTTACGGCAGAAGCCGACCAGCTGGAACTGCTATCCCGCAGCAATACCGTTTCAGTCCCCAAGGTCTGGGCGGTCGGTGCAGACAGAGACTACAGCTTTTTGGTGATGGATTTCCTCCCTCCCCGTCCACTGGATGCCCACAACGCCTTTATTCTCGGACAGCAGCTCGCGCATCTTCATGAATGGAGCGATCAGCCGCAGTTTGGCCTCGACTTTGATAATGCACTCTCTACCACGCCACAACCCAATACGTGGCAACGTCGCTGGTCTACCTTTTTTGCAGAACAGCGCATTGGCTGGCAACTGGAGCTTGCCGCCGAAAAAGGGATCGCGTTTGGCAATATTGACGCCATTGTTGACCATGTTCAGCAGCGTTTGTCATCACACCAGCCACAGCCTTCACTACTGCATGGCGATTTGTGGTCGGGGAACTGCGCCCTTGGCCCTCATGGTCCCTACATCTTTGACCCCGCATGCTATTGGGGCGACAGAGAGTGCGACCTGGCAATGCTGCCATTACATAGCGATCAGCCACCGCAAATTTATGACGGCTATCAGTCGGTTTCCCCCCTGCCGCTGGATTTTCTCGACAGGCAGCCTGTTTATCAGCTTTATACGCTGCTGAATCGGGCGATTCTGTTCGGCGGGCAACATCTGGTGGTAGCGCAGAAAGCGATGGACAGGATACTGGCGGCTTAACAGATATATAGCGGAAGTTCTTTGCTAATCAGGCCCGCAGCTTTCGCGTGGGCCTGATAGTGACGCGCTTACAAAAAACCTAGTAGCGAAAAGAAGAAATAGCCAATCACGATGACGATAACCGGCAAAATATAGAGCGGGAATATTTGTAAGAAAATCGTATGATGCGGCACGACAATACGCGACTCAATCTGCTCACGCGATACCCCTTCACTGCCCTTCGCCTGCTCCAGAATCAGCTGATCTTCAACGCCTTCACGTAAAAAACGAGCCTGACGGCTCATGCGAGCACCCGAATCCTGCATCGCCAGCCCGATAAAAATAAGAATAAAAATCAGCCAGAAAACCAGATTCAGTCCACTTTGAAAATCAGGTGTCGGTGAGTTATACCAAAACAGGTTAAGAAAGGGAGTGTTTACCCGCATCATGTCAATCATCACGTGGGCAAAGTCGAGCATCACCGCGTTAATCCCCTCCTGCTTTTCACTGTGCGCATACATAAACTTCAGTACTGAAACCAGCGTTGAAATCAGCGCCGGGATGAAAATCACCCATCCCACCAGCCTTTTCAAGACAGCAATGCGTCCAGCTTGTTGATACGTCATGAGTTCCCCTTGATTAAGACGTGTCATTTTGGCCTAAGTTTACCCGTTGATAACCATTTTCGCCTGATCTTTAAAGGCGGTATAATCGAGAATTAGCCATAATGAACGCTGAGAGCCGGTTCACCCAGGCTCTTAATCCCTGCTGTTTCATGTTCAAAGGAGAGGTTGTGATGTCAACCCCGCGTCAAATTCTTGCTGCAATTTTCGATATGGATGGATTACTGGTCGACTCTGAACCCCTTTGGGATCAGGCTGAACTGGACGTGATCGCAAGTTTAGGCGTAGATATCACTCGCCGCCATGAACTGCCCGATACGCTGGGGCTGCGTATTGATATGGTTGTAGATCTATGGTTCGCCCAGCAACCGTGGAGCGGCCCATCTCGCCAAGAGGTCACCGATCGCATTATCACCCGGGCTATCGCCCTGGTTGAAGAGACAAAACCACTGCTGCCTGGCGTACGTGAAGCCGTCGCGCTGTGCAAATCCCAGGGCTTACGAGTGGGTCTGGCATCGGCCTCCCCGCTGCATATGCTGGAAAAAGTGCTGACGATGTTTGATCTTCGCGACAGCTTCGACGCGCTGGCCTCGGCAGAGAAATTGCCCTACAGCAAACCGCATCCTCAGGTCTACCTCGACTGCGCGGCAAAATTGGGTGTGGAGCCCTTATCTTGCGTAGCGCTGGAAGATTCTGTCAACGGCATGATTGCATCAAAAGCAGCACGCATGCGCGCGATCGTCGTACCTGCACATGAGAACCAGGACGATGCCCGCTTTGTTCTTGCTGACGTTAAATTGACCTCGCTGGCCGATCTCACCGTCACGCATCTACGCGGATAATTCCCTGATGGGCAATGGTTGCATTGCCCGTTTTGCCAGGTCAGTCATGTTTTTGAAACGTTGTTTCATTTTTCATTGTATTTCCTGCCAGCCTCTCCTATTCTTTCACTCACAGCATGCGTTAAAACCATTTGATAGCCGGGGTGAATATGATTTTGGATGCTTTTCGTCTTGAAGGTAAAGTAGCAATCGTCACCGGATGTGATACCGGGCTTGGGCAAGGTATGGCGGTCGCGCTGGCGGAGGCCGGCTGCGACGTGGTCGGCGTCAATCGTAAAATTCCTGTGCAAACCGCTGAGAAAATCCATGCACTCGGGCGACGCTTTCTGACTATCCAGGCCGACCTCAGCCAGCAGGACTCGCTGAACGATATCGTGACGCAAACGGTCTCCACCTTTGGTCGGATCGATATTCTGGTCAATAACGCGGGGACCATTCGCCGTGAGGACGCCCTGAACTTTAGTGAGCAAGACTGGGATGATGTGATGAACCTGAATCTCAAATCCGTTTTCTTTTTGTCACAGGCCGTCGCCAGACAATTCCTGACCCAGGGTCAGGGCGGAAAAATCATCAACATTGCGTCAATGCTCTCCTTCCAGGGCGGTATCCGCGTACCTTCCTACACCGCTTCAAAAAGCGGCGTGCTGGGCATAACCCGCCTTCTGGCCAATGAATGGGCCGCTCAGGGTATTAACGTCAATGCCATTGCTCCGGGATATATGGCGACCAACAATACGCAGCAACTGCGGGATGATGCCGACCGTAATCAGGAGATTGTCGACCGTATTCCGGCCGGACGCTGGGGAACGCCTGACGACCTGAAAGGCCCGGCGGTATTCCTTGCCAGCCGCGCCTCTGACTACATTAATGGGTATACATTGGCCGTCGACGGTGGCTGGCTGGCACGTTAATCGCCTATTTGTGACAAAGGGTTACAACGTCACCTCTTTCGCCTACTGTATAAAACCCCTATACTGTATGAATTGACAGTTCATTGGGTTTTATCATGACGGCGGAAGGCCACCTTCTTTTTTCTATTGCCTGTGCGGTATTTGCCAAGAATGCCGAACTGACGCCCGTTCTCGCGCAGGGTGACTGGTGGCATATTGTTCCTTCAGCTATCTTGACCTGCCTGCTGCCCGATATCGATCATCCCAAATCGTTGCTGGGGCAGCGTCTGAAGTGGGTCTCAAAGCCCATAGCCCGGGCATTTGGTCATCGCGGGTTTACGCATAGCCTGCTGGCGGTGTTTGCCTTGCTGGCGACGTTCTATTTGAAAGTACCCGAGACCTGGATAATCCCGGCGGATGCGTTACAGGGGATGGTGCTCGGCTACCTTAGTCATATTCTGGCCGATATGCTGACCCCAGCCGGCGTTCCTCTGCTGTGGCCCTGCCGCTGGCGCTTTCGCCTGCCGATCCTCGTACCGCAAAAAGGCAACCAGCTGGAGCGTTTTTTATGCATGGCGCTGTTTGCCTGGGCTATCTGGATGCCACAAACTTTGCCTGAAAACAGTGCAGTACGCTGGTCATCGCAGATGATTAATACGCTACAAATGCAGTTTAATCGTTTTATAAAACACCAGGCTGATTAAGAAATCGGCCAAAATGTCATTTTTGGCATAAACAATTCCATTTGAATATAAGAGGCAAGTCACAGTTCTGCTAATCTTGCGCCAACAGAATCACTGTAGTTCGGTGATACATAAAAAAAGATCAGGAGAACGGGGATGAACTTTCCATTAATCGCGAACATTATCGTGTTCGTTGTACTGCTGTTCGTGCTGGCGCAAGCCCGTCACAAACAGTGGAGTCTGGCCAAAAAAGTACTGGTTGGTCTGGTTATGGGCGTGGTATTTGGCCTTGCCCTGCATACGATTTACGGCTCAGACAGCCAGGTACTGAAAGATTCTGTACAGTGGTTCAACATTGTCGGCAACGGCTATGTTCAACTGCTGCAAATGATCGTCATGCCGCTGGTATTTGCCTCTATCCTCAGCGCCGTTGCGCGTCTGCACAACGCCTCTCAGCTGGGGAAAATCAGCTTCCTGACCATCGGGACGCTGCTGTTTACAACACTTATCGCCGCGTTAGTTGGGGTACTGGTCACTAACCTGTTCGGCCTGACGGCGGATGGACTGGTACAGGGTGGTGCTGAAACCGCCCGTCTGAACGCCATCGAAACCAACTACGTGGGTAAAGTTGCCGACCTGAGCGTGCCGCAACTGGTGCTGTCGTTTATCCCGAAAAACCCGTTTGCCGATCTCACTGGCGCTAACCCAACCTCCATTATCAGCGTTGTTATCTTCGCCGCATTCCTTGGTGTCGCTGCCCTGAAACTGCTGAAAGATGATGCCCCGAAAGGCGAACGCGTATTAACCGCTATTGATACCCTGCAGAGCTGGGTGATGAAGCTGGTTCGTCTGGTGATGCAGCTGACGCCGTACGGTGTTCTGGCGTTGATGACCAAAGTGGTTGCCGGCTCCAACCTGCAGGACATTATTAAGCTGGGCAGCTTCGTGGTGGCTTCGTACCTCGGTCTGGGCATCATGTTCGTGGTACACGGTATTCTGCTGGGTATTAACGGCGTGAGCCCGCTGAAATACTTCCGTAAAGTTTGGCCGGTGCTGACGTTTGCCTTCACCAGCCGCTCCAGCGCTGCGTCTATTCCGCTGAATGTGGAAGCGCAAACTCGTCGCCTGGGCGTGCCTGAGTCGATTGCCAGCTTTGCTGCCTCTTTTGGCGCCACGATTGGTCAAAACGGTTGTGCGGGCCTGTACCCGGCAATGCTGGCGGTGATGGTTGCACCAACCGTGGGGATTAACCCGCTCGACCCAATGTGGATTGCGACGCTGGTCGGTATTGTGACCGTTAGCTCCGCCGGTGTTGCGGGCGTGGGTGGCGGTGCAACGTTTGCCGCGCTGATCGTGCTGCCGGCGATGGGCCTGCCGGTTACGTTGGTCGCTCTCCTGATCTCCGTAGAACCGCTGATCGATATGGGTCGTACCGCGCTGAACGTGAGCGGTTCCATGACCGCCGGTACGCTCACCAGCCAGTGGTTGAAGCAAACCGACAAAACGATTCTGGACAGTGACGATAACGCCGAACTGGCGCACCGTTAAACCGGTTTCCTGAAACGTAAAAAACCGCCGGAGTATCACGCTCCGGCGGTTTTTTTATATCCCATTACTCGCTCAGTTCGTTTTCCTGACGGATCTGGTTGGCCCAGCGTTGTGCCGACTCCGGCACCGTAAACACAGGCGAACGTTGAAACGCCTCTCCTATTAAGACAAAAGCGACATATTTTCCGCGCAGTATCCATACGTCACGAAACGCATTCATTTTTATCGCATGCTCTGGTGGCGCGGGCTCCACACGCGGAACGTAGCTGATAACCTTGCGATTTTGTTGGCGAAGAGGTTTCATAATCAGTTGCTTCACTAAAGACAAATTCTAAAAATCAGAAAAACGCTATCTTAGCCGATTTTGCGCCCTGCCGTCCTGCCTTGCGTACGCTGTTTGCCTTGTTCATTGCAGTATTCTCCTTCAACGGAACCCGGCCCAACTGGATGCGTGGTCTATAGTTAATGTTTTTGACAGCAACAACGACCCTTTCAGCAATGAAAACAGGAGACGAGTTCATGTCGCAGAATGACAAGCATCCACTCAATCACCCGGCACCGGTTCATGATGCCAGCGAATCCAGACCAGGGCTCGATTCCCAGGCCCCCGCAGACGGCTCGCACAAACCCGACGCCAAACCCACACCGCCGGGCATGCAGCCCACTGCCCCTGGTAGTGCAAAGGCCCCCGACACCGTTAATGACAAACTCAACTCACTGGAGCCTTTTCGTAAAGGCAGTGAAGATTTTGCCCTTACCACCAATCAGGGTGTCCGCATTGCAGACGATCAAAACTCATTACGCGCCGGAAACCGTGGGCCGACGCTGCTCGAGGATTTTATCCTGCGTGAGAAGATTACCCATTTTGATCATGAACGCATTCCGGAACGAATCGTTCATGCCCGTGGCTCCGCCGCGCATGGTTACTTTCAGTCCTATGCCGATTTAAGTGCCGTCACCAAAGCCGACTTCCTGTGTGAGGCAAATAAGATAACCCCGGTTTTTGTGCGCTTCTCCACCGTCCAGGGCGGCGCCGGTTCAGCAGACACGGTCCGGGATATTCGCGGATTTGCCACAAAGTTTTATACCGAAGAGGGGATATTTGACCTGGTAGGAAATAATACACCGGTGTTTTTTATCCAGGACGCCCATAAATTCCCGGACTTCGTCCACGCGGTTAAACCAGAGCCGCACTGGGCTATTCCACAGGGACAAAGCGCGCATGATACCTTCTGGGATTACGTCTCTTTACAGCCAGAAACACTGCATAACGTGATGTGGGCCATGTCAGACCGTGGGATCCCTCGCAGCTATCGCACGATGGAAGGCTTTGGCATTCACACGTTTCGACTGATTAACGCGCAAGGCAAAGCCACCTTTGTGCGCTTCCACTGGAAACCCCTGGCAGGCAAAGCCTCTCTGGTTTGGGATGAAGCGCAAAAACTTACCGGTCGAGACCCTGACTTCCACCGTCGCGATCTGTGGGAGGCCATCGAAGCCGGTGATTACCCGGAATATGAGTTGGGACTGCAACTGATTTCGGAAGAGGACGAGTTTAAATTCGATTTTGATCTGCTCGACCCAACAAAGTTGATCCCCGAGGAATTGGTTCCGGTTCAGCGCGTCGGAAAAATGGTGCTTAACCGTAACCCGGATAATTTCTTTGCCGAAAACGAGCAGGTAGCATTTCATCCAGGACACATCGTCCCCGGTATTGATTTCACCAACGATCCGCTGCTACAGGGCCGACTGTTTTCATATACCGACACGCAGATCAGCCGTCTGGGCGGACCTAATTTCCATGAAATTCCGATTAACCGCCCGACTTGCCCGTATCACAATTTCCAGCGCGACGGCATGCATCGCATGGATATTGATACCAACCCGGCCAACTACGAACCAAACTCGATCAATGATAACTGGCCGCGCGAAACGCCACCTGGCCCTAAACGCGGGGGTTTTGAATCGTATCAGGAACGTATTGAAGGCAGTAAGATCCGTGAAAGAAGCCCCTCTTTCGGCGAATACTATGCGCACCCTCGCCTGTTCTGGCTAAGTCAGACGCCTATTGAGCAGCAGCATATTGTAGGCGGATTCAGTTTTGAACTGAGCAAAGTCACCCGCCCGTATATCCGCGAGAGAGTGGTTGAACAACTGGCGCACATTGATACCACCCTTGCACAATCTGTTGCCGACAACCTCGGTTTTGAACTAACCGACGAACAGCAGCAAATCGCCCCGCCTGCGGACGTCAACGGGTTAACTGAAGCCCCATCACTCAGTTTGTACGCAGGGGAACAAGGCGATATCAAAGGCCGTATAGTGGCCATTTTGCTGAATGACGAGGTCAAATCGGCCGATATGCTCACCATAATGCAAGCTCTCCAGTCCCGCGGTGTGCATGCAAAATTGCTCTATTCGCGGATGGGGAACGTGGTTGCCGACGATGGCTCGGTTCTGAACATCGCCGGTACCTTTGCCGGTTCGCCATCACTGACCGTGGATGCGGTCATTGTGCCTTGCGGCAATATTGCGGATATCGACATGCGCGGCGATACCCGTTACTACTTACTGGAAGCGTACAAACATTTGAAACCCATTGCGCTGGCAGGCGATGCGCGTCAGTTGAAAGCCGTGCTGCAGGTTAGCAATCAGGGTGAAGAAGGGATTGTTGAAGCGGACAGCGCAGATGCGCAGTTTATGGATACCTTGCTGGCGCTCATGACTGCGCACCGTGTCTGGTCTCGCAGCGGAAAAGTCGACGCCATTCCGGCCTAAAAAAAGCGGCGCATTGACGCGCCGCAAACTCAGGAATTACACGTTCAGAAAACTGCCGAGACGATAACCGCGCTCCGCAATAGCATATTTCAATACCGGAGACGTCAGCACATCAAGTTCAGTTAAGCGGGGGTAACAGTAGGCGCTTTGTCGAATGATATTATCGACAAAGGCCGGGTGGCACATCACTTCCAGCGAGGACTCGCCCCTGTCTGCAGAGGCGTCGAGCACCTGCAAAAACAGTTCTTCGGAAATCGCCTCGCCGTAAAACTCGCTGCTAAATCCCTGCGACGTGCGCAACGTAATCGGTAAGTCAGAGGCCTCAAATACTGCCTGGCGATCGATACGTAATGCAATACCACGCTGGGCCGCAAAATCCGCCACTACAGGGAAAATCTGCGGAAACATATGCACATGGTGATGGCTATCCAGATGCGTCGGCTCCCGGCCGAACAGGTCGATGAAACGCTGATACTGTGCGGCCAGCTCGTGCGAAATTTCATCCAGCGGCAAGGTGTCCTCCTCGGCCATCTGCCAGATCCATTTCCCCAGCAGTCCGTCGCGGGTCAGCCCTGGCATTGCCGTCAGCGGTTTCCCCAGCGTCAGCACAAAGTGCATGCCAACAGCCAGTTCAGGAAGCTCACGACTCAACTGCACCGCATGCTCAATGGCCTCGCCGTTGACCAGCGCCGTTGTCGAGGTGACAACACCATGGCGACAAGCGTCAATAATGCCGTAGTTTTGCCCTTTGCTCAGGCCAAAATCATCCGCATTCACAATCAGTACGCGTTCCATAGCCGACCTCTATCAGTGTTGTTCGCTTTTGAGCGTCTCGATGCACCCGGCAAAGTTTGGCAGCCATTTTTCATGGGCAAGGATCAGTTCCCGCGCCAGAATTTCGGCATCACGGTCAGAATGCACCAGTGGGCTCAGATTTAACGCCAGCAGCACATCATTAAATTCACCGCTCAGCGCCGCATTACTCGCCGCCACCTCAAAACCTTTAATGGTATAGATAAGGCCAAGCACTTTCTCATCAAAATGCGTGATCCGTGGATGCGGGGTCGCACCATTGCGCCCCAGCGTACAGGTCATCTCAACCGCCCAGTCCGCAGGAATGTTGTCTACATGACCATAGTGAGGAATGTTGACATAGTGCTCGGTCTGCTTGTCGTTGTAGATGGCGTTGATCACCTCACACGCCGCATCGGAGTAATACGCCCCACCACGCTGCTCAAGCTCCTTCGGTTTCACATTCAGTTCAGGATTTTTATACAGCTCAAAAAGTTGTTTCTCCACTTTTTGCACAACCTGCGCGCGTGCACCGCCCTTATAGTATTCACCCATTTCAATCGCCAGCATCTCTTTTGGCTTGAAGTAGTAAAGCAAATACGAGCACGGCAGCAGTTTCAGCGAGCGAATCAATCCTTCGCTAAACGGCAGGTCGAAAATGTTCTTCACGGTGGACGCTTTTAACTGCCCCGAGGCCACGCCGTCGAGCAGTTCGTCAAAACGTGACTCGCCGTTGACCAGCACATCTTTAATAAACACCATATGGTTCAGGCCAAACAGATCGATAGATAAATCATCGCTCTCTTTCAACGCCAGCACGTCGGTTATAAACATTTTCATGCCGATCGGAATATTGCATACCCCGATGAATTTCTTAAAATTCGTATGGCGATAGACGGCTTCAGTGACCATTCCGGCCGGGTTAGTAAAATTAATCACCCACGCATTCGGGCACAGTTCTTCGACATCTTTCACGATGTCAAAAATAACCGGAATAGTCCGCAAACCTTTAAACAGGCCGCCCGCGCCGTTTGTCTCCTGGCCCAGATAACCGTGGCTCAGCGGGATTCGCTCGTCCTGCTCACGGGCTTTAAGTTGTCCAACGCGCAGCTGCGTGGTCACAAAGTCAGCGTCTTTCAGCGCTTCGCGACGATCTAGTGTTTTATACAGCTTCATCGGTACGCCGGCGTTGTCGATCATGCGTTGGCACAGGTCGAAAATAATATCCAGCTTCTCTCTACCGCCGTCGACATCAACCAACCACAATTCAGATACCGGTAATTCATGATAACGCTTAATAAAGCCTTCAAGTAATTCAGGGGTGTAGCTGCTCCCGCCACCGATAGTGACGACTTTTAATTTCTGGCTCATACTTTCTCCCTTCAGTGTTAAAACACTGACGTGTATTATGCTCAACCCGTTTGTCAGATATAGCGTGGCTGTCCCGACGCTATTTTGGGCAAGCTATAAAAATGGGTTATTGGCAAATAATAGCTACTGATTAAACTCAGTTAACTTCTTCCGGTAGCTATTGGGCGTAAACGACGTCAGTTTTTTAAACGTTTTAATAAACAGGCTTGGGCTGCTATAACCGGACTCATAAGCAATATCCGTGACCGAATAGTTGGTCATTTCCAGCTGTTTTTTAGCAAAGTTAATGCGGATTTCATTAATAATCTGCATCGGTGTTTTACTGTAATAACGCTGGGTGGCACGAGTCAGATATTCCTGAGATTTTGCCGACAGCTGGACCATGTTTTCCAGCGCATTCTCGCTAAACTGACGTTTGTCGTGCATCGTTTCCACGGTCGCTTTCAGCCATTGTGGAATGTCATCCAACACTTGTTCTTCACGGTGATGCCGGAGTCGATTAATAATGTAGAAGGTGACCACTTCGACAAATTCATCCAGCCCGCTCTCGCGAAAGTTCAGTGATGCAATGACCGTTTCGATATAGGTGAGAAAGGAGTTATTCGCCCGATACACCTGCGATGCAACAAAACAAAACGGCAATAAAGGATGATAGTGCTGTTCAAAAAAACGCTTACTGATACCGACGTTAAGGATCCGCGTGGCGCCGAAATCATAGAAACTTTGGTGATGCGATCCCAGGGGGATAAAAACAAAGTCACCACGTTCCAGCAGTACACGTTTACCGTTGATTTCCTGATAATAGCGACCGGTTAATACCAGCGTAAATTCATAGTAATCGTGCTGATGCAGTCCACTGATACTCTCAGTTTTGTTATAGATAAACACATGGAAATTTTTGCCATTAAACAACTGCTGCTCGTAAACGGTTTTGATTTCCGGTGCGTTAATCTGTAATTGCATCATGCACTCCTCGCTATTTCAGCTTCTCGTGAAGCTCAATCAGTTCCGTCACCAGCTCGCGTGCCAGCATCGACGTCATCAGGTGATCCTGTGCGTGAACCAGAACCAGGCTCACTTTCATTTTACCTTCGCCCTGATCGCCTTCAATCAGTTTCGTTTGTACGAGGTGCGCTTCGTTCAGCGCCATACGAGACTGTTCCATCATGGCCTTCGCCGCCTCAAAATCGCCCTGTTTGGCCATCTTGAGTGCGCCATAGGCCAGGCTACGCGCCTGCCCCGAATTGATGATAAGCCCCATCACCACTTCTTCAAGCTCTTCAGCTTCTGACGATGTATCCACGATATTTTCGATATCCAACATACTCTTTTCCTCTGGTTCAGTCCGGCATGACCGAGAGGCCATGCCGGATTAAATTTAGAATTTCAATGCGTTAGCGATATCTTCTTCGCTTTCTTCTTTATCAATAACGTTCTGCGCTTTGTTGGCGACGACGACGAATGGCAGATACACCAGCGTGGCGACCCCAAGGTTGAACAGTGCCACCAGCAGAGCCGCAACGCTACCGTTGGTGTTAAAGAACGCGCCTAACCCGGTTGGCATCGTCCACGGCGCAATATTGGTAATCGGTGGAATAATGCCTGTGTAGTAGGCTGCCAGCATAATCGCGGCCAGAATCGGTTGAACCAGAATGAACGGGATGAACATAACCGGGTTCATGATAATTGGCAGACCGAACAGAATCGGTTCGTTAATCTGGAAGATACCTGACGGCAGGGCCAGTTTCGCCACCTGACGATAATCCGGACGACGAGATGCCAGGAAGATAGCAATAATCAGACCCAGGGTTGCGCCGCTACCGCCGAGGAAGATGTAGGAATCCAGCATCGGTTTTGCCCAGACGTGGAACGTCTTACCGGCTTCCAATGCTGCGTCTACGGAACCAAACTGTTGATAGATAGCGATGTTTTCCAGTGCCCAAGGCGTCATGATACCGCTGTCCAGCGCGGTCAGCGCCAGTGAACCGTGAATACCAAAGAACCACAGCAGCGGAACAAAAATCACGTAAGCCCAGCCCACTACGCTGCCCAGCGATGCCAGCGGAGTCGAAATAGAATCCATGATGATCTGGTGGAAGTTGGTGCCCCAGATTGCCAGTGCCCAGCCAATGATCCCCATAATGGAGAGAATGATAAATCCAGGAATCAGTGCTGAGAAGGAGCGCGAGACCGAGGCAGGAACGCTATCGGGTAATCTGATAACCCAATTACGACGGACCACAAAGGTGAACATTTCTGCGACCACAAGACCGATAATAATACCGGAAATAATGTTCGCACCACCCAACCAGTTTGCACCAACGGCATAGGCTTCACCCACGCTATAAGGCGTGACGGTCATAAAGGCTGCGACGGAGAGCAAACCTGCGGCCAGGGAGTCAACTTTGCGTTCATCGGCCATCGCCATGCCGATAAAGAAAGGCGCCATCAATGACATGATACCCAGCGTACCGTTATAAACGTTCCCACCGATACCTTTTAAGCTATTGAGATTCTCAATAGTCGAAGCATCAAGTCGGATACCCATTGAATAAAAAAACGACCCCTCCCCAAAGCTCAGGAAAACGTTATTGATTAATACAAACATGGCCCCTGCGAGGGTTAACGGCATTAAACGAATAAAACCGTTTTTGATTGCATTAACGTGTGGCTGCTTTCCAATTTTTATAGCAAAAGGAAGGAGTACCTTTTCAAGTGAAGCAATAGCGTTACTCATAGAAAAATACCCTTAAATACCGCAATATAATATTGCGGTGAATGTTAATGAAATAACTCTTTGACGGGAAATTTAAAAAATATAATTAATTTGCTGCGGCTTTTTTAATTGCTGCAACTGCAGCCTTAAGCACGCCTAAACCATCGACTTTGCCATATAACAGCGAGTCAATCACTTCTACAGGCTTGTTAGGTAACAAACGCTGAATTTCGGGTAACATATAAGCAATTTGCGGGCCTAATAACACGACGTCAGCAACAGGACCTTTTTCCCCAGCCAGGGTTTCAGGGAAAGCTTCAATAATAACCGGTACTTCGTATTTTTCAGCCTGCGCACGCATCTTCGAAACTAACAAGGAAGTCGACATGCCCGCAGAACAAAACAGATAAATGTGTTTCTTTTCCATAAAAACGATCCTCATATGCGATTATCTGTCATCCAGACACTCCGCAAGCCATAACCTGCATCCATGCTCTGGGTAACTTGCGTCAGCTAAATTACTTTTTTAGGTGGCTGAAATGAGTATACGGGATTGCACCAGAGGATGGTATTTCCTTGACCAACTAAATTGTCTCTCATTGACCTGGTGTTATGACACCCCTCACATTTCAGGCAAATAATTCGCGACATTAAATAAGATCGTACGGCACAAAAAAACCGGCGCAATGGCCGGTTCCGTTGAGTGCTCAGGCATTAAGCAGTCGTTACTGCTTCGCCGCCTGCGGATCGGTGTCGTACTCGGCACAGGTCTGATAACCAGAATTAACCACGTGTCCCGTATCATCCAAAGCTACAAAATAGGTCTCAGCTTTACCATCTCGTTGACCCAGGATGTAGGTCTGACACGTCCCGCGAGCATGCACCATTGTCACTTCAGAAGACGGCTTGCCGGCAATCTGCGCAACCTGCGCCCGGCTCATCCCTTTCTTCACATCTTTCACCACGGGCTGAACAAATTGGTCTTTTGTACGATCGTAGGCCGTACACCCCGCCAGCATAGTCAATACCGCCGCTGCACCCAGAATTCCTGTTAGATTCTTGTTCATTTTCTCGTCCTCTTGTTTTTCAGCGTGTTATATAAGCCTGGAGCACAACAACACATTTTTCAAGCTTACAGATGAGTCTCAGACCATTTCGGAAAAATCTATACCCTAAATAATTCGAGTTGCAGGAAGGTGGCAAGGGAGCGAATCCCCAGGAGCTTACTAAAGTAAGTGACTGGGGAGAACGAGTGTAGCCGACGCACATGCAACTTGAAGTATGACGGGTATAGTAAAACAAAATACTGCGATATCAGGCTGCATCCCTTGTCGTTTGGGCGTCAACGCGTTAGCTTTAACCGATCATATTTTTTGTCATTATTTTTTTCGGAGGGGTTAGATGACTCTGCAGCAAGAGATAATCCAGGCACTTGGCGCACAGCCGCACATTAATGCAGAAGAAGAAATTCGCCGTAGCGTAGATTTTCTGAAATCTTATCTGAAAACCTATCCTTTCCTGAAATCACTGGTATTAGGGATTAGCGGCGGTCAGGATTCAACGCTCGCCGGAAAGTTATGCCAAATGGCCATTTCAGAGTTGCGCGACGAGACCGGGAACGACGCGCTGCAGTTTATTGCCGTGCGCCTCCCTTACGGTGTGCAGGCCGATGAACAGGACTGCCAGGACGCCATCACCTTCATTCAGCCGGATCGCGTGTTAACCGTCAATATCAAAGCTGCGGTGCTGGCCAGCGAACAGGCATTACGTGAAGCTGGTATTGAGCTGAGCGATTTTGTGCGCGGTAATGAAAAAGCCCGTGAACGTATGAAGGCACAGTACAGCATCGCCGGAATGACCAGCGGCGTAGTGGTAGGTACCGATCACGCTGCGGAAGCGATTACCGGCTTTTTCACCAAATATGGCGATGGCGGCACCGACATTAACCCACTATTCCGCCTCAACAAGCGTCAGGGGAAACAGCTGCTGGCCGCGCTAGGCTGTCCGGAGCACTTATATAAGAAAGCGCCTACCGCCGACCTCGAAGACGATCGCCCTTCTCTGCCCGATGAAGCCGCCTTAGGCGTAACGTACGATAACATTGATGATTATCTGGAAGGCAAAATTCTGGATGATGTTATCGCGAAGAAAATTGAAGGCTGGTATTTAAAGACGGAACACAAACGTCGCACGCCCATTACGGTGTTTGACGATTTCTGGAAAAAAGCGTAATCAGTTTGCTCTGTGCCGGATGACCACACTACACGGCTTATCCGGCACTAAATCAGCGCTATTGCACAGAATCCGGCGAATGCCCCGGCATCCAGTTAATCTCACTAAACAGCAGCTTCCCTTCCGCTTTTAACAATCGCAGCGTGTGCTTGCCGTCGTGCCAGCATGCGCCCTGGTCCGCCGTCAGTAACTTATCGCCCAACTGCCAGGCTCCGCTTAACACAAACACCACACCGCCGCGCGAACCAAAGGTGGTAAACGTTCGATCCGCAACCCTGACTTTGGCCTGGCAGACATCACGACGGGTCATAATATTGAAGTCCATCGACATCTGACCTTCTGTCAGTTTGGCTTTGACTACCTGATCGCCCGCAAAGGTAAACGGTTGATGCTGTTTCAGGGTATGGCTGAAGGGATTGGCGCCTTCCAGAGTCACTTCGCCTCCTTCCAGCAAGGTAATCACTCGCTCTACGCCCGGGAAAAGAGAAAACTCACCGTTCGCGGCAATGGACGCAATACTTGCCCGCCAGTGAAAATCGCGGGTCGCTGGCGGAAAACAACAAATCTCTCGCGTTTCACCCGCACCATTGCGCCAAAGATTGACCGGCATTTTGCGGATATCAAAGTATTCCATCATCCCTCCAGAAAGGCGCGGTACGTCAGCGTGACGCTCCCTGGCCGCCATAAGTTCACTCTGCACATTTATTGTTATCGGCAGCAGAGTTGATTTGCCTTAGCGAGGATGCAGACGTTTGAAGAAAAAAGATTAACGCGCTGATCCAGGTAGAATTTTCGCAGGCTTCAGGAGAATAGCGTGTCGGTTGCAGGGTGCAATAGGCTGGAAAGAAAAAACCGCCGATCCTGCCCACCTCGTTAAACGTGTTGTGGACAAGACCGGCGGTCTTGAGTTTTGATTCGCGCCGTCCTGAGCAATGCCCAGACACAACGCGAATAATGTAGTGTAGACGCTAATCGGTTACTCAGCAGCTTCTGGCATTTTACCTTTCTGCGCCGCGCGTTCTGTCAGACGCTTCTCAAAATTGGCATTAAACTGTTTTTTCTGTTCCGGCGTCAGGATGTTGTAAATCTTGTTCTGGGTTTCCATATGCGCCAGCATATTAGCTTTGCGCTGTTCTTCCATCTTCGCAATCTGCGCTTCAGCTTTCGCTTTGTCGAAGCTGTCGCTGGCGATGATATCGTGCATTGCACGGCGTTCCTCCAGCGGCGGACGTTTCATCTGATCGCGCTGGCCTTTCATAATGTCGCGGATCTGCTGTTTCTGCGCATCAGTCAGATTCAGATCTTTAAACATCATGTCGTGGTGCGGGCCAAACTTGCCGTTATGGTGCATCATCGGTTTGGCATCAGCCGGAGCGGTAGTTGTGGTATCAGCGGCGTGTGCCAGATTTGCAGCGCCCAGCGCCAGAGTAGAGGCAACAAACAGAGCAGTCAGTTTACGCATAATTTCTATCCTTCCTTTCAGTTATTCTGACGACATTCTTACGATGCTTATCTCATCGGATGTCGTGTTGACGAGATTAACTTTACCGCCAGAAGCGTCAATTAATCAGAGCAACGGTAAAACAATGAAAGTATAAAAAACAAATTCTCACCAATTATGAAGAAAAAAAGAATAAATTACGCAGAGTTGCAATAAAATATTACAACATGATGATTTTGAAAGGATTATGGAGAACTATACCTGAAACATGATTATTAATAAAGCAACTTACCAGGAATAATCCGTAATAACAAAAAAGGGCATGTAAAAATAATCCCTCAGAGACATCCCCGAGGGAAAGATATTGATTATAACCTTTCCAGCATCAGCCCCGCGCGTAAACCACAGGCCACGTTTGGGTTGGGAAACAGCACATATTCAACATCATGAGTAACAACAAAACGCGCATCGCCGTCCTGCGCCAGCAATGTGCCCTCGTTAAAGGGGGTAAAATTCAGCGTCTGATTGTTCATATGAAGAACAAAATCGTCGCTGTGTCGCGTGATTTGCGACACCACGCGATAGCGCAGCGGCGTGGTTTGCGTTGATGATGCACGCTCCCCCTGCAACAAAGCCGCCAACGCCTCCGCCGTGTGAGCAAACTGCGTCAAATCGTTTTGCCCGAACGCCAGAGCCTTACCCAGCTCCAGCGTACAGGCCAGCGCACCGAAATGCTCGCCACTGAAATGGGTAAATGTCCCGCCCGGTGTCTGATGGAAAACCAGCGCCTCCAGTCCCGCATCCCCCAGCCACGATAGAAACCCTTCGTCCCAGGGCACGTTGCGCTGCGGCAGTACGCCAAAGCGCAGATGATGCGAACCGCGAATGGCGGTGTGCAGATCCAGATGCCAGCGCACGGACTCCCTGGTGCGCGAATAAAACGCTTCCAGGCACAGCTCAAGTTCGCGGGCGCGCCGCGTTTCACCGCTCTCGACAAATATCTGCCAGCGCCCGCCAAACATACGGTTCATGTCGCTATGGCAATAGCGCTTCCCCTCCGCCAGCGCCTGCGGATTGCCCAGAATCACCAGCAACCGCCATGTCAGCGTCAACTCGCCACGAAAAAGCGCGGACAGCAGCGCATCCAGCATCTCAACCGGTGCCGTTTCATTGCCATGAATACCTGCAGAGATCACCAGCGAACGATCAACCTCGGCGACCGGCGTCAGCTCCAGCATCCCGTGCCCTGTCCACCGCCAGCTAAAACTATGAGCCTCACCGTGGGTGATATCCGGCGAGGTTCCCGCGAGGGTCAGGGCCAGAAAGTTATCCATAGTTCGCCCGCTCCTGCTGGAAAGGATACACCGAGCCGAGATTGAGCAGTTGCGTCAGTGAATCCAGCGCTTCGCGTCCTTCACGTAACAGCTGGGGGTCAGCAAGATCTGCAGCGGTAAGCCGGTCCCGGTAGTAACGATCGACCCAGTTATTGAGCGTATTGAACAACGTGTCGTTCATCATTACCGCTGGATTCACCGCCTGCAGCTCCTGTGACGTTAACACCACTCTCAGTCGCAGGCATGCCGGACCGCCGCCGTTGGACATACTTTCACGCAGATCGAATACCCGCAGGTCGTCAAGCGGATTATCCGCGTCCAGTAGACCGTTCAGATAGCGCCACACGCCCGCATGCTCCCGACACTCCTGTGGTAAAACCAGCATCATTGAGCCATCATCACGGCTCAACAACTGGCTGTTAAACAGATACGTTGCCACCGCATCCGCCACCGACACCTCCGCAGCAGGCACTTCCAGCGCCGTAAACCCATCAACCTGAGCGCGTAGCTGGCTCAACAGCGCCTGCTGTCGGACAAATGCCTGTTCATGGCAAAACAGCACCTGGCGATTCGATACCGCGATCACGTCGTTATGGAACACGCCACTATCGATAACGTCCGGGTTTTGCTGGGCAAAGATAAGTTGATGCGGATTAACCTGGTTCAGCCGCGCCACCGCTTCGCTGGCCTCACGCGATTGTCTGGCCGGGTAGCGCCTCGGCTGTGACACATTCCCCTCCTCGCGACCGTAAACAAACAGCTGCACGCCAGGTGCACCGTAATCTCCTCCAAGGCGATTGTGGTTGGCCGCCCCTTCATCACCCAGCAGAGCCACCTGAGGTAGCGCGCTGTGGACCGCAAAAGCATGCTCATCACGGAATATCGCCCGTAATAACGCTTCGGTAGTCGGCGCTTCCAGTGAACGGTGGAATTTGTTGTTCAGGTTCGCCACCGTCAGATGTACTTTCCCATCCAGTGAATCGGCCGAAGGACAGACCGTGGCCGCATTCGCCACCCACATCGGCGAGGCCGAGCTGGCGCTGGAAAGCCAGTGTGGCGCCTGACGCGCAACCTTTTCCAGGATCTGCTCATCGCTCCCGCTGAAGCCGAGCTGACGCAGAACCGGAATATACGGACGTTCATGCGGCGGGATCACCGCCTGAGGAAACCCGGCATCTGCCAGCGCTTTCATCTTTAATAAGCCCTGCTTCGCCGCCAGACGGGGATTCGACACCTGAAAACGGTGCCGGGTCGAGGCCTCATTGCCAAACGACAGCCCCGCATAATGGTGGGTCAGTCCCACCAGCCCGTCGAAATTGACCTCACGCGCTTTCATCGTTTTTCTCCACGAGAAAAATCCAGACCTGGGCTCAGCGTCGTCGGCAACGTTAATGCCGGTGACTCCAGACTCGCCATTGGCCAGGCGCAGTAATCTGCGGCATACCACGCGCTGGCACGATGGTTTCCTGAAGCCCCCACTCCGCCAAACGGTGCCGTACTCGCCGCCCCGGTCAACGGTTTATTCCAGTTAACGATGCCCGCCCGCGCTTCCAGCAACAGCTGGTCAAACTGATTGCGATCCGGTGAGACCAGTCCGCATGACAGGCCAAATCGGGTGTGGTTCGCAAGGCTTATTGCCTCGTCGAAACTGTCATAACGCCAGACGCCGAGCAGTGGACCAAACACCTCTTCATCCGGCACATTGGCCACACCGGTGAGTTCGATAATGCCCGGCGCCAGCAGTGACGTGCCCGCTTTTACCCGTCGCGGCGCCAACAGCGTACGGCCACCTAACGCCTCAAGACGCTGCCAGGCATCACAGACGTGTTGCGCCGCCTGCTCAGATATCAGTCCGCCGATAAACGGTTGCGGCTCGTCATCCCACTTGCCAGGCAGTAAACGCTGGCTGACCTCAACCAGGCGCGCCAGAAACGCATCGCCCTGCGCGCCTTTTTTTACCAGCAGACGACGGGCGCAGGTGCAACGCTGCCCGGCGGTGACAAACGCCGACTGAATAGTCAGATGCACGGCGGCATCAATATCTTCCGGATTCTCAATAATTAACGGGTTATTGCCCCCCATCTCCAGCGCGAGGATTTTTTCCGGCTGCCCGGAGAGTTGTCGATGCAGTTGATAACCGGTATTGGCGCTACCGGTAAACAGCAAACCGTCAAGGTCTTCCAGCGCGCTCAGCGCCTGCCCGGTTTCGCGCCCACCCTGCACCAGGTTTAGCACGCCCGCAGGGAGCCCCGCCTGCCCCCACAGTTTGGTCACCGCTTCACCGGTCCACGGCGTCAATTCACTGGGTTTAAAAATCAGCGTATTGCCCGCCAGCAGCGCCGGAACGATATGACCGTTGGGGAGATGACCGGGGAAGTTATACGGACCAAACACCGCCAGCACGCCGTGCGGACGATGGCGTAACGTCGCCGCGCCATCCGGTAATTCGTTGTGTTGCTCCCCGGTACGCGTGTGGTACGCCTTTACGGAAATGGCGATTTTATTGATCATCGCCGTCAGTTCGGTGGCTGCTTCCCAGCGTGGTTTTCCGGTTTCTCTGGCGATAATGGTCGTCAGCTCGGCTTTGTTGCTCTCCAGCAATGTGGCGAATTTTTCCACCACCGCCTGACGCGCGGAAAAGGGTTGCCTGGCCCAGCCCGCAAACGCCGCACGTGCGGCGCGGCATGCCTGCGCCACCTGCGTAGCATCTGCATCATGGCCTTGCCACAATACATCGCCGCCCACCGGATTAGTTTTCACCCGACGCTCGCCCTGGCCCGTTACCCAGTCGCCGTTTATCCATAAAGTCATGCTGTTTTCTCCTCTGCACAAAGACGAACGAAACGGACATGGTCACCCGCATGGCACTTCAGGGCATCCAGCTGCGCCGCCGTCAGCACCAGCCGCTGGGTATGCGGATCGGCGCGCACCAGCATGACGCGGAAGTTGTGGTAGTTTTCATTCGCCACCAGGCAGGCCGGATATTCGCCCGGCGCTGGCTGGCCTTCAGCCACCTCCACCAGCCGGCTTTTCCGAATCGCCCGCACCCGGTCGATATCGCATTCCAGCGTCGGTCCGCCGTCGAAAATGTCGACATAGTTGCGATAGCGGAAGCCTTCTTTCTCCAGTACCGCACGCGCCGGGGCCGTTTGCGGATGCACTTCGCCAATCACGCTTTGCGCTTCATCCGACAGGAAGTGGGTATAGATAGGATGCTTGGGCATCAATTCGGCAATAAAGGCTTTTTGCCCGGTGCCGCAAAGAAAATCGGCCCGGCTAAACTCCATCGAAAAGAAGCGTTTGCCGAGGCTCTGCCAGAACGGGGAGTAACCATGTTCATCAATCACGCCGCGCATCTCGGCCACCACTTTTTCATTAAACCGGTCGCGGAATGCCGCCATAAACATAAAGCGCGATTTCGACAGCAAATAGCCGTTGCCCTCTTTACGCCAGTCCGGATCAAGAAACAGGGTGCAAAGTTCGCTGCTGCCGGTGTGATCGTTACTGAGAAACAGCGTCGGCAGCGCGTTATAGACGTTCAATTCCTTCGAGGCATGGACCAGCGTCCCGACGCGATAGTTGTACCAGGGGTCGTTTAGCCCGACCGCCACTTCAATCGCGCAGATCCCGGCCACGGTACCGGTGGCACTGTCCTCGAGTACAAAAACGTAGCCCTGCTCACTTTTTGGCAGTTCGCCCTGCCAGGTCTGCAGTGAACGCTCAATACGCGCCATCAGCGTGGCTTCGTTAGCCGGAAGCGAGGTCAGCCCACCGCCGGTCTTACTGGCCAACTGCATCAACGCCGTAATATCGGCGCGTTCAATGGGACGGATCACCATCATGA
This sequence comes from Citrobacter sp. wls711, assembly GCF_005281055.1. Lineage (NCBI taxonomy): Bacteria > Pseudomonadati > Pseudomonadota > Gammaproteobacteria > Enterobacterales > Enterobacteriaceae > Citrobacter > Citrobacter sp. wls711. The sequence goes on along the minus strand of NZ_SZXC01000025.1, from coordinate 77,144 downwards.
TGAACCTCCTGCTTTAATACGTTCGCAGGCCAGCGCAAAGCGATCCAGTCCGCTGGCAACCTCTTCTTCGCTAACGTTCAGCGCAGGTGCAAAACGCACCACGTTACCGCCAGCAATCAGCACCATCACGCCGACATTGGCCGCCTCTTGCGAGATAAGCTTCGCTTTACCGGCAAACTCCGCATTCAGCACACAGCCGATCAGCAGGCCCAGTCCACGAACCTCACTAAACAATCCAAAACGTTCGTTAATGGCGTTAATACGCTCCACAAACCAGTCGTGACGCTGTTTTACGCCAGTGAGGATTTCCGGCGTGTTAACGATCTCCAGCAGTTTTCCGGCCACCGCAGAAGCCAGCGGGTTTCCGCCGTAAGTGGTGCCGTGCGTACCCACCGTCATAACGCTTGCGCATGGTTCGGTCGCCAGCAGCGCACCGATAGGGAACCCACCGCCCAGCGCTTTGGCCGTGGTCAGCAGATCCGGCGTCACGCCGTAGTGCATATAGGCATACAGTTCGCCGGTACGTCCCACGCCAGTCTGCACTTCATCAAAAATCAGCAACGCATTGTGGCGATCGCAGAGTTCGCGCAGCCCCTGCAAAAAGGCCTTTGTCGCAGGCACCACGCCGCCTTCACCCTGAATCGGCTCAACAATAACCGCACAGGTGGTGTCATCAATCAGCTGGCTGGCAGAGTCGAGATCGTTATACACCGCATGGCGGATATCCGGCGGCAATGGCGCGAAATCCTGCGAATAGGCCGGCTGCCCCCCGGCGCTGACGGTAAACAGCGTTCGGCCGTGGAAGGCGTTTTTAAACGCGACGATGCCGCTTTTCTGCGTGCCGAAACGGTCGTGAGCATATTTACGCGCCAGTTTTAATGCCGCTTCGTTGGCTTCTGCGCCGGAGTTACAGAAGAAGACACGCTCGGCAAAGGTGGCATCAATCAGTTTTTTTGCCAGCCGCAGTACCGGCTCGTTAGTGTAGCCATTTCCGGTATGCCAGAATTTACCGGCCTGATCGTTTAATGCTTCGCGCAAAGCCGGGTGTGCGTGACCCAGCGCGTTAACCGCAATGCCCCCCGCGAAATCGATATACTCTTTGCCCTGCTGATCCCACAGTCGCGAGCCTTCACCGCGAACCGGCACAAAAGGAGCCGGTGCGTATACGGGCATCATCCATTCATCAAAATTTTCACGCGTAACTGACAGAGACATAGCGACCCCTACGGTAAATAAAAAGTTATTTATATGTTAATAAATATAGTGTTTGCGGTGTAAATGTAGAGTGCAGGGTTCGTGCCAGCCAGCAAAAAATATGCATAAACACGACGAGACAACGAAATATCAATAAGTTACGAACCATCAATATTCATCATATGTGCATATAAAGTGAATACGTTCGCCAGCGGGGTGAATAATTAGAGGAAAAAACGCAATTCTATTCAGTCGCCAAATATAATTCTGGAATTGTGATCGTATACGAAATTTTTCGGAAATTATTGCCCCATTCTGACGCGTATCGCGCCAAAACAGTGCAGTTTTTGCCCCATCGTTAACGCCATTAGCAATCATTGTTGGAATCAGGTGACAAGAAGCAGTCAGCCTGCGGAAATTCTGCTACCATCCTTGCACTATTCATCTTGCAAAGTGGCAGCGACTATGAAATTTGTCTCTTTTAATATCAACGGCCTGCGTGCCCGTCCTCATCAACTGGCAGCCATTGTCGAAAAACACCAACCGGATGTGATCGGCTTGCAGGAGACAAAAGTCCACGATGACATGTTCCCTCTCGAAGAGGTCGCAAAGCTGGGTTACAACGTTTTCTATCACGGTCAAAAAGGCCATTACGGCGTCGCGCTGCTGACGAAAGAAACGCCCATTTCGGTGCGTCGTGGCTTCCCGAACGATGACGAAGAAGCTCAGCGCCGTATTATCATGGCCGAAATCCCGTCTCCACTGGGGAATATCACCGTGATTAACGGCTATTTTCCGCAAGGCGAAAGCCGTGACCACCCGCAGAAGTTCCCGGCCAAAGCCGCGTTTTATCAGAACCTGCAAAACTATCTGGAGACTGAACTGAAGCGCGACAATCCGGTGCTGATCATGGGAGATATGAATATCAGCCCGACCGATCTGGACATCGGCATTGGTGAAGAGAATCGCAAACGCTGGCTGCGTACCGGCAAGTGCTCCTTCCTGCCGGAAGAGCGTGAGTGGATGGAACGACTGATGGGATGGGGTCTGGTGGACACGTTCCGTCACGCACATCCGGACACCGCCGACCAGTACTCGTGGTTTGATTACCGTTCAAAAGGCTTTGACGATAACCGTGGTCTGCGTATCGATCTGCTGCTGGCGAGCAACCCGCTGGCGGAGCGCTGCGAAGAAACCGGCATCGACTATGAGATCCGCAGTATGGAAAAACCGTCCGACCATGCGCCGGTATGGGCCAAATTCCGCGTCTGATCGCCTGAGCGTTGTCACTCTCCGGGCCTTGCCTGGAGAGTCGGTGTAGCCTGAGCAAAATCAAAAAAACCACGGTAATACATTGTTGCCAACGGGGATTTATTATATCTTCGCGCGCACTTTCGCTGGCGAAACGCGTTATTACCCTCGGTATTACAGGAGACCCCATGAAAAAGAAGTTCGCATAAAGCAGAATACAGACTGCTGATCGTTGCGCTACTCCTCTGTGTCCTGGTGGGCGTTCTCCATTATTCTGGCCTGAGTGGCCTGATAACCCATTTCCACCTTTTACAAGATCTCATCCGCCAGAGCGGCATATACGGCTACGTGCTGTACATTCTGCTGTTTATCGTCGCTGCGCTGTGTTTGATACCCGGCAGCATGCTGGTGATCGTCGGCGGTATCCTGTTTGGCCCGCTGGTGGGGACGCTTGTATCGCTGTTTGCAGCCACCGTGGCCTCGGCGCTGTCGTTCTTACTTGCCCGCTGGCTGGGTCGCGATCTGCTGCTGAAATATGTCGGGCATACGGCCACCTTCCAGGCGATAGAAAAAGGCATTGCTCAAAGCGGTAGCGATTTTCTGATCCTCACCCGCCTGGTGCCGTTATTCCCGTACAACATTCAAAATTATGCCTACGGGCTGACCGCCATCCCATTCTGGTCATTCACCGTCATTTCTGCACTCACCACCTTCCCCGGCCTGTTCATCTATACGCTCATGTCGCATGAACTCGTCAGCGACGGCATCACCCTGGCGTTTATGGTTAAACTCAGTATTGCTGGCATTATTTTATTTACCCTGGTACAGGCAGCCAAAGCCTGGGCCCGCGTGAAGCGTATTGATCCCTCTGTCCAACGTGAGTTAGCCGATAAATCATGAAGCTGAACAAAACGCACGTCATACGCTATTGCCGAACCGGGCTGATTCTCCTGTTACTGCTGGCGCCGATCGCCTGGGTATGGGTGCCCGGCGTCAGTGATTTTGTCAGTCACAGCCTGGCGGCATTCGCCACGGTTGACCAGCTCGCCATTGAAAATCTCATTCGGTCATACGGTGCTCAGGCTGCGGTGGTATCGTTTTGCTTAATGATCTTACAAGCCATTATCGCCCCGCTTCCGGCGTTTGTGATCACCTTTGCCAATGCGTCATTGTTCGGCGCATTCTGGGGAGGCGTACTCTCCTGGACCAGCGCAATGGCTGGCGCGGCGCTATGCTTTTTCATCGCCCGTGTTTTTGGTCGTAGCACGGTGGAAAAGCTGACCGGAAAAACGGTGTTGAATAGCATGGACGCCTTTTTTGCACGCTACGGCAAACACACTATTCTGGTCTGTCGCCTGTTACCTTTCGTTCCCTTTGATCCGGTTAGTTACGCCGCCGGTCTGACATCGATCCGCTTTCGTCATTTTTTCCTCGCCACCGGCGTCGGTCAGCTACCCGCGACTCTCGTCTATTCCTGGGCCGGCAGCCTGTTAACCGGAGGAACATTCTGGTTCGTGACCGGGCTATTTGTATTATTTGCGCTGACTGTGGTTATCTCCGTGGCGAGAAGCATTTATCTTGAACGGCACAGAAAACACGTCTGAGGCCCCCCTTAACAACTGGAGAGTGTATGCGTTATTGCTTATTGTGCCTGAGTTTGCTGTTTTCTCCGCTGGCGACCTTCGCGCAGGATCACAGCTGGCAGCAGATCAAAAACGACGCCCGTGGCCAGACGGTGTGGTTCAACGCCTGGGGAGGCGATAACGCAGTGAACCAATATCTCGACTGGGTAAGCGGCGAGATGAAAACACATTACGCCATTAACCTGAAAATCGTGCGTCTGGCCGATGCTGCCGACGCGGTTAAGCGTATTCAAACAGAGGCCGCTTCCGGGCGTAAAACCGGCGGCTCTGTCGATTTACTGTGGGTGAACGGTGAAAACTTCCGTACGCTGAAAGAGGCAAACCTGCTGCAAACGCAGTGGGCGCAGACGCTGCCCAACTGGCGCTACGTTGATACCCTGCAGCCTGTCAGCGAAGACTTCTCCATCCCTACAGAGGGAGCCGAGTCACCGTGGGGAGGCGCGCAGCTTACTTTTATCGCTAACCGTGATGTGACCGAACAGCCACCACAAACCCCGCAGGCGCTGCTGGCATTTGCCAAAGCGCATCCTGGTTCGGTGACCTACCCGCGCCCCCCGGATTTTACCGGGACTGCATTTCTTGAGCAGTTGCTGATGGCGCTGACTACCCAACCACAAGCGTTGAAAATGGCGCCCGATACCGCGACGTTCGCTGATGTTACGGCTCCGCTGTGGCAGTATCTTGACACGCTGCATCCGTTTTTATGGCGTGAAGGTAAAGACTTCCCGCCTACGCCCGCACGAATGGATACGCTGCTGAACAACGGCGTACTGCGCTTGTCGCTGACCTTTAACCCCGCGCACGCGCAACAAAAAGTGGCCAGCGGTGAATTACCCAAAAACAGCTACAGCTTTGGTTTTACGCAAGGCATGATTGGCAACGTGCATTTTGTCACGATCCCGGCGAACGCCAGCGCCAGTGCAGGGGCGAAAGTCGTCGCCAATTTCCTGCTCTCTCCGGAGGCGCAACTGCGTAAAGCCGATCCCGCCTACTGGGGCGACCCTTCGGTTCTCGATCCGCAAAAATTACCTGCGGCACAACGTGAAGCTCTGCAGGCACGGATCCCCAAAGGACTACCCACCGTGCTTCCTGAACCCCATGCGGCCTGGGTAAACGTACTGGAACAAGAATGGCTACGCCGTTACGGTACGCATTAATCCTGCTGATATGGGGCGTCATGGCGGTGATTTATTTGCCGCTGGTACCTGCCGCCATCGCACTTTTCACACCTGCGCTCTCCATCACTCATTGGCTGGCGCTGTTTGCCGATCCCCAGCTGCCGCAGGCGCTGATGGCGACGCTGGTTTCCGTGACGCTGGCGACCCTCGGTGCGTTGGTCATTGCCCTGTTGGCGATCCTCGCCATGTGGCCCGGCGCGGGCTGGGCGCGGCTGTGCACCCGGCTGCCGTGGCTGTTGGCGATTCCGCACGTCGCGTTTGCCACCAGCGTCCTGTTGTTGTTTGCCGAAGGCGGTCTGCTGTACCGCGTGTTGCCTTTTCTTACCCCGCAGGCTGACCGCTACGGGATCGGTCTGGGCTTGACGCTAGCCGTCAAAGAGAGCGCTTTTTTGTTATGGGTACTCTCGGCCCTGCTCAGTGAAAAGCAGCTTGCCCGGCAGGTGACCGTGCTGGACTCGCTGGGATATAGCCGCCTGCAATGCCTCAACTGGTTGGTCTTACCCGCCATCGCACCGGCACTGGGGAAAGTGATGCTGGCGGCCACTGCATGGTCATTGTCGGCGGTGGATGTGGCGATCGTGCTGGGTCCGGGCAATCCGCCAACGCTTGCGGTGTTGAGCTGGCAATGGCTCACTCAGGGCGATGCCGACCAACAGATAAAAGGCTCGCTCGCCAGCCTGCTGCTGGTACTGCTGCTGTGTGTGTATGCGCTGGTTGGTTATCTACTCTGGCGCAGCTGGCGGCGTACCCTGCCGGGGATTAGCGGGAAGCGCCAGCGTTTTTCATCCTATCCACTGGGGCGCTCACTGGCGCAACTGGTGCCCGTAAGCGGCGTACTCTGCCTGCTGGTTCTGGCCCTGGTTGCACAGTATTCATTCATCGATAGCCAGACGTTATTCACCAGCCTGCAAGTGGGAATGATTGCCAGCGCACTGGCATTAATCACGCTGTTGCTATGGCTGGAATGGGGACCACAGCGCGGACATCGTTGGGTCTGGCTGCCGATTATCCTGCCTGCTCTCCCGCTGGTCACCGGACAATATACGCTGGCGCTACACGCACAGCTGGATGGTCAGTTGTTGACGGTTGTCTGGGGACATTTGCTGTGGGTCACACCGTGGATGCTGTTTATCCTCAAACCGGCGTGGCAGCGAATTGATCCGCGGTTAATGTTGATTGCGCAGACGCTGGGCTGGTCGCGGGAGCGCATCTTCTGGCAGGTGAAATGCCCGCTGCTGCTGCGCCCCGCGCTGATCGCTTTCGCGGTGGGCTTTTCCGTCAGTATCGCCCAGTATATGCCGACCCTGTGGTTAGGGGCCGGACGCTTCCCCACGCTGACCACCGAGGCCGTGGCATTGAGCAGCGGCGGCAGCGCGGCACGGCTTGCGTCACAGGCGCTCTGGCAACTGCTGCTGCCGCTGTTGGTTTTCGCACTGTCAGCATTACTCTCCGCATGGGTTGGCCGCTGTCGACAAGGACTCCGCTAATGCTAATTGTGAAAAATGTTTCGCTACATCTGGGGCCTTGCGTTCTGCTCAACGAGGCCAATTTCGAGGTTAACAAAGGTGACATTGTCACTATTATGGGCCCCTCCGGCAGCGGCAAATCATCGCTGTTCTCGTGGATGATTGGCGCACTTTCTCCAACGTTTCAGGCGAGTGGCGAGCTGTGGCTTAACGACCGGCGCATCGACTCGTTGCCCACGGCGCAGCGCCAGATTGGCATTTTGTTCCAGGATGCCCTGCTGTTCGACCATTTCAGCGTGGGGCAAAATTTGCTGCTGGCACTCCCCGCAAGTCTGAAAGGATCGGCCAGACGAGATAAGGTCGAGCGCGCCCTTGAGCGTGCCGGGCTGGCGGGGTTTTATCATCGCGATCCGGCGTCACTCTCCGGCGGGCAGCGATCGCGTATCGCCCTGCTGCGCGCGCTGTTGGCACAACCGCTGGCGCTGCTGCTGGATGAGCCCTTCAGCCGACTGGACACCTCGCTTCGCGACGCGTTTCGCCAGTGGGTCTTTGCCGAAGTGCGCAAGCTGGGTATTCCCGTGGTGCAGGTTACCCATGACGCGCAGGACGTTCCGCCCGCGGGCCGCGTTTTGCAGATGGCAAACTGGGCGTGAATGTGGCGATATGCTGCGTTAACGCAATGATTTTATCAGGCTGGCGGCACAGAATGTCGTCTTCTTTTTTTCAACGTCGGGCTATTCGATGAAACGTGTTTCTCAAATGACCGCGCTGGCACTGGCTTTAGGGCTCGCTTGCGCTTCTTCCTGGGCTGCTGAAACAGCACAGACGCTCACCCTCCACCAGTTACAGCAGCAACAAGGCGCGGCAATCGATACCCGTCAAAGTGCGTTTTATAACGGCTGGCCGCAATCGCTTAATGGCCCTTCCGGCCATGAACCTGCCGCCCTGAACCTGTCTGCCGCCTGGCTCGACAACATGAACGACGAGCAACTCACCGCCTGGGTTAAGCAACATCAGTTAAAAACCGATGCACCGGTAGCGCTGTATGGCAGCGAAAGCGACATGCAGGCTGTTAAAGCGCGTCTGCAGAAAGTGGGCTTTAGCCAGCTTTCCACGCTCAGCGATGCACTGCAGGATCCCGCGCGATTGCAGCGCCTACCGCACTTCGAACAGCTGGTCTATCCGCAGTGGCTACACGACCTGCAACAAGGCAAAGCCGTCACCGCCAAACCGGCCGGTGACTGGAAAGTCATTGAAGCGGCCTGGGGGGCACCGAAGCTCTATCTGCTCAGTCATATTCCGGGTGCCGGATACATTGATACCAACGAAGTCGAAAGCGAACCGCTGTGGAACAAAGTCTCCGACGCGCAGCTCAAAGCGATGCTGGCTAAACACGGTATTCGTCATGACACGACGGTGATTTTGTATGGCCGTGATGTCTATGCGGCGGCGCGTGTCGCACAGATCATGCTGTACGCGGGCGTGAAAGATGTTCGCCTGCTCGACGGCGGCTGGCAGACGTGGTCCGACGCAGGATTACCGGTCGAACGCGGCACGGCACCGACGGTTAAACCGGAGCCTGATTTTGGCGCGACGATCCCTGCACAGCCGCAGCTGATGCTGGATATGGAACAGGCGCGTGGCCTGCTGCATCGTCAGGATGCGTCGCTGGTCAGCATTCGTTCGTGGCCGGAATTTGTCGGCACCACCAGCGGTTACAGCTACATTAAACCAAAAGGTGAAATTGCGGGGGCGCGTTGGGGTCATGCGGGCAGCGACTCCACGCATATGGAAGATTTCCATAACCCGGACGGCACCATGCGCAGCGCAGACGATATCGCCGCAATGTGGAAACAGTGGAACATCTTGCCGGATCAGCAGGTTTCCTTCTACTGCGGTACCGGCTGGCGTGCCTCGGAGACGTTTATGTACGCCCGTGCGATGGGCTGGAAAAACGTCTCGGTGTACGACGGTGGCTGGTTCGAGTGGAGCAGCAATCCGAAGAACCCGGTAGCCAGCGGCGAGCGTGGCCCGGACGCCAGCAAGTAATCGCTGATTATTCCTGACGCTGGATCGATTTCAGCGTCAGGTATCCGCTCCAGATCCGCGTGAACGTTGTCAGCCAGCACAGCGCACCAAATATCCACGCCAGCACGGCAAAATAATCAGGGAACAGACAGCCCAGCACGAACAGCAATATCGTCTCGGTGCCTTCGGTCAACCCACCTAAATAATAAAACGATTTATGCGCATAACCGGGGTTATCAATCTGATGCTTCGCCGCCAACGCGGCAAAGGCCAGGAAACTGCTGCCAGTGCCGATAAACGCAAACAATAGCCAGCTGCCCGCCAGCGCATTCTGCTCGGGTGCCGCCAGAATAAAGCCAAACGGCACCAGCGCGTAAAACAGAAAATCGAGTGAAATATCGAGGAATCCGCCGGCATCGGTCAGTCCCCTGCGCCGCGCCAGCGCGCCGTCCAACCCATCAAACAGACGATTAAGCACAATGGCGACCAGCGCCGCCGAATACCAGCCTAATGCCAGAAACGGCAAGGCCAGCACGCCAATAGCGAAACCGAAGAGCGTCAGACCGTCCGGCGAAATACCGGGCTTATCAATCATGCGAGCGCACTGATGTAACAGCGGTTTTAACCGCGGATGAAGATGGCGGTCAAGCATGTGGCCGTCCTTTGAAACTGTCGCACAATCCCTGCGAAGGAATATCCAGCGCGGCGTTAAAGCGTGCCGAGAGATTTTGAAAGGCAATCAGCGCGGTCATTTCGGTAATCGTGTCATCGGTAAAATGCTGCTGCATTTGCGTCTTCAGCGCATCATCAAGGCGCGGCGGCGTGGAGGTCATCGCATCCGCATAGGCCAGCGCCACGCGCTCTTCTGCGCTAAACAGTGCAGACGATTGCCAGTTTGCCACCTGTAACACTTTATCCAGCGCCCCGCTGCGTTCGGCCAGCCGTAAGCTGTTGGCATCCACGCAGAACGCGCAATGACACACCTGCGACACCCGCGTCATCAACAGCGCGCGCATCACCGGGGTTAATCGCGCCCGTTTACGCTCCAGAAATCCGACAAACAGCGCGACCAGCCAAAACAGAAACGGCATACGCCCCCACCAGCGCGTGGGATGCAGCACGTCGCCGTAATGTTTTTTCTGCGTCGCGACAAGCGGTTTCAAACTGGAAGGGATACGCGTCAACGGTTTTACCCACGCCTGAGGATCGTTCAACGGTGACTCCTGAATACTTTAGATAAAACAAAGATAGCGATAGTATGTCACTTTCTGCTGTTAGATCTTGATGAATATGATGAAAACCCTCGACGTGGTCGCCGCTATCCTTGAACGTGATGGCAAAATATTACTCGCTCAGCGCCCGGCGCATACGGATCAGCCGGGTATGTGGGAGTTTGCGGGCGGTAAGGTAGAGCCCGGCGAGAGCCAGCCGCAGGCGCTGAGGCGTGAACTGCACGAAGAACTCGGCATTGAGGCGGTTGTTGGGCAGTACGTTGCCAGCCATCAACGCGAAGTATCAGGCCGGATTATCCATCTGCATGCCTGGCATGTGCCAGATTATCAGGGCGAACTGCACGCGCACGAGCATCAGCAACTGGTGTGGTGCCTACCTGAAGAGGCGCTGACGTATCCGCTGGCGCCTGCCGACATCCCGCTCTTACAGGCGTTTATTCTTTTACGCGACGCCAGACCAGCGGATTAGTGCCGATCGTTTTCTCATCACGCTGGCATTGCAACAACACGCTATCAGCCTTGATTACCGCGCCTTCCGAATAGTTTTGATCCTGATAAACGCAGCACTGATTACAGGGCTGCGCCCGCTGACCGCTGGAACTGAACACTTCTGGCGGCACATTAACCTGCACATCCGGGCGATAAAGCTGATTTGCCAGTGCCGTGCTGGAGAGCAAAACCAGCGCACCTGCCATGATAGAACGGCGCATACTCTTTCCTTTTAAACTGACCTCTATGCTCAGTATAACGGTATAAACCGGCAGAAACTTTAGTCCCTTCCCGCATCGTTTTTGGTTATGACCTACGCCGCAATATTAATTTCCTTAGCGGGGTTAATTTTTTCTTGCGTCCCGTCACACTGCTGATGTTATAGTCAAAAACTGCACAACACATAACATAAACATCAAAAATATAACCATATCAATACATAAGAGGTTCTTATATCTATGGATCAGACATGTTCTTTGGCGTCATTTCTCAACCATGTGCAAAAGCGCGACCCGAATCAAACCGAGTTCGCGCAAGCCGTTCGTGAGGTCATGACGACGCTGTGGCCGTTCCTCGAACAAAACCCGCGCTATCGTCAAATGTCATTGCTGGAACGTCTGGTTGAACCTGAGCGCGTGATCCAGTTCCGCGTGGTCTGGCTGGACGATCGTAATCAGGTACAGGTTAACCGCGCATGGCGTGTACAGTTTAGCTCGGCGATTGGTCCTTACAAAGGCGGCATGCGTTTCCATCCGTCGGTAAACCTGTCGATCCTGAAATTCCTTGGCTTCGAGCAGACTTTTAAAAACGCCCTCACCACGCTGCCGATGGGCGGAGGTAAAGGCGGGAGCGATTTCGATCCAAAAGGCAAAAGCGAAGGCGAAGTGATGCGTTTTTGCCAGTCCCTGATGACCGAACTGTTCCGTCATTTAGGGCCAGACACTGACGTTCCCGCGGGTGATATCGGCGTGGGCGGTCGTGAAGTCGGCTTTATGGCCGGGATGATGAAAAAACTCTCCAACAACAGCGCCTGCGTCTTTACCGGTAAAGGTCTGTCGTTCGGCGGCAGTCTGATCCGCCCGGAAGCGACCGGCTACGGCCTGGTGTACTTCACCGAAGCAATGCTTAAGCGCCATGGTCTGGGCTTTGAAGGCATGCGTGTCGCCGTTTCCGGCTCAGGTAACGTGGCGCAATTCGCCATTGAGAAAGCCATGGAGTTTGGTGCCCGCGTGGTGACCGCCTCCGACTCCAGCGGTACCGTGGTTGACGAGAGTGGCTTCACGAAAGAGAAACTGGCGCGTCTGTGTGCCATTAAAGACAGCCGCGATGGCCGCGTGGCGGATTACGCCCGTGAGTTTGGCCTGACCTATCTGGAAGGTAAGCAACCGTGGTCAGTGCCGGTGGATATCGCCCTGCCGTGCGCTACGCAGAACGAACTGGATGTGGACGCTGCGCAGATGCTGATTGCCAACGGCGTCAAGGCCGTGGCGGAAGGCGCAAACATGCCGACCACCATCGAAGCCACCGATCTGTTCCTCGAAGCGGGCGTACTGTTTGCGCCGGGTAAAGCCGCCAACGCCGGTGGTGTGGCGACATCAGGCCTGGAAATGGCGCAGAACGCCGCGCGTCTGGGTTGGAAAGCGGAGAAAGTGGATGCGCGCCTGCACCACATCATGCTGGATATTCACCACGCCTGCGTCGAGTACGGTGGTGAAAGCAAACAAACCAACTACGTGCAAGGCGCCAACATTGCTGGCTTCGTGAAAGTTGCCGACGCGATGCTGGGCCAGGGTGTGATTTAATCATCAGGCATGACCGCATTACAGGCCTGCCTCCTCTGAAGGCGGGCTTTTTTTCGCCGGGCGTTTTCGCGGCGCGCTCTTTTTCTTCTCCGCGCCAGCCGGCGCGGTTATCCCGCGGAACCGGCGTACCGGCGTACGTTTAGCCTGGTCAATCAGCTGATACAGAGTGTCCACCAGCGGCTGCATAAAGTCCTGATAGCGGCACTGCTTTTCACTGATTTGCGTCAGGATCGACTCCCAGTGCGCGGTCATATCCGGACGCGTCGCCATTTCGGGCAGCGAATGGAACAGCGCCTTTCCGGGATCCGTCGAGTGTATATAGCGACCCTTTTTCACCAGGAACCCGCGCTTAAACAGCAGTTCGATAATCCCCGCACGCGTAGCCTCCGTTCCCAGTCCGTCGGTGGCACGCAGGATTTTTTTCAGATCTTTATCCTGCACAAACCGTGCTATCCCGGTCATCGCCGACAACAGCGTCGCGTCGGTAAAATGGCGCGGCGGCTGGGTCTGGCGTTCCACCACTTCGCCCTTTTCACACAGTAGTTCGTCATCACGAGCCACCACCGGCAACGGTGTGCCGTCGTTTTCTTCGTCGCGCTCTTTGTTACCCAGCAGCGTACGCCACCCGGCTTCCGCCAGGAAACGGGCTTTAGCAACAAATTTGCCTTTCGCAATATCCAGTTCAATGACGCACTTGCGGAATACCGCGTCCGGGCAGAACTGCATCAGATACTGACGCGCAATCAGGTTGTACACCCTGGCTTCATTGTCATTCAGATTGATGGATGAACTGCGCGCAGTGGGAATAATCGCGTGGTGCGCATCAACCTTTTTATCGTCCCAGCAGCGATTACGCATATCGGGATTGACCGCAGGCTGCGGAAATAAATCCGGAGCGTGCACGCTAATCGCATTCATCACCGCATGGCGACCGGCAAAATGTTCTTCCGGCAGATAGCGGCTATCAGAACGCGGATAGGTAATCAATTTGTGGGTTTCATACAGCTTCTGGCAGATATCGAGCACGTTTTGCGCGCTCAGTCCGAAGCGTTTAGCGGCTTCAATCTGCAACGCCGACAATGAGAACGGCAGCGGTGCGGATTCTGATTCCCGTTTATCGTTATAGCTGGTGACTATCGCTGGCTGACCGTTGATGCGTTTCACCACATGCTCCGCCAGCGTACGGTTCAGTAAGCGCCCTTCTTCATCCTGATAAGGTTCACACGCCTCGCTCGGCTGCCAGATAGCGGTAAACCGCTCGTCGGCAGGTGTGACGATATGCGCTTTGACCTCAAAGAAATCTTTGGCGACGAAGTTTTCAATCTCTTCATCACGGCGCACCACCAGACCAAGCACCGGCGTCTGCACACGCCCCACGGACAGCACGCCCTGATAACCCGCGTTACGCCCAAGAATGGTATAGGCGCGCGTCATATTAATGCCGTACAGCCAGTCGGCACGCGCCCGCGCCAGCGCCGAAACGCACAGCGGGATGAACTCACTGTTGGCGCGCAGACGAGAAATTGCCCGCTCCACCGCCTGTGGGTTAAGGTCGTTAATCAGACACCGCTGTACCTGATGCCGCTTTTCCGGCGCCAGTTGCAGGTAATCCAGCACTTCATCGACCAGCAGCTGTCCTTCACGATCGGGGTCTCCCGCGTGAATGACTTCACTGGCCTCATGCAGAAAGCGCTTGATGACGTTGAGCTGTTTGGTGACGGAGGGACGCGGCTGCAGTTGCCACTTTTCCGGTACAATCGGCAAGTCGACCAGACTCCAGCGTGCATAGCGACTGTCGTAGGCGTCTGGCTGCGCCTGTTCAAGCAGGTGACCGATACACCAGGTCACCACTTGCCCATTTCCGCATTCAATAAAGCCATCACCTTTGCGATGTGGCTTAGGGAGCACATCGGCAATCGCGCGCGCCAGACTCGGTTTTTCGGCAATAAACAACCGCATCGAATTAACGGATCTCAACCATGGCGCGACCGCCACGTGCTTCAACCAGCTCACCAATCGCGGTGAGATCAATGCCAAACTGCGCGGCAACCGCTTTCACTTCAGCCTCAGATTCCGGCGTTACCGCCAGCAGCAGGCCGCCGGAGGTTTGCGGATCGCACAGCAGGTCTCGTACCGCCTGCGGCATCTCACCCATCAGATGCCCGTAGCTGGCAAAGTTACGCTGCGTACCGCCCGGCACTGCGCCCTGCGCGATGTACTCTTCAACACCAGGCAGTTTTGGAATATCCTGGTAAACGATTTGCGCCTGAACGCCCGCGCCCTGACACATTTCGCTCAGGTGTCCCAGCAGGCCAAAACCGGTCACGTCGGTCATGGCTTTCACACCTTCAATGTCCGCAAACGCTGCGCCCGCAATATTCATGCGGCACATCACTTCCGTCGCCAGCCCAACATGCTCAGGCTTAAGCAGCGATTTTTTCTCGGCGGTGGTCAACACGCCAATGCCCAGCGGCTTGGTGAGGAACAGCGTGCATCCCGCTTCTGCGGTGCTGTTTTTCTTCACGCGCTCGGTCGGGACCACGCCCGTTACAGCGAGACCAAAAATCGGCTCCGGGGCATCAATAGAGTGACCACCCGCCAGCGCAATGCCGGCCTGGCGACAGGCGAAACGCCCGCCTTCGGTCACTTCACGGGCGACTTCCGGTGCCAGCTTATCGAGCGGCCAGCCCAGAATCGCGATAGCCATAATCGGTTTGCCACCCATCGCGAAGATATCGCTGATGGCGTTGGTCGCGGCGATGCGGCCAAAATCAAACGGATTATCGACAATCGGCATAAAGAAATCGGTGGTGCTGATAACGCTGGTACCATTACCCAGATCGTACACGGCCGCGTCGTCGCGGGTTTCATTCCCCACGAGTAAATTCGGATCAACAAATTTCGCCTGCTCGCTGTGCAGGATGGTTTCCAGCACTTTGGGGGAAATTTTACAACCGCAACCGGCTCCGTGGCTGTATTGCGTTAAACGAATAGCGTGCTCGCTCATGGACATCTCCTGTCATTGCAATCGGGCTATGGTAGCGCTCATTCCATGATGTGGTAAGAGTGACTGTCTGAATTCGGGTGTCTTTGCTCATAATCCAGACAGTTTAGCCGCTGAAATCAAAAATACTGGACGAATGCGCTCGGATCGGCAGGGTTAATCGTGGTGGACGCTTTAAGCTGTGGCGTGCCCAGATAGAGGAAGCCGACAATTTTATCCTGCGCACGACAGTCAAATGCCTCGCGCACCACTGCACTTTCGGTTAATGCACCGCTGCGCCAGATCCCGCCAAAGCCTTGCGCAATCGCCGCCATTTGCATGGCCATTACCGCACAACCCGCTGACATTTCCTGTTCCCACAGCGGAACCTTGTCACTTTCTTCACATTTTGCCACTACTGCAATAATCAGCGGGGCACGAAACGGCGCAGTACGCGCTTTTTCGACAGCCTTTTCGTCGCCCTCTGCGGCAATAGCCCCTTTTTCGAGCACGGCGCTAAAACGCTCACGCCCTGCACCTTCAATCACAAAGAAACGCCACGGCTGCAGCGATTTGTGATCCGGGGCGCGCATCCCCGCCCGCAGGATATTTTGCAGTTGCTCCCCCACGGGAGCGGGTTCAACAAGACGAGAGGCGCTACGGCGGGTAAGAAGTAATTCGAGTGCATCCATTTGCTTAACTCCAACAATGAAATTTGTTCACAAAATTAACACGTGAGCGGATTTTGTTACAGCGCCGGCGGTGATTCCTGCTGACAATTGCCTGCCGGGTCATTACGATAGCCACATCTTAACGTCTTCTCCGCTAAAACGGGGGGGGCGTGTTGTTCATCGGTAGGGAGAATACATGCGAACCCTGTGGCGTTTTATTGCCGGAATTTTTAAATGGACGTGGCGAATACTGAATTTCGTCCGCGAATGTGTACTGAACCTGTTCTTTATCTTTTTGGTCCTGGTGGGCGTGGGGATCTGGATGCAGGTCAGCAGTAGCACCTCCAGCGAACACGCGGAGCGTGGCGCACTGCTGCTCGATATCTCCGGCGTTATTGTCGATAAGCCCTCGAGCACCAGCCGCTTAAGCGTCATCGGACGTCAGCTGTTTGGCGCCAGTTCCGATCGCCTGCAAGAAAACTCACTGTTCGATATCGTTAACACCATTCGCCAGGCAAAAGACGATCGTAACATCACCGGCATCGTGATGGATTTAAAAAACTTTGCCGGGGCCGATCAGCCGTCCATGCAGTATATCGGCAAAGCACTGCGCGAATTCCGCGACAGTGGAAAACCGGTATTTGCCGTGGGCGATAACTTCAGCCAGGGACAGTATTACCTCGCAAGCTTTGCCAACAAAATTTGGCTCTCCCCGCAGGGTTCGGTTGACCTGCACGGCTTTGCGACCAACGGTCTGTATTACAAGTCTCTGCTGGATAAACTAAAAGTCTCCACCCACGTTTTCCGCGTCGGTACCTATAAGTCCGCCGTCGAGCCGTTTATTCGCGACGATATGTCCCCGGCCGCACGTGAAGCCGACAGTCGCTGGATTGGCGAGCTGTGGCAGAACTATCTCGATACCGTTGCCGCTAACCGCCAGATCCCGGCGCAGCAAGTGTTCCCTGGCGCACAGGCGATGCTTGACGGCCTGACGAAAGTGGGTGGCGACACCGCGAAGTACGCCCTCGACAATAAACTGGTCGATGCTCTCGCCTCCAGCGCTGAAGTGGAAAAACTGCTGACTAAACAGTTTGGCTGGAGCAAAACTGAGAAGAACTACAGTGCCGTCAGCTATTACGATTACACGCTAAAAACCCCGGCGGATACCGGTGACAGCATTGGCGTAGTCTTCGCCAATGGCGCGATCATGGATGGAGAAGAAACACCGGGGAACGTCGGCGGCGACACCACTGCAGCACAAATCCGTGAAGCGCGTCTCGATCCGAAGGTAAAAGCCATTGTCCTGCGCGTTAACAGCCCAGGCGGCAGCGTCAGCGCCTCGGAAGTGATCCGCGCTGAGCTGGCTGCAGCAAAAGCGGCGGGTAAACCGGTGGTGGTTTCCATGGGCGGCATGGCGGCATCCGGCGGTTACTGGATCTCAACCCCGGCAAACTACATTGTGGCGAACCCCAGCACCCTGACCGGCTCCATCGGCATCTTTGGCGTGATCAACACCGTTGAAAACAGCCTCGATTCCATTGGTGTACATACCGACGGCGTGGCGACCTCGCCGCTGGCCGATATTTCCGTCACCAAAGCGTTACCGCCGGAAGTGCAGCAGATGATGCAACTGAGCATCGAGAACGGCTATAAGCGCTTCATCACGCTGGTCGCGGATGCACGTAAGACAACGCCAGAGCAGATTGATAAAATCGCCCAGGGCCACGTCTGGACCGGTCAGGATGCAAAAGCGAATGGTCTGGTCGACAGTCTCGGCGATTTCGACGACGCTGTAGCAAAAGCGGCAGAACTGGCGAAACTGAAACAATGGCACATTGAGTATTATCAGGACGAGCCCACGTTCGTTGATATGGTCATGGACAGCATGTCTGGTTCCGTTCGCGCTATGCTACCAGAAGCCATTCAGGCCATGCTCCCGGCACCACTGGCCTCTGCGGCAAGCGTGGTAAAAACCGAAAGTGATAAGCTGGCCGCGTTTAACGACCCGCAGAACCGTTATGCGTTCTGCCTGACCTGCGCCAACGTCCGCTAACTCTTGGCCCCTCTTCGGGATGAAGAGGGGTTTTTCTTTGAGACAGAAGAAAAGTCATGCAGAAGAAATCGATTTACGTTGCCTATACCGGCGGTACCATCGGTATGCAGCGCTCAGAACAAGGTTACATTCCGGTTTCCGGCCATCTTCAGCGTCAACTGGCATTGATGCCTGAATTCCACCGCCCTGAGATGCCAGACTTCACCATTCACGAATATGTCCCGCTGATGGATTCCTCCGATATGACGCCAGAAGACTGGCAGCATATTGCGGAAGATATTAAAGCTCACTACGACGAATACGACGGTTTTGTGATCCTGCACGGCACCGACACCATGGCGTTCACCGCCTCGGCGCTGTCGTTTATGCTGGAGAATCTGGGCAAGCCAGTTATTGTGACAGGGTCACAAATCCCGCTGGCTGAGCTACGTTCAGACGGACAAATCAATTTGCTGAATGCGTTGTACGTTGCGGCCAATTATCCGATCAATGAAGTCACTCTGTTCTTCAATAACCGACTGTATCGTGGTAACCGCACTACCAAAGCGCACGCCGACGGTTTTGACGCCTTCGCTTCACCTAACCTTGCACCTTTACTGGAAGCCGGGATCCACATCCGTCGTTTGGGCACCCCGCCCGCGCCGCACGGTGCGGGCGAGCTGATTGTGCACCCTATCACCCCGCAGCCGATTGGCGTGGTCACGATTTATCCGGGAATTTCCGCAGACGTGGTGCGGAACTTCCTGCGCCAGCCAGTCAAAGCGTTAATTCTGCGTTCTTACGGCGTGGGCAATGCCCCGCAGAATAAAGAGTTCCTGAAGGAGCTTGAGGATGCCAGCTCACGCGGTATTGTGGTCATTAACCTCACGCAGTGCATGTCCGGCAAGGTCAACATGGGCGGTTATGCGACGGGGAATGCGCTGGCACATGCGGGCGTGATTGGCGGTGCGGATATGACCGTTGAAGCAACACTGACCAAGCTGCATTATTTGCTGAGCCAGGGTCTGGACACGCAGGCCATCCGTGACGCGATGACGCAAAACCTGCGCGGTGAACTGACGCCGGATGATTGAAGGAGGAGTGACGATGGCACGAGCATTACTGCTGGTTGATTTACAAAACGATTTTTGTGCCGGAGGCGCACTTGCCGTTCCAGAAGGTGATAGCACCGTGGATGTCGCCAATCGCCTGATTGACTGGTGTTCGCTGCACGGTGAGAAGGTTGTTTCCAGTCTGGACTGGCATCCGGCTAATCACGGCAGCTTTGCCAGCCAGCATCAGATCGCCCCTTACACGCAGGGACAACTGGACGGCCTGGCGCAGACGTTCTGGCCGGATCACTGTGTACAGAACTCGCAGGGAGCGGCCCTGCACCCTCTGCTGAATCAGCGCGGCATTGATAAGACGTTCTATAAGGGCGAAAACCCGCAGGTTGACAGCTACAGCGCATTTTTTGATAACGGTCGCCGTCAGGCAACGGAACTGAATGCGTGGCTTGTGCAACAACGTATTACCGACCTCATCATCATGGGGCTGGCAACCGACTACTGCGTGAAGTTTACCGTCCTCGATGCGCTGGAACTGGGCTATACGGTGAACGTCATTACCGACGGTTGTCGAGGGGTGAATATTCAGCCTCAGGACAGCACGCAGGCGTTTATGGAGATGGCCGCTGCGGGTGCAACGCTGTATACGCTGGCTGACTGGGAAGAAACGCAAAGATAGAACGTTGCCTGATGGTACAGCCATCAGGCAAGTAATCACCCCAAAGTTGAGATTTCTTCTAGTGAAACCAAGCGGGTTTCAATACCAAAACAAAACAGGATCAGCGCACATACCACCAGCATGATACCGAGGACGATAAACACGGTAACAGAGTCATATTGAGTTAATAATACGGCAACGCCATAGGGTGTAAAGACGGCGACAATTCGACCCACAGCATTGACAAAACCTGAACCACGTAATCTGAGATGCGTTGGCCACAGTTCCGGGACATATACCGCAGAGGCAAAACAGACATACATATATAAAAAGAAAATCATGACCAGACCACAGCTTAAAATCGCCCACTCCTGCGTTTGAATCGAATAAAAATAGCCCAAAAGTGCAATAATAATTAACAGCAACGAACCAAAGAGACGTCGCGGAAAGCGGTCGATAATCAATGCCGCAATAAAAATACCTACCGGTGCGCCAATCATAATAATCGCAGTCATCAAAATGGACTTCGTCACAGCAATACCCGAGTTAACAAAAATAGTCGGGATCCATACGGTAATGGTATACAGTGAGATATTCATCGCAATCAATACCGTAATAGCCACCAGCGTCCGACGCAGCATCTGTCCTTTGAATAACAGCCAAAATGACCCGTCTACGGCGCGGCGTTCGCTCTTTCTCTTCGGTATTGGACACAATGGTAATGTGATTTGCTTTTCTGTTTCTACCTGCAACTCAACATCGAGTAAATGCTTCTCCGCCATGTCCTGCTGACCTTTACCTGCCAGCCACCGGGGAGACTCAATAAAGTATTTTCCAGAAATGTACCAGGCCAGCAGCATTCCCACGCCTCCGACTAAAAACATCGCTCGCCAGCTTAAGTATGAGATAACAACCACACCAACCGCCGCCGACAGCATCGGCGACCAGTTGCCAACAAAAGACAGACGCGCAGACCATTTTCCGCGCACCACCGGCGGAATAAACTCAGTGAATGAGGCATAGCCCACCATAATCAGCGCCCCCATGCCGGTTCCCATCAGGCCTCGAAAGAAGATCAACCAGTACATGTTGGGAACAAAAGATGCGGCGATTGCAGAAATGCCAACAATCAGTAGATTGATACGAAATGCTTTACGGCGACCAAAATAATCACCAATAAATCCACCACTCAACGATCCGATGAAATAACCAAACATCAGCGCAGACGTAAACGCTGCATTGAGATAATTATTTGACCAACCGTTACTAACCAACTTTGCCAGTACCACATTACCGGAATAACTAAGAAACCCGGTCAGTAATAAACCAAAACTTATGATACCAAAAATACGAAAATGAAATCGCGAGAAAGGTAAGCGATCTAGTCTTGCACCGATATATTCATATTGTTCCATCTGGATGCCTCAAATGCAGCAAAATATAAAATAATAAATTATGGTAACGCGCGGCAGAGTTAACTTTGCCGCATTTACCATCATCATTTTATTGGCATTATCCGGATGCAAACTAAAACGCTATCGATATCACAATTCCGTTATTAGTATACGAGCTGGATATTATTTTCCTTGCAAAAGGAAATCCATTCTGCACCCGGTGCTTTATCTGTTATTATGTAATTAATATGACTAAGATCTACCAACTGAACAAATGCTTTACGATCGAACTTTGAGTGGTCAACCAACAGTGCTACTTCAGCAGCCTGACGAATCATGGTTTTCTTGATCTCTGCTTCAGCTTCGTTTGAATCAAGCGCACCGTTGGCGATATCCAGTCCTTTACAACTCATCACCATGATATCAACGTGATATCGGCTGATGATCTCTTTGGTAATACGCCCCTGTAGTGACAGCGTATTTTTGTTTAACTCTCCCCCCGTCGAAACCACATTAATCTCAGACTGTGCCAGTTCATGAAAGGCTTCCGCCGAGTTGGTTAATAATGTGAGGTCATTACGTTCCTTCAGAAGCTTTAATAACTCCATTGCAGTACTGCTGGAGTCAGCCGCCATAGTGGTCTTATTTTTAATAAACGGCAGCGCGTTGCGAGCGACCTTCTGCTTTTCTTCATAGAATGATTTAGCTCGCTTGTAAAAATGAATGTTATCAGACAGCGCGGCCGTATTTAATACAGCACCACCATACGTACGGGTCAGAAAACCTTCATCTTCAAGCTTTTCAAGATCGCGGCGAATCGTTTCTTCTGTAACCTGAAAAATAGCGCTCAGATTAGATACCGTTACTTTCTTGTCGTTGGC
The DNA here is from genome assembly GCF_005281055.1 of Citrobacter sp. wls711. Lineage (NCBI taxonomy): Bacteria > Pseudomonadati > Pseudomonadota > Gammaproteobacteria > Enterobacterales > Enterobacteriaceae > Citrobacter > Citrobacter sp. wls711. The sequence continues at coordinate 55,175 of NZ_SZXC01000025.1, read as the reverse complement.
TACCCTTTGCTTGATAGCCTGAATTCTGTCTTTTGCCGCCACGATTACACCTCTGTTTCCTTCAACATCATGATAAGTTACCAGTATCTCACAGGCTATGTTTATTTTCAAAACAACATGTCTGAATCACAGATTTTATGGTCTTTTACACAGAAACAGAGGCGTTTTCTATTTACCTATTTATTATTCAATGCTTCTGCCATTTCTCGCATCAATAAAGAATCCGCGTCGGTTAACGCGATCGTCAGGGCGTCGACGTTTTCACGAACCTGCTCTGGCGCCGTCGCTCCGCTTAACAGGGTGATTAAATCACTTTGTTTTAAAATCCACGCCAGCGCCAGCGCCGGGATTGTGCAACGGTATTTAGCACACAGCGGTTGCCAGCGTTCTAGCATGTCAATCACGCGCAGCATATTTTCGCGCTGGAACCAGACTTTGTTAGCCCGCGCGCCGCCGGGAACATAATCCCGTGTGATAGTTCCGGTCAGCAGCCCCTGTTCCAGCGGGGAATAGACCTGAACCACAATGCCGTGCCGCTGACAGAGCGGCAGCAGCTCAGTTTCCAGCGCCCGGTCGAGGATGCTGTACTTAGCCTGCACGATATCCAGCTCGCCGTGTTTTACGTACTCCCGAATATGCTCAGCATCTACGTTCGCCGCGCCGATAGAACGGATTTTCCCTTCTTTCTTGAGCGCGTTGAGCGTATCGACCGTTTCCGCAATCGGTGTAAAACAAGGCTCTACCGACTGCCAGTGGGTCATATAAATATCAATGCTGTCGATACCGAGCCGTTGCAGGCTGGCGTCCACCTCCTCACGAATCGACTCGGGCGTGAGATTTTTATACAGCTGGCGTTCGCCCACTTTATTGAACAGGCTACCTTCCCGCTCCCAGACAATGCCGCATTTGGTTTCGACAACAATCTCGTTGCGCGGCAGTTTTTTCAGCGCCTGACCCACAATCTTCTCGCTATTACCGAAGTTGTAGCCCGGTGCGGTATCAATCAGATTAATGCCGCAACGATGCGCTTCGATAATGGTGTCGATGCAAACCTGCAAATCAAGATCGCCGTTCCATGCCGGGCCGCCACCGATGGCCCAGGTGCCCAGTCCCATGCGGGAAAGCGTAATATCCGTACTGCCTAAAGGAATCATTTTCATCTGCCGCTATTACCCTTCGTATTCGTCGAGAAGTTGGTCAACCAGTTTTCTGTTTTTCACGCCCGTCGTAGCGCCCACGCTGAGCACCGATATCGCTGCCGTCGCGTTAGCAAACAGCGCACAGTCGCGTAGCGGTTTGCCTTCAAGCAGCGCAGAGATAAACCCCGAAGCGAAATTATCGCCCGCACCGATGGTGTCAATAGCGGTAATTCCCGAAACCGCAGGTACCGCCATTTTCATATCAGCACGCTTGATAAAGCAGCCTTTCTTACCGGTTTTAATCACTACCGTTTTCACACCGCAGTGCAGAAAACTGTCTGCTATCTCATCCAGCGTCTCTTTCCCGGTTAGCAGTTTCGCCTCGTCGACATTGGGAAACAGATAATCGACATAGCTCAGCGCTTCGCGAATATCGTCCAGCGTTTCATTAAGCCGCGGCTTAATCATATCGGCACAAATGATCAACTGATGCTTTTTGGCCTGAATAAATATCTCCGTTAACGCTTTGCCGTCCAGCAAGGGGCTATTAAAGATGCTTGCCAGCGATAGCAGCTTTGCCTGCGAGAAACGGTCAAAATCGACATCGCTAATATTCAGTTTCCACAGGCTGCCGTTGCAGTTAGTCACAAAGGTGCGTTCGCCATCGGCGGTCACTAAGCCCACGTTAATAGAAGTATCAATATCCGCGTCCTGTTTCAGACTCTGGATATCAATATTCTCGCGTCGACAGTGGTCGAGAATAAAATTCCCGGCGGCATCATTACCTACCCGACTGATTAACGCGGTGCGATGACCGAGGCGAGAAATAATCGTCGCTTCATTAATCGCATCTCCCCCGGTGGTCATGGCAATACGTTCTAACGGATAAGAGTCTACATCAAAGATATTTTTACTTACCGGCTGCAAGGGAATATCAACAATGGCCGCCCCTATACAAATAACCTCGATTCTATCCATATTGTCATTCCGCTTTACCGTCTGAACCAAACAGTTTGATTTTCTCCAGCGCGCGCTCTTTTACAGCTTTACGTACTTCGCGCTCGACGTGCAGGAACGGCTGGTCCTGGTTTTCTTGCACCGCGACCATCGCGGCCTGACACAGTTCAGTGTGGATATTGATTTTCGAAATGCCTAATGAAATGGCTTTCTTAATATCCGCATCGCTGATGCCGGAAGCGCCGTGCAGCACCAGCGGCACAGATACCGCCTGACGTACGCGTTTAACCACGTCAAAGTTCAATTTCGGTTCGGAGGTATAGACGCCGTGCTGGTTACCAATCGCTACCGCCAGCGAGTCGCAGCCGGTACGTTCAACGAACTCAGCCGCCTGGCTTGGGTCGGTGTAATGATAGCCGGCCAGCGCTTCTTCGTAGACCGTTTCATTCCCCACATGGCCCAGTTCTGCTTCGACCGGAATACCCAGCGGGTGGAAGAAATCGACCGCCTCTTTGGTCAGGCGAATATTTTCTTCGAAATCAAAAGCGGAAGCATCACGCATCAGCGAATTCATGCCGTGGGTCCAGGCGTTATGGATAATCTCCATACTGCGTCCGTGATCCCAGTGGGTAATTACCGGTACCGAGGCCTTTTTCGCCATAGAAACCATCATATGCGAAAAATCTTCAAACGAGGTATTGCCGACAAACCCGGTGCCGAACGAGATAATGACCGGCGATTTCGACTCTTCCGCCGCATCAATCACCCCCATTAACATTTCCGCATTCCACACGTTAAAGTGGGCAATAGCATAATGTTTATTCTGGGCATCGTTTTCCCAATATTTAATATCTGCTAGCATGGTTATTTCTCCCTTTTCAATTAATTAATGATTAACTTTAATAACGCCTTTAATAATGTCGCGTTTGTTATTAACGGATTCATCAAACGCGCGCTGAACATCTTCATAATCGTAAATATGCGTCACCATCGACTTCACATCGAAACGACCGGAGGAGATAGCCTCAATGGTGACCGGATAGCGGTTGGCATAGCGGAAAACGGTCTGAATCGAGACTTCACGGTTAATTTTGAGGAAATTAATCGCCGAATCACCGGGTACCGTGCCGACAATCATGATTTTGCCGCCGCGCATCACCAGATAAGGGGCTTGCTTAACGGTGATGGCTGAACCGGCGGTTTCAAAAACAATGTCGGCCCCCATATCGCCAGAGAACTGCTGGCAGCGGACAACCGTGTCCTCTTTTGCCCCGTTGATGACGGTCGTCGCCCCAAGCTGCTCGGCCATAGCCAGGCGTTTTTCCAGCACATCAACGACGGCAATATCGGTTGCGCCCAGGCATTTACAGGCTTGCAGAGTCATTAAGCCGATACAGCCTGCCCCCAGAATGACGATTTTCTTACCCGGTTTAACATCTGCCAGCATCGCAGCGTGCATCCCCACTGCCGCAGGCTCTACCAGCGCCCCTTCCAGGGTGTCCATATTGTCGGGCAGCTTGTAGGTGAAGCTCTCCGGATGGCACAGATAGTGGGTTAGCGCACCACGATAGTTTGGCTGGGTGACCATAAAATCGACGTCCGGGCAGATGTTGTATTTCCCTTCCAGACAATAACGACAGTGACCGCACGGCACGCCAGGCTCGATATTGACCCGGTCGCCGGGTTTGAATTTGGATACGCGGTTCCCTACCGCCACCACGGTACCTGCACATTCGTGCCCGAGACCAATTTCCTGATTCGGATCTTTCGGCGGAATAAAAGGGCCCGATTCAAAACCGTGAACATCTGAGCCGCAAATACCGACGTATTCAATTTTAATCAGCACTTCATGCTCTTTCGGTACCGGCATATCGGCGGTAATAATTTTCATCGTACCGGGTGTTTTTAATATTGCTTTTGAATTTTGCATTTTCTTTCCCATCAATATTATTTGCTGGTCGCGGCATCAATACCGAGACTTTCGACAGAGACGCCTTTGGTTTCAATTCCGATAGTAGCAATGGCGATGGCGACAATAATGGATACCGCCCCCAGCAGCACAAATACCCCCGTCACACCGTAACCGTTAAGCAGTACGGCTACCGCGTAAGGTGCGGCGATACCGCTGATGCGCCCTACCGCATTTGCCAGTCCGGAGCCACGCAGTTTTGCTTCGGTCGGCCATATTTCCGGAACATACACCGCCGAAGCGTAGCAAACATACATATACACAAAGGTAATCAGGAAGAAGCCAATTAACGTAATTAGCAGCATGCTGGTTTGCAGCGAATAGATATATCCCAGCACAGCAATTAAAACTAATAAGCCCACACCCATGGTCTTTCTGGGAATTTTATCCATCACCAGCATGGCGATAAATATGCCAAACGGCGCGCCGAACATACTCATGGTATTTAAAACAATGGAGTCTTTCAGGTTAATACCCTGAGTCATAAATATCGTCGGTAGCCAGTTAATTAAGGTGTACTGCACGACATTCATGGCAATCAGAACGAAGGAACCTAAAATAACGCGCTTGAGTAATACGCCGGTTAATAGAGCCGAATACGGGACAGAGCGTGGGGGCTTGCCGTCATCTTCTATCACCACCGGCGGCAGCGGTTTACCCGTCTGCTGAACCACGCCCTCCTCTATTGCCCGCATCACTTTTTCGGCTTCCTGATAGCGTCCACGAGACTCCAGCCAGCGAGGCGACTCGGGGAACCAGCGCCAGGCAATGGCGGTGGCAATCAGCGACAGCACCGCCGGGATCAGCAGTTGTACGCGCCAGTTCCATTCAGCACTGATTAACGGCGTCAGCCCTATTGCAATCAGCGAACACAGCGGATAAGACCAGTTACCGATAAATGAGACCCGACTGGACCAGGTGCCTCGATTTCTGCCGGGCATATATTCGGTGAATCCGGCAAATAAGGTCACCAGCAGCGCGCCTAATCCCACCCCCATGACAAAACGGCAGGCGATCAGGAAGGTCATATTTGGCGAAAACGCCCCCACGACCATGGCAATAATATGAATCGTTTCATACAGGATAAAGGCATTTTTGCGCCCGGTTTTATCCCCGATAATTCCCCCGGCAAGCGCGCCAAGAAACATGCCCGCCGTGGTAATTGCTGAAAACGTGGCGGTAGTGGAATTATCGGTCCAGCCCAGTTCTTTTAACTGTGCGAGAATTAATCCGCCGACGGCATTGCTCCAGCACACCAGTAATCCAAAGGCGACCATGGCAAACATCGATGAATGCCAGCGACAGTCAGGCAGCCTGTCCAACCTGGCGCCGCAGTGCGGTTTTGTTATTTTTTCCATGCGATAACGTTCCTTTAATAAATAGGTTATTCATCAAAGTCGTAAGTCATGATCACTTTAATCGCGGTTTTATCGACCATAGCGTCAAACCCTTCGCGCCATTGTGAGAGGCCAATACGGTGAGTGATCATCGGTTTAACGTTGATCGCGCCGCTGGCCAGCAGGCGAATCGCGTTGCGCCAGGACGTTGAGTCATAAGCCATATGACCGATGATGCTTTTGTTCCACGCAGTGATGTCGTTGATGGAGAAATCGAGCGGTTTAAAGCCCATACCCACGCGGACGACTTCACCGTTTGGACGCAGCATTTCGATCGATTGTTTGAGGGCGATATTGGCACCGGAGCATTCGATGACCAGCCCCAGATTGTCTTTCCCGCAGATTTCCTGGCAGCGCGTGACCACATCTTCGGTCGAACCGTTGACTACCGCCGTCGCACCCAATTCTTTGGCGATTGGGAAACGCACCGCAACGTCCTCTTCCAGCCCGACCATCACGATATTGACGGCCCCCATAATGCGCGCCATCTGGACCGAGAAGAGGCCTAATGGACCGGTACCGAAGACCACCACATCCTGACCGGGAAGGAATTTTGATTGCTGAGCGATAGATTTATAAGCGTTGCAGATAGGGTCCAGCACCGCGGCTTCTTCATAATCAACACCCTGCGGGATTTCCCACAGCGCGTGACGGTGAATTTTGAGGATCTCACCCGGTACCAGACAGTATTTTGAAAATCCACCGCCCCAGGTATTGTTATCCAGACCCAAATTCACTTTTTCTGTACAACACAGAAAATCACCTTGTTCACAGGCCGGACAAACGCCGCAGACGTGCCCACTATTGTCAGAAACCACCCGCTGGCCAACTTTCCAGTCCTTGACCTTTTCCCCTACCTGCACAATATTGCCGGCAAATTCGTGACCGCGAACGGAGTTGAACTGATCGGAACCGCTGTCGACGTTGTAGTGTTTCATATCCGCACCGCAGATAGCCGCCGCTTTGATTTCAATCACTACGTCATCCGGACCACATACTGGTTCCGGCACGTCAATCATCTTATAACCGCCAAAGGCCTTACCAAATCTTGCCAGTGCTTTCATTGCATCTTCCTTTGTGTTTAGTTTTGCATCAGTGGCACCAATACTTAACCACGCCATCTTCAAGGTCAACATAAAATCTTTAAAACAAAGATAATGATCTGTATTTCACAACTCAGATCACAAATAGAAGTGAACATATCCCAAATTTCAAAGGACCATGGAAGCCGCTTCGCTAAACATGGCGTGAACCCCTTCGCATTTTTCCTTTTTGTAAACTGCTAGCCTGCGAGAGCTGTTTTTTTCGCCACGCCATTATCGTGGCGTGTTTGCTTGTTTAAATGTCAAAGAGGAACACCGATGAAACTTTTGCCTTTGCTGGCAGCATTACCCCTGCTCTGCGCGAGCGTTGTGTCCGCTAATCCCCTGATGTCTGTCGGTTACTTTAACGGCGGTGGCGATGTTACTGCCGGTCCCGGTGGCGATATTGATAAACTGGACGTCCGCCAGATTACCCATCTCAATTACTCCTTTGGTCTGGTCTACAACAACGAAAAAGACGAAACCAATGACGCATTAAAAGATGCCAGCAAGCTGCATCAGATTTGGCTGTCGCCAAAAGTACAGGCTGATTTGCAGAAGATCCCCACATTGCGTAAGCAAAACCCTAACCTGAAAGTGCTGCTTTCTGTGGGTGGCTGGGGGGCGCGCGGATTCTCAGGTGCGGCGGCAACCAAAGAAACGCGAGCAGTGTTTATTCGGTCCGTACAGGAGATTGTGAGGAAATACGGCCTGGATGGTATCGATCTCGACTGGGAGTACCCGGTAAACGGTGCATGGGGACTGGTCGATAGCCAACCCGCCGATCGGGATAACTTTACCTCGCTACTGAAAGAACTGCGTAGCGCAATGGGCCAGCAAAAACTGGTCACCATTGCCGTGGGCGCAAACGCGGATAGCCCGAAAAGCTGGGTGGACGTGAAGGCGATAGCCCCGTCGCTCGATTACATCAATCTGATGACCTATGACATGGCTTACGGCACTCAGTACTTCAACGCCAATCTCTATGATTCAACACAATGGCCAACGGTGGCGGCGGCAGATAAATACAGCGCCGATTTTGTGGTTAATAACTATCTTGCCGCAGGATTAAAACCGAGCCAGATGAACCTGGGAATTGGTTTCTATGGCCGGGTGCCTAAACGCACCGTCGAGCCAGGGATTGACTGGAGCAAACCCGATGCGCAGAAAAATCCGGTCACCCAGCCCTACTTCAGTGCCCAGCAAATTGAACTGTTCAAATCACTGGGCGTGGATCTGACCAAAGATACCTATGTGAAATACAACGACATTGTGGCGAAGCTCATCAACGATCCGCAAAAACGCTTTACCCAGCACTGGGATGATGAAGCGAAAGTGCCATGGCTGTCGGTGCAGTCGGCTGACGGCAAAGCGCTGTTTGCCCTTTCTTACGAGAACCCACGATCGGTGGCAATCAAAGCAGACTACATCAAGAGCAAGGGGCTGGGCGGGGCCATGTTCTGGGAGTATGGCGCGGACGATAAAAACCAACTGGCTAAGCAGCTGGCTGAGTCGTTAGGGATTAAACACTGATCCCCACGTCGTGCACAATAGGTTATGATTATCGCCATCTGCTGCGCCTGACGTTGGCGCAGCTTTTCAAATTCTACAGGAGCACGAGGTTTTATGGCTTTTATCCCTAAAAATTACGCCCGTCTGGAAGTCGGATACCGGGAAAAGGCGCTTAAACTGTTCCCCTGGGTCTGCGGGCGCTGTTCGCGCGAGTTCGTGTATTCCAACCTGCGCGAGCTGACGGTACACCATATCGATCATGACCATTCCAATAACCCGGAAGATGGCAGTAACTGGGAGATGTTATGCCTGTATTGCCACGATCATGAGCACTCGAAATACACCGAAGTGGATCAGTATGGTTCTACCGTGGTAGCGGGCGAAGATGCGCAGAAAGACGTCGGCGAGGCGAAATACAACCCGTTTGCCGACCTTAAGGCGATGATGAACAAGAAGTAAGACTTTGCAGGTCCGTTACGGTAAGCCGTACCGGACCTGCGAATTCGTGTTGTTTCCACAATCAGGATTTGAACGTCGCAATCGGCTCAGGCGTTATCCCAAATTCAACTTTCAGCTGCTGCTTACTCTTCATGACCATCTCACCGTTGGTGTCGATAGTCATATGCTGCGCATCGATATTGTTACGCGCCTGCCATAACATCACCAGTTGCATGCTGTTCTCTTTTTGTTCTGCCGTCAGCGCGACGCCATCCGGCCATTTTCCCAGCTCAACGGCCGTCGATAAGCGCTGATAAATTTCCGGCGTCATGCTGTTAATCATCTCATCAAGATTCATCTTAAACCCACTCCCGTAGAATAATTTGCTGAATCGTTTCTTCAGCCTTTAATCTGCTCACCGTTTTCATCGTCGGTAAAGTTCAAAGACGCTGAGTTGACGCAGTAGCGTTCACCGGTAGGTTTTGGACCATCCGGGAAGACATGTCCCAAGTGCGCATCACAGTTGCCGCAACGAATTTCAATGCGCTGCATGCCATGTGACGTATCCTTAATGTAACGAATCGCCTCTTCACTGACAGGCTCGTAAAAGCTAGGCCAGCCGCAGCCAGAATCATATTTTGTATCAGAACGAAACAGCGGTTTGTCACAGATCAGGCAGTGATAAACACCGTCCCGCTTGTTATGCAGCAAACGCCCGGTAAATGGCGGTTCTGTCCCATGATTTTGTGTCACGTAGAACTGCATTTCGGATAAATTTTTCTTTAGGTCTTCTGGAGAAGGTTGATTAGCCATTTGCTCACATCTCGCTTTATCTAAACTCACATTGCGAGACAGATTCTAACAAAACATTAACACCGCAGGGCGAACTTTTGTTCTAAACTTGATCATTGCGAAATGGCAGCCTATAAATCGTGATAGCAATCACGTTTTTATCTTGATTGCCCTTTAAAATTCGGGCCGCCGCCCCCATGTGGTTTCAAGCCCAAAGGAAGAGTGAGGCGAGTCAGTTGCGCAAAGCTTAGGCAGCAGATTGATTTGTCGCAATGATTGACACGATTCCGCTTGACGCTGCGTAAGGTTTTTGTAATTTTACAGGCAACCTTTTATTCACTAACAAATAGCTGGTGGAATATATGACTATCAAAGTAGGTATCAACGGTTTTGGCCGTATCGGTCGCATTGTTTTCCGTGCTGCTCAAGAACGTTCTGACATCGAGATCGTTGCAATCAACGACCTGTTAGACGCTGACTACATGGCTTACATGCTGAAATATGACTCCACTCACGGCCGTTTCAACGGTACCGTTGAAGTGAAAGACGGTCATCTGATCGTAAACGGTAAAAAAATCCGTGTTACCGCTGAACGTGATCCGGCTAACCTGAAATGGGACGAAGTTGGTGTTGACGTAGTTGCTGAAGCTACTGGCCTGTTCCTGACAGACGAAACCGCTCGTAAGCACATCACTGCTGGCGCGAAAAAAGTGGTTCTGACTGGCCCGTCCAAAGACAACACTCCGATGTTTGTTAAAGGCGCTAACTTTGACAAATACGAAGGTCAGGACATCGTTTCTAACGCTTCCTGCACCACTAACTGCCTGGCTCCGCTGGCTAAAGTTATCAACGACAACTTCGGTATTATCGAAGGTCTGATGACTACCGTTCACGCGACCACCGCGACTCAGAAAACCGTTGATGGCCCGTCTCACAAAGACTGGCGCGGCGGTCGTGGCGCAGCACAGAACATCATCCCGTCCTCTACCGGTGCTGCTAAAGCAGTAGGTAAAGTACTGCCAGAACTGAATGGCAAACTGACTGGTATGGCGTTCCGCGTTCCTACTCCGAACGTATCCGTTGTTGACCTGACCGTTCGTCTGGAAAAAGCTGCTTCTTACGAAGAAATTAAGAAAGCAATCAAAGCTGCTTCCGAAGGCCCGATGAAAGGCGTTCTGGGTTACACCGAAGACGACGTTGTATCTACCGATTTCAACGGTGAAGTTTGCACTTCCGTGTTCGATGCTAAAGCAGGTATCGCACTGAACGACAACTTCGTGAAACTGGTCTCCTGGTACGACAACGAAACCGGCTACTCAAACAAAGTTCTGGATCTGATTGCTCACATCTCCAAATAAGTTGAGATGAAAATCTGATCCAAAAAGGCGACCTCGGTCGCCTTTTTTTATGGTTTTCAACATCAAGGATTGCATCATGATTAATAAAATTTTTGCACTTCCGATAATCGAACAAATTTCCCCTGTCCTCTCCCGTCGTCAGTTGGATGAACTGGAGGTCGTGGTGGTCGATCACCCGCAGGTTAAAGCCTCTTTCGCCCTACAGGGCGCGCATCTTCTGTCATGGAAACCGACCGGCGAAGATGAGGTCCTGTGGTTAAGCAACAATACGCCGTTTAAAACGGGCGTAGCGCTGCGTGGTGGCGTCCCTATTTGCTGGCCATGGTTTGGCCCAGCGGCACAGCCAGGGCTTCCCTCGCACGGTTTTGCCCGTAATCTGCCGTGGACGCTGAAAGCGCACAACGAAGATAATAGCGGTGTGGTTCTGACGTTTGAACTGCAAAGTAGCGCTGAAACGCGTCAGCTTTGGCCGCATGAGTTTACGCTGTTAGCGCGTTTCAAAGTGGGCGCTACCTGTGAAATAGAACTGGAAGCCCACGGTGAATTTGAAACCACCTCCGCGCTGCACACCTATTTTAACGTCGGTGACATTGCAGCGGTGAAAGTGAGTGGCCTTGGTGACCGTCTGATCGATAAAGTTAACGATGCAAAAGAAGATGTCCTGGCTGACGGTACCCAGACGTTCCCGGACCGCACCGACCGCGTGTATCTGAACCCAGAAGCGTGCAGCGTCATCCATGACGATTCACTGAACCGCAACATCGACGTCGTACACCATCACCATCTGAACGTTGTCGGCTGGAACCCAGGGCCAGCCCTGTCTGTCAGCATGGGTGACATGCCGGACGACGGGTACAAAACATTTGTCTGCGTAGAAACCGCTTACGCGACCGCGCCGCAGAAAACCACCGCTGAGAAACCTTCTCGCCTGGCACAAACAATTCGTGTTGCTAAGCGCTAAGATTTTGCCAGTTGCCTGATGGCAACTGGCGTTTTATCAGGCCATATCTAGCGGTGTTTTAGCTGCTGGGGCAGGAAAAGCCGAGTCTAACAACATCAACTCCTCGTCAGAAAGCGTCATATTTAGCGCTGCGGCATTCTGCGCAACGTGTGCGACATTTGCCGCCTTCGGAATGGCTATCACCCCCGGTTGTCGAATAACCCACGCCAATAAAATCTGCGCGGAGCTGGCCTTGTGCGCGTGCGCAATCTCACTCACCGCCGGATTAGTGAGCAAATCTCTGCATAAACGCCCCGCCTGGGCCAACGGGCTGTAGGCCATGACCGGTATCTGCCGTTGCTGACACCATGGCAGCAAATCAAACTCAATGCCGCGTGACGCCAGATGATACAGCACCTGATTCGTGGCACACTGCTGTCCACCAGTAACCTGCCATAGCGCCTGCATGTCTTCATAGTCGAGGTTAGAAACGCCCCAGCGGCGGATTTTCCCTTGCGCGATCAACCTTTCCATCGCCTCAACCGTCTCTGCAAATGAAAAATTACCCGTCCAATGCAGTAAGTAGAGATCCAGATAATCGGTCTTCAGTCGCCGCAGGCTCGCTTCGCAGGCCGCGATGGCTTTCTGGCCCCCAGCATTCCAGGGATAAACTTTTGATACCAGAAAAGCGTCATCGCGTCGCCCCAATAACGCCTCGCCGACAATCTCTTCCGCTGCACCATCAGCGTACATTTCTGCAGTATCAATAAGGCGCAAACCCAGATCCAGTCCAGCACGCAGCGCTGCCACTTCAGCTCCCCGGCAATGGGCGTTTTCACCCATGTACCACGTCCCCTGCCCGATAGCAGGAAGCGTGGCCTGCCCGGTAAACATCACCTGTTTATCTGTCATCGCACTCTCCTGTATTTTGCACCACAGTAAAGCAAAACAGTGCGCATGTGTCCTGTAATGGTGCACAAATTGCACCATCATCGTTTGGGCTATTCGTTGCCCGGCCTGCCAGCAGACACAAAAAAACCCGCTGTAATGCGGGCTTCTGTTCAGTATGTTCAGTTATCAGAACTTGTAGGTAATACCCGTAGAGATCAGACCCGTCCAGGATTTGTCTACCATCGGACTGTCGGTCACTTCATCAGACAGGTGGGTATAACGCGCCGTCGCGTATGCACTCCAGTTGCCGATGAAGTTATAATTTGCGCTCAGCTCCAGGTACGGGCTCCAGCTGCTATTTGGATCGTAGCTGCGCAGGCCGCTGCGAGAGGATTCATGACGCGATACACCATAATAGTATTCGTTTTGGTTTTCGCTGTTCCACTCGATACCGATCCCCGGCGTCAGCGTCAGGCCACCGTTAGTGTAACGATATAACCACGCCAGATCCCAGACGATACCATTACTGTTGTCCAGCGCGTCTCCCGCAAGGCTGGTGCGCAGGAAACCGTATTGCGTATTGTGGACGTAAGACAGACCGGCCATCATGGTGCTCTTACGTTTATCCAGTTGACGCAATTGGCTGTTATCGCTGTCACCCGGTTTAAAGTACATCGGTGACCAGTAAGCCATGACAGACAACTTATCGGTATTGTCATTCCACAGGTAGTAACCGCCCCCCAGCCCACGGAACCAGAAGTTCTCGCTGTCATAGGTCACTACAGGTACCGGGTAAACGTCGTTATCGTATTGTTTATAAGCGTTCTCGACCACACCAACGCCCGCGCCCAGCGACAGGTCGCTTTCTGCTTGTGCTACGCTGGAAGAAGTGGCAATAAGCACGCCAAGTGCCAGAAGTTTGAGTTTGGTCACAGTCCATAATTCCTTATTCAAATGTAAAGCACCCAAAGTGTAACCGTCATTGCGTGACAGCCCAACTATTTTACGTATTCATCTCGTTATGTAACCCTCTAATTTCTCAGCGAGTGATGACATTTTACTTGCAGCCTGATGAACAAGGTATGAATTCAGTCCTATTTATTTACATAACAGGTCTATTTTTTGCCGATGAGTTATTGATATGCCATTGAAATTCGTTTGCGCGCGCAGGCAAGTTTTGCAAATGCCATCTACGCTTAATTTTAGAAGGTGTATCACTGAATACGTTGATCTTCTGACCATCAAAATGGCATGAGAGTTGCTTATTTTTCCAGCAGCGACGTCGTTCAGTTTACCTCTTCAGGGGCCTCTACTATTCATATGAACGGCTCTTAACATGTGCTAAAAAACGAAAGGACGGCATACCATGAATATATTCGATCACTATCGCCAGCGTTATGAAGCTGCCAAGGACGAAGAGTTCACGCTGCAGGAGTTTCTTACCACTTGTCGGCAAGATCGCAGTGCTTATGCCAACGCGGCAGAGCGGCTATTAATGGCTATTGGTGAGCCTGTCATGGTCGATACTGCCCATGAACCTCGACTTTCTCGACTCTTCTCTAACCGGGTTATTGCACGTTATCCCGCGTTTGAAGAGTTTTACGGCATGGAAGACGCGATTGAACAGATTGTCTCCTATCTGAAGCACGCGGCGCAGGGGCTGGAAGAGAAGAAGCAGATCCTGTATCTGCTGGGGCCTGTAGGGGGAGGAAAATCCTCTCTTGCTGAGCGACTGAAGTCGCTGATGCAGAGGGTACCGATTTATGTCCTGAGCGCCAACGGTGAACGCAGCCCGGTTAACGATCACCCGTTATGCCTGTTTAATCCGCAGGAAGATGCACAAATCCTGGAGAAAGAGTACGGGATCCCACGTCGCTATCTTGGCACCATTATGTCGCCATGGGCCGCGAAGCGTCTGCATGATTTTGGTGGAGACATCACTAAATTCCGCGTAGTTAAAGTGTGGCCGTCTATTCTGGAACAAATCGCTATCGCCAAAACGGAACCGGGCGATGAGAACAACCAGGACATTTCCGCGCTGGTCGGCAAAGTGGATATTCGTAAACTCGAACACCACGCCCAGAACGATCCGGATGCTTACGGCTATTCCGGCGCACTATGCAGGGCTAACCAGGGGATTATGGAGTTCGTGGAGATGTTTAAAGCACCGATTAAAGTGCTGCATCCTCTGCTGACCGCAACGCAGGAAGGTAACTACAACGGGACAGAAGGTATTTCTGCCCTGCCGTTTAACGGCATCATTCTTGCCCACTCAAACGAATCTGAATGGGTGACGTTCCGTAACAACAAAAATAACGAAGCCTTCCTTGACCGCGTATACATCGTGAAGGTTCCGTATTGCTTACGCATTTCCGAAGAGATCAAGATCTACGAGAAATTGCTTAATCACAGTGAATTGACCCACGCGCCGTGCGCACCGGGTACGCTGGAAACGCTGTCTCGCTTTACCATTCTTTCTCGCCTGAAAGAGCCAGAAAACTCGAGCATCTACTCGAAGATGCGCGTTTACGATGGCGAGAGCCTGAAAGACACCGATCCGAAAGCGAAATCCTACCAGGAGTACCGGGATTACGCCGGAGTCGATGAGGGGATGAACGGTCTGTCAACGCGCTTCGCGTTTAAGATCCTCTCCCGCGTGTTTAACTTTGACCATGTAGAAGTGGCGGCCAACCCGGTGCACCTGTTCTATGTTCTGGAGCAGCAAATTGAGCGCGAGCAGTTCCCGCAGGAGCAGTCCGAACGTTATCTCGAGTTCCTGAAAGGTTATCTGATCCCGAAATACGCTGAATTTATTGGCAAAGAGATCCAGACCGCCTATCTGGAATCCTACTCCGAGTATGGACAGAACATTTTTGACCGTTATGTCACCTATGCGGATTTTTGGATCCAGGATCAGGAATACCGTGACCCGGATACCGGTCAGCTGTTTGACCGCGAGTCGCTGAATTCAGAACTGGAAAAAATTGAAAAACCGGCGGGTATCAGCAACCCGAAAGATTTCCGTAACGAGATCGTCAACTTTGTTTTGCGCGCCAGAGCGAATAACAGCGGTCGTAATCCAAACTGGACCAGTTACGAAAAACTGCGCACGGTTATTGAGAAGAAAATGTTCTCCAACACCGAGGAGTTGCTGCCGGTCATTTCGTTTAACGCTAAAACCTCAACTGACGAGCAGAAAAAGCACGACGATTTTGTCGACCGCATGATGGAAAAAGGCTACACGCGTAAACAGGTGCGTTTACTGTGCGAATGGTATTTGCGCGTACGTAAATCGTCTTAACATAAGTGCCCGGTGGCGCATGCGCTTACCGGGCATGCAAAACAATGTTCCGTAGGCCGGATAAGCGCCAGCGCCATCCGGCACTTACAGACATGGCGAACAGTTGGCAGTACGGGGGGCATATGACCTGGTTCATAGACCGACGTCTTAACGGTAAAAACAAGAGCACGGTTAACCGCCAGCGCTTCTTGCGCCGTTATAAATCACAAATTAAACAGTCGATCTCCGAGGCCATTAATAAGCGTTCGGTGACTGATGTCGATAGTGGCGAGTCTGTCTCTATCCCAACCGATGATATTAGCGAACCGATGTTCCATCAGGGGCGTGGAGGCCTGCGCCATCGCGTACATCCGGGTAACGACCATTTTGTGCAGAACGACCGTATAGAACGCCCTCAGGGCGGCGGCGGGGGTTCAGGAAGCGGGCAAGGCCAGGCCAGCCAGGATGGAGAAGGCCAGGATGAGTTCGTGTTTCAAATTTCTAAAGATGAGTATCTGGATCTGCTGTTTGAAGATTTGGCACTGCCGAATCTGAAGCAAAATCAGCAACGTCAGTTAACGGAATACAAAACCCACCGTGCGGGCTTCACCTCCAATGGGGTGCCAGCCAATATCAGCGTGGTGCGTTCCCTGCAAAACTCACTGGCGCGCCGCACGGCGATGACGGCAGGTAAACGTCGGGAGCTGCACGCGCTTGAAGCTGACCTGGAGACTATCGCCAACACAGAACCGGCGCAGTTGCTGGAGGAAGAACGCCTACGCAAAGAGATTGCTGAACTGCGGGCAAAAATTGAACGCGTCCCGTTTATCGACACCTTTGATTTACGCTATAAAAATTATGAAAAACGACCCGATCCTTCCAGCCAGGCGGTGATGTTCTGTCTGATGGACGTTTCCGGCTCGATGGATCAGTCGACTAAAGATATGGCCAAGCGGTTTTACATTCTGCTGTATCTATTCTTAAGCCGAACCTACAAAAACGTGGAAGTGGTTTACATTCGCCACCATACCCAGGCAAAAGAGGTGGACGAGCATGAGTTCTTCTACTCTCAGGAAACCGGGGGCACCATCGTCTCCAGCGCGCTGAAGTTGATGGATGAAGTGGTGAAAGATCGTTACGATCCTGCCCAATGGAATATCTATGCAGCGCAGGCATCAGATGGCGATAACTGGGCGGATGACTCACCGTTGTGCCATGAGATTCTGGCGAAAAAACTGCTGCCGGTGGTGCGATATTATAGCTATATCGAAATCACCCGCCGCGCGCACCAGACCTTATGGCGTGAGTACGAGCATCTGCAATCGACCTTTGATAACTTTGCCATGCAGCATATTCGTGACCAGGATGATATCTATCCGGTGTTCCGGGAACTGTTTCATAAGCAGAGTGCCACAAGTTGAGATGAACCATTGAAGATCGGCCAGTTACGTACTGTTTCTGGCTGATTTTTCAACATGATACGCCTACTCTACGCCCAATTCGCCGTTTACTCTTTTCTTTGCCGCTCAACTCCAACGCTGAAATATCGCCAGATGACAACAGCGGTTGCAATGCCACCAACGTCTCTTCCGCCAGTTGATACAAATCCAGCGCCAGCAATCGTTTAATATCCTCTTCGGGAAGTCGATATCTTATGATCTTCGCCGGATTCCCGCCGACAATCGCATACGGAGGTACATCTTTGGTCACGACAGCACCCGCAGCCACGACAGCGCCTTCTCCAACCGTCACGCCAGGCATAATCATCGCGCGCATACCTAACCAACAGCCATCCTTGAGAACCGTGTCTCCGCGAAACTGGTAGGCATCGTTGATGGACGCCATAAAGGGGTAAAGACTTATCCAGTCCAACCGGTGGGTACTGTTTCCCCCCATAACAATCACGCTCTCGGCACCAATACAGACGAAATTACCGATGATCAACTTATCCAGATGCCCGAGCGGTTCCCACTCTCTGCTAACCTCGTCGCCGAGTAAATATCGCACGACTGAAGCCTCAAAGCCTTTATCCCAGCAGTCACTGTAATAACTGTGTGTCCCTTTGATCACAATATTGGGATTCGTCACTGTCTGGTGAAGATATTCCATTCTCGACCAGTGTTTTTCTGACATTCCAGTAGCCCTTTACTCAGTTATGTTCTGAACGCACATTACATCCTTTCTACCCGCGGATAGAAATCTTTATTTTCCCGCTGCATACGCTCAAACACTTTGCGTAATACGGTATTGGCGTCGCGTCTGAACGCCTCGTCATTACCCATCAGCTTGCTGGCAATATTCCAGCGGCGCGAAAACGCATCATACTCACCAACAATATCCGCCATTTCACGTTGAAATTGGGTACTGACCTGTCTGAGTTTACTATTCCCATCCTGTTCAATTTGAGGGTAAAGAAACTGATCTTCCGCTGACAGATGCGTTTTAATGATCGCACTCATGCTCACGATCGCCGCAGCAATTTGCTGCGCATTGGATGATACCCCGGACTGGCTTAACGTACGTAGAAAAGATATTTTTTCGAGAATATCAACGTGCTGATGTTTCATTTTATCCAGATTCATCCCTTCATCCTTTTTATTTTCCCTTTACGGAACAGCAGGCGATATAGTTGAGTTGGTGACGCTGTGCGCGGAAAAAGCGGAACATGTTAATAAAACGCTGGCGATTCTCATGCGTGCGTAGTCCGTTATAAGCAATTTTAAGGGCGCCGTTAAATCCCTCATCACGAATTAACCCCTGCGGCGACATTAGCGACATTTCACCATTTTGCTGTAGCACCTGTTCAAATCCCGCGCCAAGAAATAGATCGCGCCAGCCTTGCTGCGTCAGTGGACTCACATTTGACTTCACAACCTGCTGAAGCTGGTTTTGATCGCCCTCTCCCAGTTTTTGCGCCGTAAACATAATGTCATGGGTTAACAAGCGCCCACCGGGTTTCAGTACCCGATGGTATTCCGCAATCAACTTCGTCTTAGCCTTATCACCGTACATCGTGAGCATGGCTTCATTAATCACCACGTCAAAACTGTTGTCGGCGAAAGGAATAGTATTCGCATTAGCGGCCATGACATGAATGTGATTTTCCAGCCCATGGACGGCGACGTTATTCCTCGCCTTAACCAGCGCATTTTTATCCATATCAATGGCGTAAACGGTGCAGCCAAAACGTTGCACCAGTTCAATCGCCGTGGTCGCCATGTTACACGCCACTTCAAGCACCTGACTGTCTGACGTCAATTGCGACTGGCTGAACAGCCATTCTGTGGCTTCTATACCCCCCGGGCGCAGGCGGGTTTTCCCCAGGCTGGCTAAAAATGTATGGCCTGCTTTTTCCATCGTACTCATCGGCCTGTCTCCTTTTCTATAAGTTGCATTATAAATACAACATTAAAGATTAAAGGTGAAGAGTACGAATGATTTTTATTACAAAAATAGCCAACAATGGGGCATTCCCATACCGTTAGAGTGGACGTTTAGCGTGTGATAAACTGAAGTATCGGACTTACAGGGCTGAAAAACATTATGAAATTTCATCATAAAGCGCTCCGGCACTTTATCTCCGTAAGCGTTATTGTTTTGACCTCTTCTTTTCTGGTGTACGAACTGATTGCCAGCGATCGGGCAATGAACGCCTATATGCGTTATGTCATTGAGAAAGCCGACTCTTCTTTCCTGTATGATAAATACACTAATCAGAGTATTGCCGCCCATTTAATGCGCCGTTTTTCATCGCCCAAAGCCCCTGTTTCTGCTGAACAACGAAAAGCACTGTGCCAGGCATTTGAGCACGTTAACGGCACGTACGGGCTGAATCTCACCTCACATAGCTACCTGCCGTTACGCGGTACTTTACAGACCCACTCAGCAAACTGTATTGAACAACTTGATGACATATTCTTGTTGCCCGCTTTCGACCAGGCGGTCAACGTCAATCGTGAACTGGTCGATTACGGCCACGGATTAGCCACACTGGAGTATAAATTTCGTTATTACATTGATTTAAATAATAACTATATCTATTTCTACAACCTGATTAACTCTAATCAGTTCACGATGAATCATTGGTCTTTTTTGCAAAAAGGCACGCTGGGAATTCACCAGAACGATATCGATGATGTTTTTACCGGCCGCACCGTCATTTCCAGTATTTATGAGGATGACCTGACGCAAGAAAAAGTCATGAGCTTTATCACCCCGGTCTATTACGCCGGTAAACTCAAAGGCGTCGTGATGGTCGATGTGAACAAGGACAATCTGCGGCATATTTTTTATACCAGCGATCGTCCCCTCGTCTGGCGTTATCTGAACGTCACGTTGTCTGACGTCAGTTCAGGAAAAGAGATCGTCATCAACCAGAGTGAATCAAACCTGTTCCAGTATGTGCAATATGTTAATGATATTCCCGGCGGAATACGGATCACACTCTCCCTTGATTTAATGTACTTTATTGTCTCTTCCTGGAAAATTTTCGCTTTTTACCTGCTGGCAACCGCGCTACTGCTGAATTTGGTCAGAACCCACTTTCGTTTGTATCATAACGTCCGGCGCGAAAATATCAGCGATGCGATGACCGGGTTGTACAACCGTAAAATCTTAACGCCAACGCTTGAGCAACGTTTGCAGCAACTGGTCAACGCCGGAACGCGGGTGACATTTATCGCTATTGATTGTGACAAGCTAAAAACCATTAATGACACGCTGGGACACCAGGAAGGCGATCGTATTATCACTATTCTGGCCAAAGCGATTCAAAACGCGATCCGCAAAAGTGATTATGCTATTCGCCTCGGGGGCGATGAGTTCTGCATGATTCTGATCGATTATCCTGCCGAGCTCACTCCTCAGTTGCTGGAACGGATCGACGAGAACTTACACATTATTGCGCCGGGGACCTCCGTTAGCTTTTCTGCCGGTATTTATAATATGCAGCCGGGTGACACCATTAACGATGCTTACAAAGCCTCTGACGCCCAGCTGTATCTCAACAAACAGAAGAAGCACCCTCGTTCGTGATACTTTTTCTGCGCAGGATTTTTATTGTGATATCAGGAGTAAGACATGACGGAAGTAAATACAGGTAATGTAACCCATCAACGTTTGGTCGCGTTATTGTCGGAACACGGCGCAACGTACCGCGTGATCAGCCACGACGCCGTCGGCAAATGCGAGGCGGTATCAGAGATTCGTGGCACAGCCTTGGGTCAGGGTGCAAAAGCCCTGGTATGTAAAGTGAAAGGCAATGGCGTCAATCAGCATGTGCTTGCTATTCTTTCTGCCGATCAACAGGCTGATCTGAGCCAACTCGCCAGCCATCTTGGCGGCTTGAGGGCCTCCCTGGCAAGCCCTGCTGAAGTGGATGAACTGACGGGATGCGTCTTTGGCGCCATTCCTCCCTTCAGCTTCCATCCTCAGCTCAAGCTGGTCGCCGATCCACTCTTGTTCGAGCGTTTTGATGAGATTGCCTTTAACGCCGGGGTGCTGGAAAAGTCGGTCATTATGGACACCCAGGATTACCTGCGCATTGCGCAACCGGAGTTAGTCACGTTTCGCCGCACGCAATAACACGCTATAACGCCCCGTTACCGGCACAGAAACGCACGGTTATGCGTTCGCCCAAATAGCGTATACATCACTAAAAAAAGCCTGTTCCACCACGCATTTGCGCGTACAGTAAGCAGGCTTATTTTTTTTGGCAAGGAAACTACGATGTTTGATGTCACTCTGCTGATCCTGCTCGGACTGGCAGCTCTGGGCTTTGTCAGCCACAACACCACTGTCGCCGTTTCAATCCTGGTGCTGATTATTGTCCGTGTCACCCCGCTGAACACCTTTTTCCCGTGGATTGAAAAACAGGGCCTGACTGTCGGGATTATTATCCTGACGATTGGCGTGATGGCACCGATCGCCAGCGGAACGCTACCGCCCTCCACGCTCATTCACTCCTTCGTAAACTGGAAGTCACTGGTCGCCATTGCTATCGGCGTGTTCGTCTCCTGGCTGGGTGGACGTGGCGTCACGCTGATGGGCAGTCAGCCGCAGTTAGTCGCCGGGTTGCTGGTCGGTACGGTACTGGGCGTTGCGCTGTTTCGCGGCGTCCCTGTGGGGCCGCTCATCGCCGCGGGTCTGGTTTCGCTGATTGTGGGGAAACAGTAGCCAGCCCCGTCAGATAACGGCCTGGGGTTTGACCCAGGCCTTTTTTGAACATGGTGATAAAGGCGGTTGTTGAATCGTAACCCAGCATGTGGGCGACCTGCTGGACGTTACGACCATCAACCAGCGCCTGTAATGCCAGAATCAACTGTAGTTGCTGACGCCAGCGGCGAAAACTCAGCCCGGTCTCTTTCACCACCAGCCGGGCAAGATTGCGTTCGCTCATCGCAAACACGCTAGCCCACTGGCCCAAGGTCTGCCATTGCGCGGGCTCCTGCGCCATCGTTGCGACCATCCTGCGAATTTTCGGATGATCGGAAACCGGCAGCTGCATTTGCTCCTGCGGTTGCTGCGGAAGTTCATCAAACAAGACCTGCGTCAGCCGCTGCGTTGACGGCTCCAGCCGCTGGGCATCGGTTCTGGTCGCCAGCGAAAGAATCAGTTCCCGGCAGAGTGGGGATATTTTCAGCGTGCAGCAACGTTCAGGCATCACCACCGCCTGCGGTTCAATAAACAAAAAACACAGCTCAGCGCCAACGGTGACGTGATTACTGTGAGGGATCTCACCCGGGATCCACACCGCGTACTGGGGTGGCACCATCCACATGGCGTGTTCAACTTCACAGGTAATGGCGCCATGCAATGCCAGGATCAGTTGGCCTTTACGGTGCTGATGCAGCGGGCTGAAGAGTTCATCTTCCTGAGCCTGAATACAAAAAGCCACAGCGGCATCGTGATAGCGATCCGGCTCATACCCGTCCAGCCTCAGTCCCAGCATAACGTTGTCCGATTTTAGCGATAATCTGTCATTTTAGCTTGATTCATCCATGGTGTAAAAACGGTAAGGTATTGCCTCGCCTGACGATAAGAGAAAAAGATGACTTATTCCCCTTCCCCCCGCGGCAAGCAAGGTGCATTGCTGATTGCGGGTATCCTGATGATCGCCACCACGCTTCGCGTTACCTTTACCGGTGCAGCGCCGCTGCTGGATGCCATTCGCGCAGATTACGCGCTGACGACCGCCCAGACGGGGCTCCTGACTACCCTGCCGCTGCTGGCCTTTGCGTTAGTTTCCCCCCTGGCGGCGGGCGTTGCCCGTCGATGGGGTATTGAGCGCAGTCTGTTTGCCGCCATGCTGCTGATTTGCGCCGGTATTGCCATACGTTCATTGCCCTCGCCGCCATTCTTATTTGGTGGAACCACCCTCATTGGCTGTGGGATAGCATTAGGTAACGTGCTGCTTCCGGGGCTGATTAAGCGTGATTTTTCACAACATGTCGCAAAACTTACCGGGGCGTACTCGTTGACGATGGGAGCTGCGGCCGCCATTGGCTCAGCCATCGTGGTGCTGCTGACGCTTAACGGATTCGGCTGGCGCGGTGCGCTGATGATGTTGATGGTCTTTCCGCTGCTGGCGCTGTTTATCTGGCTACCACAGTGTCGCCAGACGAGCCATGCCACGATGAGTAACTCGCGCGCGTTGCATTCCCGAGGGATCTGGCGCTCCAGCCTCGCCTGGCAGGTGACGCTCTTTCTGGGGATCAACTCACTCGTCTATTACGTGATTATCGGCTGGTTGCCCGCTATTTTGATTAGCCATGGCTACAGCGAGGCGCAGGCGGGTTCGCTGCACGGTTTGCTGCAACTCGCTACTGCCGCACCCGGCTTACTGATCCCTTTAATCTTGTTTAAATTGAAGGATCAACGCGCCATTGCCGCTTTGGTCTCATTAATGTGTGCGATTGCAGCCGCAGGATTCTGGCTGCTACCCAACCAGGCCGTGTTGTGGACGATTTTATTTGGCTTTGGCTCGGGCGCGACGATGATCCTCGGACTGACGTTCATCGGGCTTCGTGCCAGTTCTGCGCACCAGGCCGCCGCGCTGTCAGGTATGGCGCAGTCTGTGGGGTACTTGCTGGCGGCGTGTGGACCGCCGTTAATGGGCAAAATTCACGACCTCAACGGTAACTGGCAGATACCGTTGATTGGCGTCGCCCTGCTAGCGACGCTGATGGCGGTGTTTGGCCTGTATGCCGGGCGCAACCGTGAGATAACCTCGCCATAACGCATGGGGCAGGCTCAGTGCAGACCTGCCCGACTTTTTATCCGCGCGCCGCGCGTAACATCGCCTGAACCAGCGGCACGGGTTTCCCCGCCAAGGCACCACGTTCATGTTGAAAGAGCGTGCCAACATAAAAAGGATGCGTCACCAGTTCAATAGCTCGAATATCTCCCGCCTCATCCCAGCCCGTCACGCGTAAATCCCCACGATCCAGTTCGTCGGCAAAGGCTTGCGATACGCCGTAGTTGCAGTGATAACCTTCGGAAATCACCTCCTGATTGTAGGCTCTGGCGATCAGCGTATTCGCCCGCAGTTCGATATCATCCGTTTTTTCGACCAGCGAGCAGCTCAACGGGGCAATTACCATGCGACCTTCGGTATCCGTTTCTGCGTGTGCGGCATCGTGCCAACCCAGCACGTTGCGGGCATATTCGAGGATGGCATGCTGAAAACCACCGCAGGTGCCGAGAAAGGGAATACTGTTTTCACGGGCGTAACGAATCGCCGTCAGTGCACCTTCTGGATGCTGATACGGGCTACCGGGCACCACCCAAATAGCGTCATAGCCGACCAGGTCCTCACCGCTATTAATATCCGATGTGGTTAGCCAGTCGTAATCCGCCATTAATTCCAGCACCGCGGCAGCGTCATCAATAGCAAGGGGAATCGCCTGATGCGCGACAATGTCAGGGTTGTAGTCACCGACCAGCGCAATGCGAAGGGTATTTTTTACAGGGGAAATGTCCATGAGAGTTTCCTTGTGTCCAGACAATAAGGGACAACATAAGGAGCCTCACCCTACCGATATTTTGTTGTTTTCACAATCCCTTAAATTGGGAGCCAGTCGCGACAAAATGCTATAATGGTCACGTTTTACGATCTTAATGTGCCGTAAAGACGATAATAAAACGTCTCCATTCGGTGATATAACGGAGCGGATTGAGAAATGAATATTCAATGTAAACGCGTGTATGACCCGGCTGAACAAAATGATGGTTATCGCGTTCTGGTCGACAGACTGTGGCCACGGGGGTTAAAAAAAACCGACCTGGCCTGCGATGAGTGGAATAAAGCGCTCACGCCCTCGACTGAATTACGCAAAGCATTTCATGCTGAACTTATTGATTTTAAACATTTCGCAGAACAATACCGCGCCGAGCTTGCTCAACAGCAGCAGGAAGGGAAACGGCTTGCTGACATCGCGCGTCAACAGACCGTCACGCTACTGTATGCGGCAAAAAATACGCAGCAAAACCACGCTCTCGTGCTGGCCGAGTGGCTACGTCAATGGTAGCAGGCTCTCACTGCGTTTTAGCCGGGTGATCTCTGCGCCAAAGCGCCCATTCGTCAATCACTTCTCCTCCGGGGAGCTTGCAGTCAGAACGTACCCCTTGCGGCGTTTGTACCGCAATCAGCGAACCTCCTTTTTGCTGGCAATAGACGGATGCCGGATTCGCCATACCCACTTTCGGTGGCATTGGTGCATCGGGTTGCGTCGAACATCCCGCTAACATCAGCATACTTGGCAACACAATAAACACAGATTTCATGACCGCTCCTGCAAATAATGTTATTGCGGAAGATTACCCTGACTGCCCGCCTACCTCCATGTTTTAGTGATGCGTTTTCATTCTCTGCTTACATTTCATACAGTTCGGCTTGTTTCATCTTTCACAGTGTTGTTTTATCATGCAGGCATCACCGTCGTTGTTACTACTCAGGAGTATTTACCTCTCATGTCTGACATGATCCTTGCCAGAGTCTCACAATCATTAGCCACCGAGCAGTCTGTTGAGGGTCTGGTTCGGCAACTTCTGGAGATGCTGGAAATGGTGACTGACATGGAGTCGACCTATTTAACCAAAGTCGATTTAGATGCACGCCTGCAGCATATTCTGTATGCACGTAACAGCCGACAGATGCATATACCCGAGGGTTTGTCGGTGCCGTGGGATGAAACGTTGTGCAAGCGCGCAATCGAAGAAAACTGCCTGTATAGTGATAACGTTCCCGCTCGCTGGCCAGACTGCACCGCCGCGTGCGCACTGGAAATTACCACCTTTTTGAGCACGCCGGTCCACCTTCCGGATGGGACGTTCTATGGTACGCTTTGCGCCACCAGCCGGCAGCAACAAACGTTGAGCCAACGCGGAGAGCAGGTCCTGCATCTGTTTGCGAGTCTGATTGCCCAGTCGATTCAAAAAGAGTCACTGGTGGCGCAATTACGTGAAGCGAATGCGGCACTCATTACACACTCCTATACCGATGCACTCACCGGATTACCGAATCGTCGGGCCATTTTCGAAAAAATGGAGACCCTCTTTTCGCTGGCTCGCCATTTGCAGCAAAAAATTATCGTCGCCTATATCGATTTAGATGATTTCAAGCTGATCAATGACCGTTTTGGCCATGAAGTTGGTGACCAATTCTTGATCCAGGTTGGGCAACGTTTGCGCCATGTGTGTAGTGAAAACGATATTCTCGGCCGACTGGGCGGCGACGAATTTCTCGTCGCGGGTCTGTCACAAAAAAGTGAAGGAGATCAACACACGCGCGTGCAGAGGGTTAAAGACCAGTTGCAACAACACCTCTGCGGCGACTATCAGCTTGGCGCTATCAGCCTGTTTTATCCTGGTGCCAGCCTGGGCGTGATTGAAGTTGATCCGCGAGAAACCGACTTAAACTGTGCGCTTCATAGCGCTGATAGCGCGATGTACCTGGATAAAAAACGTGCGGGCAAAACTGCTTTTGTCACGCATTAAGCCCTGTTATTCTGGCTCATCTTTACATAACGTTGGCTGGTGAAACCATGAGGATCGGTATTATTTTTCCTGTCATTATCTTCATTTCCGCCGTTGTTTTCTTATCCTGGTTCTTTATTGGCGGCTACGCCGCACCGGGAGCATAACCATGAAAAAAACAACGCTCATCATGATTGGTGTCGCCATTATTGTGGTACTCGGCACCGAGTTGGGCTGGTGGTAAAAAAATAAAGGCCACACGAAGTGGCCTTTATTTCGATATCTGTTTTGATTTAGCTTTTGACTTTTCTGTAGATAAACAGAACAACGAGCGCGCCGATAATCGCCACGACAAAGCTGCCAAAGTTGAAACCATCCACTTTGCCAAAGCCCAGCAATGTACTGATCCAACCGCCAACGACTGCACCGATAACCCCTAAAATAATAGTCATAAAGAATCCGCCGCCGTCCTTGCCTGGCATAATCCATTTTGCCAATATCCCAGCGATAAGACCGAAAATAATCCATGAAAGTATACCCATTTTTTTCCTCGCTTATGTTTTTACGTGAACGATTGACTCGCTGTTTAAAAGCATAGCATAGACCCGAAAAATTAATATTTGTGATCGCCATCACTTTGTATTTTCATCTTTTTCCGATGATTCATGAGATTAAAGCATCCTAAATGGCGATCTTTTCTGACGTTTATCGTCATTAATGTCGTTTCGTCAGTGACTTTACGTTTAATTTCGCAGCCAAACCCTACCGTGACTACGTTTTCAATTCTGGCACACTTTATGCTTTAACAGCCCGTCACTACGATACATCGTAGCCCGTGACCTGTTCACGCGGCTGCGTCTACAATTCGCGCTATTTCAGCATTTAACAGGTCTGTTATTGATGAAAAAAATCACCAGTGTATGCCCATACTGCGGGGCAGGGTGCAAGCTCAAGCTTGTTGTTGAAAATAACAAAATCATCCGCGCCGAAGCCGCTGAAGGGGTGACCAACCAAAACCAGCTATGTCTGAAAGGCTACTACGGTTGGGATTTTCTTAACGACACGCGCCTTCTGACTCCCCGTCTAACTCGCCCGCTGATCCGTTATGAAAAAGGGGGAAAGTTCACGCCCGTCAGCTGGGATGAAGCCATTCGCTACACCGCAAAACGCCTATCAGACATCAAAAATACTCATGGTCCCCGCGCCATCATGACTACTGGCTCTTCCCGTGGAACGGGAAATGAGACCAACTATGTGATGCAAAAGTTCGCGCGTGGCGTGCTCAACACCAACAACGTCGATTGCTGTGCTCGCGTATGCCATGGCCCTTCCGTTGCCGGATTGCAGGAAACCTTAGGCAATGGCGCAATGAGCAACTCCATCAGCGACATTGAAAATTCCAAATGCCTGCTCATCTTTGGCTATAACTGCGCAGACTCTCATCCGATAGTCGCCCGCCGGGTCATCAAAGCCCGTCAGAACGGCGCGAAAATCATTGTCTGCGATCCTCGCCGCATTGAAACCGCGCGTATTGCAGACCAGCACCTGCAGTTGAAAAATGGCTGTAACATGGCGCTGGTCAACGCCTTTGGACACGTGCTGATTGAAGAGCAGCTCTACGATCGTGAATACGTGCAAAAGCATGTCGAGGGCCTGGAAAGCTATTGGGAAACCGTAAAGGACTATGCGCCTGAAACCGTTGAACACCTCACCGGGGTGCCCGCTCAACAGGTACGCCAGGCGATGCGCACCTTTGCCGCCGCACCGTCAGCGACGGTGATGTGGGGAATGGGCGTGACGCAGTTCGGCCAGGCTGTCGACGTCGTGCGTGGGTTGTCGAGTCTGGCCCTGCTGACCGGCAATCTGGGTCGACCTAACGTCGGCGTCGGCCCGGTACGCGGGCAGAATAACGTTCAGGGCGCATGCGACATGGGCGTGCTTCCCAATCAATTTCCGGGCTATCAGGACGTTACCGATCCCGCGGTAAGAGCGAAATTTGCTCAGGCCTGGGGGATCGACGTCAACCTGATGGATGACAAGGTGGGCACACGGATCACCGAAGTCCCGCATCTGGCGATTGAAGGCAAAGTTAAAGCCTACTACATCATGGGGGAAGATCCGCTGCAAACCGAAGCCGATTTGGGCCTGGTTCGAGAAGGCTTCAACGCGCTTGATTTTATCGTGGTGCAGGACATCTTCATGACCAAGACGGCGGAAATGGCCGACGTTATCCTGCCCGCAACCTCATGGGGCGAACACGGTGGCGTCTTTACCTGCGCCGATCGTGGTTTTCAGCGTTTTGAGAAGGCGATCGAACCCACCGGGGATGTGAAGCGCGACTGGGAAATTATCAGTCTGCTGGCGACGGAAATGGGTTACCCAATGCAGTATCAAAACAACCAGCAAATCTGGGATGAGATGCGCGAACTCTGTCCGCTATTCTATGGGGTAACGTATGAGAAAATGGGCGATATGGGCCATATTCAATGGCCTTGCCCGGATCTCGATCACCCTGGCACCCCGTATCTCTATCAGAATAGTCGGTTTGATACCGCCAACGGTAAGGGCAAGCTGTTTGCCGCTCAGTGGCGAGCCCCTGCCGAAGTACCGGATGAAAAATACCCGATGGTGCTCTGTACCGTACGCGAAGTGGGGCATTACTCCTGTCGTTCCATGACCGGCAATTGCGCGGCACTGCAGGCGCTGGCAGATGAACCGGGCTATGTGCAAATCAATACTCAGGATGCCGCCAAACAGGGGATCCGTCATCGTGACCTGGTGTGGGTGAGTTCCCGTCGTGGGAAAGTCATCAGCCGTGCCGATGTCTCTGAACGCATCAATAGCGGAACGGTATATATGACGTATCAGTGGTGGATTGGCGCATGTAACGAGTTAACCCAGGATAATCTTGATCCTATCTCGAAAACGCCGGAAACCAAGTATTGCGCGGTGAATATCGAACACATCACCGATCAAAATTGGGCGGAGAAGTATGCTGCGCAATCGTATAGCGAGATGAAGTCACGTTTATGTGAAGCTATTGCGTAAATAAGAGTACGCACAGCCTGAGTCTTTTGTTCAAGGCTCAGGCTGTTATTTCGATCACTTAGCCAGCAGCGGCTTGCCCACACGAACAAATGCGTATTCTTCCTTCTTATCTTGCCGCATAAAACCAAGGTTCATCAGAAATAATCCCACCATAAACGGCAGTTCATACAGCTCTTCAATAAGATCGCCGTAATGGGCATTATGCAGAAACAGTGGCGACAGCAGACGATGATGTTCTACGGTGTCAGATATCAAAAATGCACAGGTGGTGATTGCCAGCAGCCAAATCGGCAGCGGTTCATTGCGTACACGACGTGCAATATCCTGCCGTAAGCGCTTCGACAGTAACACTGGCAGAATAATCACGGCAATAAACACGACTGAGATGGTTCTGAACAGGAGTTTAGGATGCTCAGGGAAATAATCACGGCCCCAGCTGGTGCTTCTGCCCAGTAAAACCAGCCACCACACTGCCGCCCACAGCCAAAATTGCTTCTCACCTTCAGGACGAGATAAAGGCCGAATATAGCCGAGAGTAAATATCGCGCCAAACAGTAGCCACAGCGCTTGCCCATTTTCAATCCATCTGACAACGGTGCCGTTTAACAGAGGAAGATTCCAGTTTGCGGTGAACGGGATCGCGACGATGACCAATCCAAGAATGGGTGTGGGTAATGTAAGCTGGGTGTTCAATTTCATAAGCAAGATGTTCTGTAATGTTACTGTGTACCGATCATAATCCCTGTGGATGGTTGCCTATTAGCAATGAATGCGATGTTCTTAAGGTTTTCTTAAGAATTCTTTTTTCGGACTATTTAAGTAACCAGTCACAGGATGTCAGTCAATAAAAAAACCGCAGTACGCTGCGGTTTTTTATATAAATCATAGAGTAACGGCGCTTATGGCGTTACCAGCCGCAAACATCGTGCTCATTTTCTGTATCGTACGAACGTACGGTATTCACCAGATCTTTGACCACTTCGGCTGCCACGTCGGGTACCAACAGCGTCATTGGCGCTTCCGTTTCATAATCAACAGAAACGCCATTGCTGTTATTGGTTACGGTGACGGTATAGGTTGCTTTACTCATGACTCACTCCTTGCCGGTACGCACGACTTTTCGTTGATTAGCACTCTCCATCAGAACCTCAGGCGCAACGAAAAAATCGATATTAAAGTAGGTGTCGTCGGTCATCACTTCGATGTTATGCCATTTTTCCGGTGGGAAAACGCCAAACTGACCGGCTTCAATAATCATCACCTCTACGGGTTCCGGGCTGTGCTCATCTGCGAATCCGAGATATTTGACCGCCCCCTGCATAACCGACAGTCGAGGATAAACCCCCGCACGGGTACCTTTATCAAGGTGGCGTTCGAAAATTCCGGCAGGCGCAGTGTCTTTGTTCCAGAACGGCGTTGAGCGTGTATGAATGTGATTCTGTGGAATTTGAAGCATCTTTCTTCCCTTTTCCAGTCGACAACCAGCGAGCCTTATTGAACCGCTGCTGTGAACAGGGTACGCCTCAAAATATACATTTAAAATACCATTTATTGGTTAGTATTCTTACTGATGGGCAATGATAAGAATGGGGAAAAACGCAAAGCCCGCCGCCTGGAGCGGGCTAATGGCGTTAAGACTGAAGCGTCGCCAGACGGGCTGCAAATCCCACAAAAATTAAACCGATAAGGGAATTGCCCACCTTCGCCAGTTTCTTCTTGGTGCGAATATACTGCGTGACAAAAGCACCTGAGAAAATAAGGAAACTCAGATAGAAGAAGCTCACGATTTCAAGCGTAATGGCCAAAATAAAGAACGACAACCCTGAATGTGGTGCATTGACGTCAATAAATTGAACGAAAAACGACACATAAAACAGAATGGCTTTTGGATTAGTCAGACTCAAAATTAATGCACGTTTGAAAATAGCACCAAAGGGCGTTTCTTCGGCCGCAGTCTCCGTGGCCCTCGACTTTAACGTGGCATACAGAATCTTCGCGCCGAGATATAACAGATAAAAAGCCCCCAGATAACGCACGATATTAAACAAAACGGGCGTTGTTTTGATCAGTGCCGCAACACCTGCGTAGGCCAAAAACATCAGCACGGCATCACCGATGAACACCCCGCAGGCTGCAAGGTAACCGCCCTTCACCCCTCGCCCTACGCTGTTCTTCAGCACGAATATCGTATTGGGCCCCGGTACCAGTACAATAAAAATAGCCCCCACCAAATACGTCCAGTAATTCAGAACTCCATACTCTGCGAACACGTTAACCTCTTCCTGATAAAACACATGCACTTGCTGCGAGACAATATGCTAACGAATGCATCACCTGATGGAAAGAGAAGCTTATGAATAGCGCACTCTGTTGCAGAATATTTTTCGTTCCAGATTTACAACGATGAAACTCATTTTTGCGACTACCCAATACCCCGGATAGCCACTACTGTTTATCAATAGATTTCGCCGTCGAGGCCCCCTCTCATCACCTGGAGAAAGAAAAAATGACGATTACCTATAAACGTGTGGACAAAGATCAGGCTGCCGTACTGTTGGTCGATCACCAGGCAGGTTTACTGTCGCTGGTCCGTGATATTGATCCCGACAAGTTTAAAAACAACGTGCTGGCGCTGGCCGATCTGGCGAAGTACTTCAAACTCCCCACCATTCTGACCACCAGCTTTGAAACCGGTCCTAATGGCCCTCTGGTTCCTGAGCTGAAAGCGCTGTTTCCTGACGCCCCTTACATTGCCCGCCCGGGGCAGATTAACGCCTGGGACAACGACGATTTTGTCAACGCGATTAAAGCGACGGGTAAAAAACAGCTGATCATCGCCGGTGTCGTCACCGAAGTGTGCGTCGCCTTCCCTGCGCTATCGGCCATTGAGGCAGGGTTCGACGTGTTCGTGGTTACCGATGCGTCCGGTACCTTTAACCCGCTGACCCGCGACTCTGCCTGGAACCGTATGTCTTCTGCCGGCGTGCAGTTGATGACCTGGTTCGGTCTGGCCTGTGAATTACACCGCGACTGGCGTAATGACGTTGAAGGGCTGGGCACGCTGTTTTCCAACCATATTCCTGACTATCGCAACCTGATGACCAGTTACAGCACGCTGGCTTCCGGAAAATAATATCCGCAATTTATCAACCCGCCGTTATCGGCGGGTTTAAATACAGCCGGATGGGAATTAATGATGCAGCATCTCGTCAATCACCGCTTCTGCTTTGAGCTGATACGGATAATAGGTTGGCCAGTTGTCCATCTCTTCAAGCAGCGCTGCCTGTGAGGTATTTCCCATAAAGATGTGATAGTGGCTCGAATTGCGTGGCGCGATAATATGATCGCTAAATTGAACGTATTTAGGCGCCTGACTATTTGCCTCTTTGCACTCAAACAGATACCGCACACCTTTCTTGCCTGACGTATAGGTCAATATTTTGTATCCGGCATAGTCATATTTACACGATGCAACCTTATTACCCGTATGAAATTCCATCACACCGTTCTCGATACCGATAGTGTCCACGCTAGTGGCATAGCCTGTGCGGTAATAGGTTTTATACTCCTCCGCCGTTTTACTTTTATCCTTTTCGGCCTTCTGCTTGAATACCGGATCCAGTTCACCGCTCTGCAGATAAGGGTACACGGACTGCCACACGCCATCCCAGTCGCTCAGGGCCCTGTCCTTCACATGGCTATTATCAAAAACGCCCTCTGACGCTTTTTGCTCTATTTCTGTCATCGGTGCGCCATGGGAATGGTGCCCATGTGCCAGTACCTGACTACTGGCTAACAGCATTCCCAAAACAACCGCCAGTCTTTCCAAACGAATAGCCAAAATTTCACCCTCAATATGGTTGCGAGTGAATTGTTATAATATAACGTAACAATATAATCAACGATTATGCAGCATTCGCGAGCAAACTTGATCAAGCAATGCCTGCTGATGGCTGATAATAAGCATACCTAACGGTCGACGCTGGCATTCTTCAAGAAGCAGCGCCCATATGTCTCGTTGAATAGAAGGGTCAAGCTGGGCGGTAATTTCATCGGCAATGAGAAAACGCGTGCGCGGATCAAGCGCGCGCAGTAGCGCAATACGCGCCAGTTCACCACCAGAAAGCTGCCCGGGTCGGCGGGTTAACCACTCGGGATTGATATGTAAACGGGCGAGCGTTGAGGCATCCGGCTGCCAGGCATCCCGCACCGCATCACCGGTACTTCGCCAGGGGTTGAACGTCAATTCAGGATGTTGCGGCACCAGTTGTACCGGGCAATATTGCCCGACCGGTAACGGTTTATCATCGACTAAAATCTCACCGGAGGTTGGTTTTTGCCAGCCAGCCAGCACGCGTCCCAACGTGGTTTTCCCGGTCCCGCTAGGAGCGCAAATCCCCATGCGCTCCCCGACAGCCAGCGAGAACGTCAGGCTTTGCCACAGCACCTTACCGCCCTGGCGTATAACAACATCACGACAGCACAGCATTCAGCTCTCCAAATAGTTGGTTTCTCTCAGGTAACGCCCGCCATTGCCGCTGCAAATGTTCGCTGATATCGCCACGCAGCAGCTGTTCCCGGCTCACGTTATCCGATACCCGTCCCTGATGCAGGGCAACAATCCGGTCCGCATGGCGTGCAGCCAGCGTGAGATCGTGGGTTACCCACAGCACACCGCAGCCCTGCTCGCAAAGGCCTCGTAAATGCCCCAGCAGTTGATTCGCCAAAGGCGCATCCAGCCAGGCGGTAATTTCGTCAGCAAGGATATAGCGCGCCTGACTGAGTGACGCATGGCACGCCAGAACACGTTTTGCCATCCCACCGGACAGCTGGCGCGGGAAAGCACCTAATACGCTGGTGTCCAGTTGGCTCCGTTCAAGAAGTTGCGTTACCTTCCCCGCGTCCCAGGGATGACCGGAGAGTTGACTCGCTCTTTTCAAATGCTTTTCAATGGTCAGCAGTGGATTAAGCGCCTGAACCCCTTGCGGTACATAACTAAAGGTATTGCCGCGACATGCACGGATGTCATTACGATCCAGCGTTTTTCCATCGAGGGTTATCGCGCCCTGAACGCGCAGATTGTCTGGTAACAGATCGAGCAGACACTGCAACAGCAGACTCTTACCTTCCCCGCTGCCGCCGACTAATGCCACCATTTGACCGGGGGCAATATCAAAAGAAATATCCTGGAGTAGCGATGACCACTTTCTCGCGCCGTACCAACGATAACGCGCCACGTCCAGCGAGACCTGCTGTAAACTCAACATGCGTCACCTCTCAACCACAAACGATGTACCGCCCGGGCAAACTGATCAAATAACATCACCAGGCTGAACAGCATTAACCCCGGAAACAGCACCAGCCACCAGTTGCCGTGGCTGATAAATCGCAGCGCATCCGCCAGCAACAGACCCAGCGACGGCTCATGCGGCGCCAGCCCGAAACCAAGAAAACTTAACGCCGCGCTATGTAACACCGCGTGCGGAAACATCAACAACGTCCCGGTCAACCATTGTGGCAATAGCGCAGGTAAGTAGTGATGACGCCAGCAGTAAAAATGCCCGTGTCCCAGCCGCCGGGTCAGCATCAGGTAGTCACTGTGTGCGACGCGTTCCGCCTCCGCGCGCAGGATCAAGGCCAGACGCGGCCAATGGGTCAGCGCAACCGCCAGCACCACCCCACTTTTACCACCGCCGAGAGTAAAGCAGATCAAAATCAGCAGCAGCAGATGCGGCATCGACAACATCGCGTCGGTGACTAAGCGCATCAGAACATCCATGCGCGGATGCAAACGCGAAACCGCCGCCATCAATAAAGCAATTACCCCGCTACACACCGCCGCGCCGATACCAATTTGCAGGCTGGTTAACGCCCCCTGAAAGCAGCGCCCCCATAAATCACGCCCGAGATTATCGGTGCCAAACCAGTGCAGCGCATCCGGTGGCAAATGGCGGGCCAGCAGATTAACGCTCAGTGCACTATCCAGCGTAGCGTTGCCATAAATGGCGATGAAGAGTAAACCGCCCGCAGACAGCAGAAGGCGAATCAACGTTGGGGTTGGGTTATAGAGCATCTGGACGCTCCACCGCGCGATTTAGCACATGGACTAACCAGGAAGAGAGCGAGTTGCCGATGAATACCAGAACGGTGCTGAACAAGACAATCCCCATCAGCAGCGGCACATCGCCGCGTAATCCGGCATCAATGGTCGCCTGCCCCAGTCCGGGATACGCAAAGACTTTTTCTGCCAGCAATGCGCCGCCAAAAAGTTCGCCAAGCGAAGCAAATTGCAGGCACAGCGCAGGCGTTATCGCATGACGCAGGACCTGGTGGCGCAGCAGCGACCATCCCTTGTCTCCCTGCGAGCGAGCAAAGCGAACGAAGTCGCTTTTCATCACGCTGGCGATACTTTCGCGGGTGTGTAGCGTAATTTGCCCTAACCCCAATAAACTGAGGGCGCATACCGGAAGAATCAGATGACGCAGACGCTCTGTGAAGCCAGCCATATCACCACTGTTACCAGGCTCCCACGCGCAGCAGACCGGGAGCACCGGCCAGCGCACCGCAAACACGGCCAGCAGCAGCATTCCTATCCAGAAGGTTGGCAACGATGAAAGCAGATAGCTGAGGCGGCAGATCATTTTATCCGGCCAGCGGTTCAGGAAGCGCCCGGCAACGAACCCCATTGCCGTACCCAGTAACCCCGACATCAACCATGCACCACAGAGCAGAGCAAACGAGGTCGCAAAACGCTCTTTGATCACGCTGGCGACCGGTGCATTAAACAGCATCGAATACCCGAGATCGCCCTGTAAGACGCGTGCAAACCAGTGCCCGAAACGCTCCCACAGCGGCTGATCCAGCCCCCAGCGTGCGGCGATACGCGCATACTGTTCTGGCGGAACATGCAGGAGATCGTTACCAATATAGGCACGAATCGGATCGACCGGCGAGAAGCTGAGCAAGATGAAGGTGCCAGCAGCGACCAGCACCAACAATACGATCAGCCGCAGAAAATGACCCACAACAGACTTCATCAACGGCAGGTCCAGGTCCATTCTTCAAGATTGTTGAGCACGGACCAGCTGCCGTGAATTTCCGGCGCCCCTTTGCCCAGGTCAATGCACGGATTAGCCAGATAAGTATGCTGGATATTCAGCAACCATGCCCACGCAGCGTCACCCTGAACGCCTGCACCCTGCTTGCCATCCCACTCCACCTGCTGCCAGAAAGGCACTGCTTTTTGCCAGTCCGGCGCATCAATGGCCTGTTTGAGATGCTGTTCAACCGCAGGATTGCTGTAATAACCGGGGTTGTAATACTCAATGCCCGCAGCCTGCCCGCTGTAGTGATGGAAAAGCTCCATCGGATCTAAACTCCCCCAACCAAACAGCGTGGGATTCGAATGCATGTGGCGCTCAACGGTTTCCCAGCTTCCGGATTGCAGCGACACCGCAATGCCAACAGGTTCGAGCATGGCACGCACCGCTTCGGCTAAATCACGACGCGTACTGTCGCCGCTCGCATACCATAAGGTCAGACGGACTGCTTTGCCGTCTTTTACACGTACACCATCCGGGCCAACTTTCCAGCCAGCCTGTTCCAGAAGCGCACGCGCTTTGTCACTGTCGCCATCTTTAAACGCAACCGACGGTCCCTGCCACGGCAGTCCCTGCACCGCGCTGTACGCCGGGATAGCGTGGCCTTCCATAACCTGTTCAGCGAGCTGCTTACGATCGATGGCGTAGTTGATGGCCCGTCTGATCGCGACGTCGGCCGTTATATCGTTACCGACCGGATAACCGTTAGCATCTTTTTTACCCGCAGGGACCATCGGGAACACGATCCCCCGGTTCTCTACGCTGTTGCGAACCCACAGTTTCAAATTATCTTGCTGAGGTGCAACGGCCATTGATGGCGCAATACGCACCAGCCCCAGTTGACCACTGCGTGCGGCCGCGTAAGCGTTATCTTCGTCGAGGAAAACAAACACCAGCCGGTTAAAATCATTTTTCTTACCCGCGTACCAAGGGTTCGCTTCGACGATCAGCTGTTGGCCCGGCTGAAAACTCACCAGCCGATAAGGGCCTGCGCCAATTGGATTTCTGGCAAAGGTTTTTTCATCGTATTGTTTTGCCGGAACAATGCCTAACGAGCCCAGCACGTTCACAAACGTACTCTGCGGACTGCGTAGCGTCATTTCTACCGTGCGATTGTCTTTCAGGCGGGCATGGGTGAAATTCCCCATGTCGATTTTCCCACCGCTTGTCGCGGCTTTGTTGAAGGTAAATACCACATCTTCCGCCGTGAGCGGGGAGCCATCAGAGAATTTAAGATCGGGTTTTAAGGTTAATGTCCAGGTTTTCCCATCAGCGCTGGTCTCCACCTTCTCCGTCAGCAGGCTTCCCCAGCTCATATCGGCATTTTGTTTTAACAAAGGTGCATGCAGGAGCAAATAGCTGCCGTGACTCCAGCCTAGCATTGGGTCGAATCCCTCCGTGGGTTCGGGTCCAATTGCCAGTTTCAATGTTTGCCCTTCCACCGCCGGTTGTGCTGCGAAAAGGGAGGTCGAAAATGCCAGAGTCAGTGCGCACGTCAACCGTGCCAGCTTGCCGTTAATCATTACCTTATCCCGCTTTTGCGTTGTTTTTATACCGCACAACAGCACATACCCGTTGTGAGGTCTCCTGGGGAAGGGATTATGGCGGACCACTTTGGCTAAAAAAATGATACAGCGCAGAAAAGTATGACGATTTTAAAAAAACATCATACAACTGTCGAATTCTCACCTCTCGACGTGCAGTGATTAACTACCGTGATTTTTATCTCCTTCTCTATTATTCAATCTCATATTAAATGAATATTAATAATTACCGTAAAAACTACTCACGCGTTTTGTCATTACTCCCTATCTAAAATTAGTGACAATTTATGTATATTTATTCAAGAAATATACAGAGAGTGACAAGTTATGTAAATTTGTAATGATAATTATTTGTATTATCATTTTCATCAATTATCTTACTGCCTTTGAATTTTTAACAAAGGAAGTTTGACTATGCGTTTAAAACCTGTTGCCTCTGTCGTTCTGTCCTGCCTTGGATTCAGCGGTACTTATGCCTTCGCCGATGATGTCATGGTCGTGACCGCGTCGGGTTACGAAAAAAAGATCACCAACGCGGCTGCCAGCGTGTCGGTTATTTCTCAACAAGAATTACAAACCAATAAATATAATGACTTAGGTGAAGCCCTGCGCTCCGTTGAAGGGGTTGATGTTGAAAGCAGCACCGGTAAAACCGGCGGTCTGGAGGTCAGTATTCGCGGCATGCCTGCCAGCTATACGCTGATCCTGATAGACGGTATTCGTCAAAATGGCAGCAGTGACGTGACGCCCAACGGCTTCTCTGCCATGAACACCAGTTTTATGCCTCCGCTGGCAGCCATCGATCATATTGAAGTGATCCGCGGTCCTATGTCGACGCTGTACGGTTCAGATGCTATCGGCGGTGTCGTTAACATCATTACCAAGAGAAGTACGGACAAATGGAGCACGTCCATTAATACCGGCGTTAACCTGCAAGAAAGCAATAAATGGGGTAACAGCACGGTAGCCAACTTCTGGTCAAGCGGCCCGCTAATTGCTGGTGTGCTGGACATGCAGGTACGCGGCAGCACGACACAACGACAAGGCTCCAGCGTCACCTCTCTGAGCGATACCACATCGACGCGCGTGCCATATCCAACGGAATCTGAAAACTACAACATCGGTACCCGTCTGGACTGGAAAACCGGCGCAAATAATACGCTGTGGCTGGATCTCGACTCCGCCAGACAGCGCTATGACAATGATGATGGGCAGTTGGGTAATCTCACCGGCGGATACGATAAAACCCTGCGCTATGAACGTAATAAGGTCACGCTGGGTCACGATACCGCATTAACATTTGGTACCTGGAAATCCTCCGTGGGCTGGAATGAAACCGAGAACAAAGGCCGCCAACTGGTCTCATCCGCACTCACGCCAGAAAACGCGGGCCAGGCCGGTGACGCTCGTGAACTGAAAAATACCAACGTCATCCTGGACTCGGTCCTGCTGACGCCATTGGGTGATTCGCATCTGCTTACTCTCGGCGGAGAATACTGGGATGCCCGCATGAAAGACGGGGTGGTGCTGGCCAATACCGGTGAGACATTCCACCAGAAAACCTGGGCGACCTACGCAGAAGATGAGTGGCATATTCTCGACTCGCTGGCGTTGACCGCAGGCACTCGCTATGAGCATAACGATGTCTTTGGCGGACACCTTAGCCCGCGAGCTTACATGGTGTGGGACGTATCGGAAGAATGGACCTTGAAAGGTGGCGTCACAACCGGATACAAAGCCCCGTCACTCAGCCAGTTGCACAACGGCATCAGCGGTGTGACCGCTCAGGGAACCGTCAATACGGTCGGCAACCCCGACCTTAAACCCGAAGAAAGCACCAGCTATGAAACCGGGTTGTACTATGAGAACGACGCGGGGCTGAACGCCAACGTTACCGGCTTCTACACCGAATACAAAAATAAAATTGTCTCGTATTCCATCGATGACAATACCAACAGCTATACCAACAGCGGCAAGGCGAGAACGGACGGCGTTGAATTCGCCAGCACCTTCCCGCTTTGGTCTGACGTGCTGAGCTTATCGCTCAACTACACCTATACCCAGAGCAAACAAAAAGATGGCGAAAACAAAGGCGCACCGCTGAGCTATACCCCCAAACATATGGCTAACGCCCGTCTGAACTGGCAGGCAACCGAAGATATGAATGCCTGGCTAAGCGCACGCTATCGTGGTAAAGCCCCACGCTTTACCGAAAACTATGACAACCTTAGTGCAGTCCAAAAAGCCGTGTACGATGATAAAGGGGGCAATTTAAAAGCCTGGACCGTTCTCGATATGGGTATGTCCTATAAGCTGACCAAAGAACTGACACTGAATACGGCGATAAATAACGTGTTAGATAAAGACTTTAGCGACGTCACACTGTATCAGGTCGGCCGCAGCAGCACCTACGCGGGCGACTATTTCCAGACCGCACAATCCACGACTGGCTACGTCAATCCGGGCCGCAACTACTGGGTGTCGTTAAACTACCAGTTCTAATTGGCTTTCCAACTCTTGGCCGGGCTATATCTTAGCCCGGCATATTTTCGATATTATAATGCCCGAGCCAAAAGATGATAAAAAGCATATCCGCTATGGGCTAGAACCAATGTTGATATTAATAAAACGTTAGAACTCCACAGTATTGTAAATAAACGAGGTTTAGTACCATTTTTCTGATAAGTAGAGATTCGTTCCAGTTTTCAGCCCCCCTGACTTCATGAATCCTTGATAGACATAGACATAAGGAAAATGTAGGATCGCCTGATATTAAATTTCATCATTATCTCTAACTACCCAGCTAAAAAGGCGTAGAGCATGGCTTACATGCACAATGGAAGAAGCCATGGAGAGCTTTCGTAACCGTTACAATGAAAATGAATTTAATTGTACTATAAACAAAATCTCTAGCGGTTATGTCTATATAGTTAAACCTAAGTCTAAAATTGAAAAAAATCAGAGCAACCATTCTCAAATAGCCAATTCCAAGAAAGCAACCTCTTCAATTTTAATTGAACCATTATCAAACAAAAAATCCGCACCCAGGGTTAACTCGCTTGCTACAGAAGATTTAGAAAAAGTTAAAAAACTGCCGATTAAAAAATCTAAAAATATAGTTGAAGATGAACCTGTATCAGATGAGGCGATTAAAGCAGTAATTGCATGCCGGGCTAAGTGCAAAAAACCGTACCATATGTGCGAGAAGAATTCCCATCTGTATCTACATTAAATATCAATCAACCTGATTTAGATCGGCTACGTTGCATCTATTGTGGTGACTATCGTTCGGGCATAGTTCGTGATCATGTAGTATCTGTTGCTAAACACGTTTAGTCAAAGCAGTGACGTGGTTGGAATTGTCGTACTTATCACCCTGCACGGTTTCTAAGTCACCCCCTGAAGATTTCTTTGTTAAATTGTGAAAATAGTTAATACAACGCTATATAGTTTAACGCAACATTGTTCCTTGAGAAAATTAAGCACCTGATGATATCTCAACAAATAATCACATTGTTTACCACTTTCAAAGATAAGCCATATTTGAAATGCTGCTAATTTCAAAAAACAAAACAAATTCAACATTGTTAAAAAAAGAGAATAAGTCCAATGAAATATATTTTCTCAAAATAATATTTTACACAGTTAACATTTCTTAGCATAAAAATACATATTTATTGATTATTTTGGATTTTTACAATACTCATTTTTGTTTTTTCTTGAATTTCACTTTGGTATACTTCTAATCGCTCCCGGATGGTATTGTTTTTAATGATGACAGCTCTTGTTATGAATTAGATAATGCTTAATGGAGACGAAGGTGAAATACATAAAAGAACATAACCAGCAACCTCAGCAGGGCTCTTTCCTGGAAAAAAAGAATCATATTCTTCCTTCAGGAAATATGTCTGATGATGAGTTCTGGTTTTTGATCGAACTGACACCCATCCGCAGCGATAAAATAATCAGGGCGTTGCACGATTATTTTGTATTGAATCGCCCAAGATCTCACTGTTGCGATAAACATGGTGTTAGCAATGGCTACTTTGGGGTATGCATCAGCAGATTTGAGCATGTCATCCAGGTTGTTAATGCGCTACTTAATTATTATAAGATGTCAAAAAGCGAAATGACCGAATGAATTCCCTGCGAAACCATTCAATATGTTCGAGTAATGCAGTGAGTTTTAAGAGCATCTCAAATTTGTAACCGGTAGACGATATTAAAATCATTACACATCCTGGGCGCATGAGGTATGCGGATACGTTTGTCAGTTTCCCGCAACTAATACTTAATGATTTCTGTACTTTTCAACGCTTATATATTTTTAAGGTGGGAATATGTCAACGCTGAAGAATACATTTTTTATCCCTCCGCCTGATATTCCAACGCAGGCCGGACCTGAAAATATCTTTTATGATTTTAATGATGGCGCTCGTGTTCTGCTTCCTGAAGGGAAATGGCACGTACGTTTGCTTGATGCCGACTCCGATAACATTCTTTTCTGCTGCGATGCAGATAACGGCTGGGTGACCAGTAGTAAGAAATATTTTGTGCGCTTCCGCATTCAGGTATTCCGTCAGGGGGAAGAGACACCCCTGCTGGATGAAACCCTGAAATTAAAAGACCGGCCTGTGCTGATTTCATTCCCCACCGGGACGTTAGGCGACCTGCTCGGCTGGTTTCCTTATGTCGAACGCTTCCAGACTCTGCACAAGTGCAAGCTGGAATGCACGATGGCACAGGACATTATCGACCTGCTGGCACCTCAGTACCCGCAGATACAGTTTTCCACGCCGGATAATCCACGCACGGTAGCGCCTTACGCAACTTACCGCATAGGTCTCTACTTTGGTGGCGATACAGATAATCAGCCCGTGGATTTTCGCAAAGTCGGTTTCCATCGTTCTGCAGGCTACATTCTGGGCGTAGACCCGCGTGAATCGCCGGTCCGTCTTGACCTGTCTGCGCCCCGGGTTATCCAGGAGCCTTACGTGTGTATCGCCACGCAGTCCACCTGTCAGGCGAAGTACTGGAACAACGGCACCGGCTGGAGTGAGGTTGTCGCACAACTGAAATCACTGGGTTACCGGGTGCTGTGCATTGACCGGG
Organism: Citrobacter sp. wls711; assembly: GCF_005281055.1. Taxonomy (NCBI): domain Bacteria; kingdom Pseudomonadati; phylum Pseudomonadota; class Gammaproteobacteria; order Enterobacterales; family Enterobacteriaceae; genus Citrobacter; species Citrobacter sp. wls711. Next base: position 11,642 of record NZ_SZXC01000025.1, on the reverse strand, counting down.
ACGCCCACTATGGCCAGGGCTTTGTCTGGAATCACATCCCGTGGGGTGCAGAGGACTTTACCGGCAAGCTCCCTTTGCAGGAGCGGGTGAACCTGCTGCGGCATGCCAGCTTTTTCATTGGACTGCCAAGCGGCTTGTCATGGCTGGCCTGGGCTACCGGTATTCCGGTGGTGCTGATAAGTGGCTTCAGCCTGCCCAACAGCGAATTTTATACCCCGTGGCGGGTATTTAATTCCCATGGCTGCTACGGATGCTGGGACGACACATCGCTGAATTTTGACCACCACGATTTTCTGTGGTGCCCGAGACATAAAAACACCGACCGGCAATTTGAATGTACCCGGCTGATAACCGGCGCCCAGGTCAAGGGCGTCATCAATAAACTTCACCGTTCTTTAACTGAACAGGGTGTTGAGGCCACCCTGGAGAAAGGAGTAAGCAATGAATAAGGTCTATAACACTGTCTGGAATGAATCCACAGGAACGTGGGTCGTAACCTCAGAACTGACCCGTAAAGGGGGCCGACGCCCCCCGTCAAATCAAGCGAACCGCGCTGGCAGGGCTGATTGCGGGCCTACTTATGCCGTCACAGCCCGTACTGGCGACTGCCTATGACAATCAGACGCTGGGGAGTGGCGGAACAAGCTCATCCATGGTCCTGAGTGCTGGTAATACGGCAACAAATACCACCATTAACAACGGTGGGGTTCAGCATGTTTCCAGCGGCGGTAGTGCCACGAGTACCACTATCAACAGCGGAGGGCACCAGCATGTCTCCAGTGGTGGTAGTGCCACGAATGCAACTGTTAACAATGGTGGGAGACAGACGGTATTCAGCGGCGGCAGTGCCATGGGCACCATAATTAACAGCGGAGGAGACCAGTATGTAATCAGTGGTGGCAGTGCCACAAGCGCATCAGTTAACGACGGAGCGCGACAGTTTGTCTCCAGTGGCGGCATCGCCAAGGCGACTTCTGTTAATAGCGGTGGTCGCCAGTATGTCCGTGACGGCGGCATTGCCACGGACACCGTGCTTAACAATACTGGGCGTCAGATTGTCTCCCACGGTGGTAGTGCCACTAACACTACAATTAATTCCGGTGGGCAACTGACTGTCAGTACCGGCGGCAGTGCCACTAACACTACAATTAATTCCGGTGGGCAACAGATTGTCAGTACCGGCGGCAGTGCCACTAACACTACAATTAATTCCGGTGGGCAACAGATTGTCAGTACCGGCGGCAGTGCCACTAACACTACAATTAATTCCGGTGGGCAACAGATTGTCAGTACCGGCGGCAGTGCCACTAACACTACAATTAATTCCGGTGGGCAACAGATTGTCAGTACCGGCGGCAGTGCCACTAACACTACAATTAATTCCGGTGGGCAACAGATTGTCAGTACCGGCGGCAGTGCCACTAACACTACAATTAATTCCGGTGGGCAACAGATTGTCAGTACCGGCGGCAGTGCCACTAACACTACAATTAATTCCGGTGGGCAACAGATTGTCAGTACCGGCGGCAGTGCCACTAACACTACAATTAATTCCGGTGGGCAACAGATTGTCAGTACCGGCGGCAGTGCCACTAACGCTACAATTAATTCCGGTGGGGGGCAGTTTCTCTACGGCGGAAGTGCCACGGGTACCTCTATTAACAACGGTGGGGTTCAGCATGTTTCCAGCGGCGGTAGTGCCACGAGTACCACTATCAACAGCGGAGGGCACCAGCATGTCTCCAGTGGTGGTAGTGCCACGAATGCAACTGTTAACAATGGTGGGAGACAGACGGTATTCAGCGGCGGCAGTGCCATGGGCACCATAATTAACAGCGGAGGAGACCAGTATGTAATCAGTGGTGGCAGTGCCACAAGCGCATCAGTTAACGACGGAGCGCGACAGTTTGTCTCCAGTGGCGGCATCGCCAAGGCGACTTCTGTTAATAGCGGTGGTCGCCAGTATGTCCGTGACGGCGGCATTGCCACGGACACCGTGCTTAACAATACTGGGCGTCAGATTGTCTCCCACGGTGGTAGTGCCACTAACACTACAATTAATTCCGGTGGGCAACAGATTGTCAGTACCGGCGGCAGTGCCACTAACGCTACAATTAATTCCGGTGGGGGGCAGTTTCTCTACGGCGGAAGTGCCACGGGTACCTCTATTAACAACGGTGGGGTTCAGCATGTTTCCAGCGAAAGAAGTAGCGGAAGTGGCGGAAGTAGCGGACTTGGCGGTAGTGCCACTAGTACCACCATCAACAGCGGCGGGACGCTGGATATTCGCAGCGGCGGTGTGCTCTACGGCACCACCACCCTGACTGATAAAGGGACGCTGGTCGGTGACGTAGTCACAAACGAAGGCAACCTGTATTACCTCAACAACAGTGCTGCAGCCTTCTCAGGTACCCTGACGGGGAGCGGTACCCTGACACAGGAAGGCGGCAACACACGCTTTAGCGGTCTGTTGTCTCAGGACGGTGGGATTGTCCTTAGGAGTGGCGGTGCCATGACGATGGATGCCCTTCAGGCTAAAGCCAATGTGACGACACAATCAGGCACCACCCTGACTCTGGATAACGGGACTATCCTGACGGGGAACGTTGCAGGGGACAGCACCGGCGCAGGTGATATGGCGATTAAAGGTGCATCTGTCTGGCATCTCGATGGTGACTCCACTGTCGGCGCATTAACGCTGGATAACGGGACCGTTGATTTCCGTCCGTCAACAACCACGCGTCTGACGCCAGCCTTCCAGGCGGTTTCGCTGTCGCTCGGGAGCCTGTCGGGTAGCGGGACATTCCGGATGAACACTGATATCGCGTCGCATACCGGAGATATGCTGAATGTCGCGGGCAACGCCAGTGGTAACTTTGTGCTGGATATCAAAAATACCGGCCAGGAGCCAGTATCCGCTGATGCGCCGCTTCAGGTGGTGCAGACCGGTGGCGGTGACGCCGCGTTTACCCTGAAAGGCGGGAAAGTCGATGCAGGTACCTGGGAATACGGCCTGAGTAAGGAAAATACCAACTGGTATCTGAAGACTGACACCCCACCTCCGGTTACTCCGCCGACCACCCCGGATACAGGTAACCCGGATGCAGGTGTGCCGTCTCCTGCGCATCGCACAACAAAATCTGCCGACGCGGTACTGGGCATGGCGACAGCACCGGCATACGTCTTCAACAGCGAACTGCAGAATCTGCGTTTCCGTCACGGTGACGTGATGCAGAACACCCGTGCGCCAGGAGGAGTATGGGGCCGTTATACAGGGTCAGATAACCGCATCAGCGGCGGGGCCAGCTCGGGCTATTCTCTGACCCAGAACGGTTTCGAAACTGGTGGCGACAAGGTCTTTGAGCTGGGTGACAGCCATTTAGCTGTGGGTGCTTTCTTCTCTTACACCGACAACAGCATTAAGCATGCCCGTGGTGGAAAAAGTACGATCGACAGCACAGGCGGTGGTTTGTATGCAACCTGGTTTGATAATGACGGCTACTACGTGGACGGGGTTATCAAATTCAACCGCTTTAGTAATGAGCTGCGCACCTGGATGAGTGACGGCTCGGCGGTGAAGGGAGATTACAGCCAGAATGGTTTTGGCGGCAGTCTCGAAGCTGGTAAGACCTTCAGCCTGAATGAGAATACATGGGCGCAGCCATACGTGCGGACAACGGCGTTCCGGGCAGATGAGAAGGATATCAGCCTGAATAACGGCATGAAAGCCAGCATCGGGGCAACCAAGTCTCTGCAGGCCGAGACCGGTGTGAATCTGGGTATGAATCTTGACGTTGCCGGAAAAACAGTCAAACCGTACCTCAAGGCTGCGGTCAGCCATGAGTTTTCGGACAACAACAAGGTGCAGATCAACAACCGCTATGACTTTACCAACGATATCTCAGGTACGACAGGTAAATACGGCGTCGGGGTGAGTGCCCAGTTGACACCAAACGCAGGGGTGTGGGCTGAGGCAAACTACCAGAAAGGAGAGAATATCGAGTCTCCGGTAACCGGTAGCGTAGGTTTCCGCATCAACTTCTAACCAGGGATGGAAACGACAGCCACATCTGTGGCTGTCTCCCCTTCGACTGAACATTCACGCCATGAGCGGTACCGGTCATTTTTAATGCACGCCGCAATGGTCTGACGATGCACATCAGACAATGTGGCCAGTTGGCTAACATTTAGTTGTAAGTTTTTTAGTTCACAATCCATAGTTCACCCGAGGAAAAAACTTGCATCCTGCGAGCACCTTTTAAAAACGGCGTCAGTGATGAACAAAGCGCACACATTCGACACTATGAAATTTATCTCATTAAATATCAATGAATTATACTAACAGTGATGGCCGATGAAAATGCAAAAACCAGCCTTGCTACGCGCCGCTCCCGCCCCGTAGCAAGGCCCCCCTACTGGGAGAACCCTTAATCGTCCCATGACCTCGCTATCCGCACCACACCAAGAGATCTGACCAGATTGAAGCGACAAAACTGATCGTGCACACTACACGCTCTCATAACTAACAATAGGTTATAACCCTGATGGATCAGGTTACTGTTCTTGAAAAGATGTTTGAGCAAGTGAGAAAGGAACATAATTTTTCGTGGTTTTACTCTGAACTAAAACGCCAGAATATTGCTCATTATATTTACTACCTGGCTACTGATAACATCAGAGCTGTTACAGCGAATGATAAAGTAATATTAATAAGAGGGAAAAGAGATTTATTAAAAGTCAGTACAACCAAGAACCCTGAACAAGTAAAAAAAGCAGCCCAGGCACATATTTCCGGGGAATCCACATTTCGGGAATATATTACAACACTTGTTAGTGCTGGCGTTTTCCGATGGGTTACTGATGTCAATGATAACAAACGGTATTACTACTCTGTCGACGATACACTTTTATACATGGAAGATGTCGAGAACAACAATCCATTAATATAATGATAATTAAACTAACAGTCCGGTTTCTTCCCCCCTGGCACCGGATAAGCTGACATAAGTGCCAAACCTGGTTTTGGGGAAACGTTTTGGCGAGAGTTTTGGGGAAGGAATTTTACAGGTATAAAAAACGGGAGCCCATCGGCCCCCGTTCACATACAACCCAGAATCTGGATTACATGTTTTCGATGATCGCGTCACCAAACTCAGAACATTTCAGCAGCTTAGCGCCGTCCATCAGACGTTCGAAGTCATAGGTTACGGTTTTCGCGTTGATCGCACCGCTCATACCTTTAACGATCAGGTCAGCCGCTTCGACCCAACCCATGTGGCTCAGCAGTAGTTAGACGGTCCAACCACAACCATCTGATAAATAACAGTAATATGAATAATCCCCTGTTAATACGCTGGCTTCTGGCTTTCCCCTAACTTATTGATTATCAATATATAATTCTTGGTTTTGATAACCGTTTTAGAATGTAAGAAACAGCCAGTATTTATCAGATACTTCACAAAAAAATAGATCTTAAATCATGTATGTTTTACATAGTTATCAGTGAGTTACTTTTTTTCACCAATAATTCATAAGTTAACGATCATATAAGACAGAAGCTTTCCGGTATATATAAACGCGGGCGGAAGCCTTTCAACTTCCGCCCGCAGCGCAGGGTTTAATCCCTGCCGTGTTCAGGGTATGGCTCAGAAATTAAAACGGAACCCGACACTGGCCGTGACCGGTGACTCGGTCTGCTTACCGTTTTCATAACGAGCTTCAGCCCAGACTCCAGCATTTGGGGTCAGCTGCGCACTGACACCCACTCCGTATTTCCCGGTCGTCCCGGAGATGTCGTTCCTGAAGTCGTAGGTGTCATTAATCCGGACTTTGTTGTTGTCCGAAAATTCATGACTCACCGCTGCCGACAGGTACGGTTTGACTTCTTTTCCTCCAACGTCAAGGGTCATCCCCAGCTTCACGCCAGCCTCAGCCTGCACCGATTTGGTCGCACCGGTTTTGGCCTTCATACCGTTATTCAGGCTGATATCCTTCGCATCTGCCTTGAATGCCGTTGTCCGCACGTATGGCTGCGCCCAGGCATTCTCATTCAGACTGAAGGTTCTGCCCGCTTCGAGACTACCGCCGAAACCATTCTGGCTGTAATCCCCTTTCACCGCCGTGCCGTCACTCATCCAGGTACGCAGCTCATTATTAAAGCGGTTGTATTTCAGCACCCCGTCCACGTAGTAGCCGTCATTATCAAACCAGGTGGCATACAAACCACCACCGGTGCTGTCGACCTTACTCTTTCCTCCACGCGCATGCTTAATGCTGTTGTCGCTGTAAGAGAAGAAAGTACCTACAGCTAAACTGCTCTCACCCAGGTCAAAGACCTTGTCGGCGCCGGTTTCAAAACCGTTCTGGGTCAGGGTATAGCCCGAGCTGGCCCCGCCACTGATACGGTTCTCTGACCCTGTATAACGGCCCCATACGCCCCCTGGAGCACCGGTATTCTGCATCACATCGCCGTGACGGAATCGCAGATTATCCAGCTCGCTGTTGAAGACGTATGCCGGTGCTGTCGCCATGCCCAGTACCGCGTCGGCCGATTTGGTTGTACGACGCACCGGAGACGACGATGTACCTGCATCTGGCTTACCTGCGCCCGTGTTACCTGCACCTGGGTTACCTGCATCCGGGTTACCTGCATCCGGGTTACCAGTTCCTGGGTTACCTGTGCCCGGTGTTGAAGGCTGGGTAACCGGCGGAGGGGTATTAGCCTTCAGATACCAGTTGCTATTTTCCTTGCTCAGACCGTATTCCCAGGTACCGGCGTCCACTTTCCCGCCTTTCAGGGTAAACGCAGCATCACCGCCACCGGTCTGCACTACCTGAAGCGGCGCACCCGCAGATACTGGCTCCCGGCCGGTGTTTTTGATATCCAGCACAAAGTTACCGCTGGCATTACCTGCTACCTTCAGCATATCTCCGGTATGCGATGCGATATCCGTGTTCATCCGGAACGTACCGTTACCCGACAGGGTATCAAGCGCCAGCGAAACCGCCTGGAAGACTGGCGTCAGACGCGTGGTTGCTGACGGACGGAAATCAACGGTCCCGTTATCCAGCGTTAAAGCCCCGACAGTGGAGTCACCGTCGAGATGCCAGACAGACGCACCTTTAACCGCCATGTCACCTGCGCCGGTGCTGTCTCCCGCCACGCTCCCCGTCAGGATGGTCCCGTTATCCAGCGTCAGGGTGGTCCCGGACTGGGTCGTCACATTGGCCTTCGCCTTAAGGGCATCCATCGTCATGGCTCCACCATTCTGAAGGGCAATCCCGCCATCCTGAGACAACAGGCCGCTGAAGCGTGTGTTGCCGCCTTCCTGCGTCAGGGTACCGGAGCCCGTCAGGGTGCCTGTGAAGGCTGCAGCAGTGTTGTTAAGGAAATGCAGGTTCCCTTCGTTTGTCACCACATCACCGACCAGTACCCCTTTATCGTTCAGGGTGGTGGTGCCACGGAGCACACCGCCGCTGCGGACATCCAGTACCCCATCACTGCCAACAGTTGTATCGCTGGCTTCATGACCGTCAAGCACCGCCAGGTATCCGCCGTTTTCCAGCAGCATATTGGCTGCACTGCCGCCGGCAATACTGAAGCTACCTTTAACATTGTTGCCATTCAGGACAGAACCAGTGTCAGTACTGATGGCGCCACCGCTTTCCTGAGTAATTGAGACAGCACTTCCTCCAGCGAACACCACCAGTGAACCATCGCTCTTAATGGTCGTATCCGTAGCGCTACCGCCGCTGTAAACAGTCTGTAATCCGTCGCTGTTAATGATTGTGTTCGTTACGCTACCGCCGCTGGAGACAGCCTGCTCCCCCCCATTATTAATGGTGGTATCAGTAGCGATACCGTAGACTTTTTGGTCCCCACCGTTGATTGTTGTAGCAGTTACACTACCACCGCTTGATACCCGTTGATTTCCCGCACTGTTAATAATGGTGTTAGTAGCACTACCGCCGCTGATGATAGTCTGCCCCCCACTATTAATTGTGGTACTTGTAACGCTGCCGCCACTGGCGACATACTGATGCCCACCGTTCATGGTAGTACTTGTGGCACTACCGCCGTTGGAGACAAATTGATTTCCACCGTTAATGATGGTCTCAGTGACGCTGCCTCCGCTGGAGACATGTATCCTGAACACACTCAGGACAGAAGAAACGTATTTTTATTCGGCTGCGTCTCACAGGCATGCCCGCCACCAGAATATCTCTCCGTCAGAAGTTATGAATTAAGAAGCACTGACATCCCTCCACTCCAGTAATAACAACAGATATCTGTTGCCGTATGTGTCGGGTTATCAGTGCCCAGTAACGTGCAATACAGGTATACAGGAAGAGGATCCGTTGTTGTCAAAATGACCCATTTTGACAACAACGGATTAATAATCTGAATTTAAGTTATTAAGCAGAGTTTATTGTTGATAAATGATTATGTATTGGATTTTTATTTTGTTGAAATAATCCTGGAAATCTCAGAAAACTGACAGGGATCAGGGGCACGGGCTTACAGAAGGGAAGAGATATGCGGGTTTTATTGATTTAAATCAAACTATCTTAAAAAAGTTGTTGTCTGCATTGTCTGTGTTTTTTTAGAATTTTCGTTCAATGCAGGCAGTTTACAGTTTGGGTCAAAAAGTTGCTTTTTCCCCTTTTTTGACCGATTCCACACCCGGTCAAACCGGGCTGAATTTGAGGCGGTATAAATTACCGTATGCCGGATATTCCGGTGTCCCAGATAATCCTGAATCAGCCGCGTATCAATGCCATTATCCGCCAGCGCATAACCACAGCCATGCCTGAGCATATGAGGGTGAACGGAGACAGTCAGCCGGGCTTTCCTTCCGGCTTCAGACAGCAGGTCATAGAACCGCTGACGGGAGAGCGGACGTCCCGACCGGGAAATAAAAAGCCAGTCCCCTTCCTCTTCTGCAGCCGGTGATTTAATCGTTTCCCTGGCGGTAAGCCAGCTTCTGAGGCACTTCACCTCTTCTGCCAGTAAAGGATGAACGGTACTGAAACCGTTTTTGAGACGCCGGACACACAGTTTTCGGGATACGAGCTCAAGGTCAGCAAGCCGCAGTGACAGCAACTCACTGACCCGCAGTCCGTGGAGAAAGGCCAGGAGTATCATGCAGGTGTCGCGTTCCGGATGACGGCTGGTCAGTGCAGCCTGCAGCAGCAAAGAAACTTCATGGTGGGTGAGAAATTTTCGGGTAGACATTAGTTGCTCCGGTTTAGTGAAACAGAGCAATGGAGGATGACACGATAAAAACCACTGGCGAAGGCGAAACGTGCTAACGTCGGAGAATACAGTGAAATTACGACCGTTCTTAACACTCAGCCTCTGCCGTGGCTGTAAAAGGGAGAAGAGATGGGTTTAATCCAGCAACTGGCAGCTATTATTGAAGGAAATCTGAACAGTTCCCTGCCGGTGAAAGAGCTTGCAGAGCGTTCCGGCTACACAGAACGCTGGCTGTACAGTCTGTTTCTGAAAGAGACCGGGATGAGTGTGGCAAAGTATATTCGTCGTAGAAAACTGACACTTGCGGCGTTACTGTTGCGTCATACCAGCATTCCGGCAACCGACATATCACTGATGTATGACTTCAGTTCTCTTCAGACATTCTCCCGTTCATTCAGACAACAGTTTACTGTCTCCCCGCAACAATACCGGAATGCAAAGGCATGGGATATGCAGTACGCCCAGCCCGTGCTGTACAAGCTGACAAAGGACACAGAATTTAAGTTAGTGGAGATAGCAGAAGGAAATAGCCTCCCTGCTCTTCGCAATAAAAAAAGCATTCGACTGGGAATGGATTTTATACATACAACAAGAGACGGTCGCCTTGTTTATAATCGGAATCTTTTTCAGTCCATGATGTCAATTTACGTACCAACTTATACCATGTCAGACTTTATGATTTCAGGAGAAATGGTTCCCGCTGAAGACACTGATTCAGAAATTATTTACACTTTTACAGAAATAAGCAACCCCGCCCAACCGGAAAAACTTATCCCTGATGGTTTATACACCTGCCAGAAATTCAAAGGTACATACGAACAGATCTTTGAGTTCCAGATGTACGATGCGATGGGAGAGCTGTGCAATAATAAATGCATTTTAAAGAAAGGCCCTATGTATACTTTATTCCACAGAACTGATCATAAAGATATTATGAACGTGCAGTTTCTTATCCCTTGTCTGAAGGCTTAGCCTTGCCAGACTCTCTGAAAACGCCCGGGGTTACTGGCTGTATACAGAACAGTATGATGAATATTCCTGTGCCCGAGATAGTCCTGGATAAGTCGTGTATCCAACCCCTGGTTGGCAAGAGCATAACCACAAGCGTGACGTAGCATGTGTGGATGAACCTTAACTCTCAAACCCGCGAACTTACTGTATCGAGCACATAATTTATACACCCACTGTCTGGATATTTTTTTCCCGTGAGAGGACAGAAAAAGATAATCCTCATGGTTGCCTTTCGCGTATTTTTTCCTGATCTGAATCCAGTGTTGCAATAATTCTACGGTTTCTTGTTGCAATGGATGAGAGGTTGACAACCCATTTTTTAGTCGTCTGATGAAAACAATTTTTTCGGTCATATCAAGATCGCCTAACCTCAGGTCTAACACCTCACTGACTCTCAACCCATGGATATATGTCATCTGCAACAAGGCTTTATCGCGAATTTCATTTCGCGTACCATTTATAGCTTTAAAAAAAGCCACCCATTCGCTGTGGGTAATATATTTACGCATAACCTCCTCCTGTCAGATTTATAAGCAAAATTTTACTGCCAACAGAAGTAATGACTTATCAATTTCGGAAGTCAGGTTATGATAAAGTAGGTATGTCGCGTAATTGATTGGTAACCCCCCGGTAATCCCCCCATTTTTAACGGAGGTGATAAGTAGAATCAGGTCATGCGTTGAATATGCTGCATCGGCGTGAAGCCATTCAGTGCCATATTCGGACATTCGTAATTATAAAACTATTGCCACTGCGTGGCATAGCCCTGCAATTCGTCCAGTGAGTTAAACAGGTGCTGGCCCAGCCAGTCATAACGCACCGTCCGGTTATATCGCTCAATATAGGCATTCTGCTGAGGTTTGCCGGGCTGAATAAAACGAAGGCTTATATTCTGCTGTGCGGCCCATGACATCAGTATCCTCCCTGTATATTCCGGTCCGTTATCACACCGAATGGCTGCGGGTTTTCCCTTCCATGCGATGAGTTGCTCAAGTGTTCTGACTACCCGACTGGCCGGCAGAGAAAAATCGACCTCAATCGCCAGTGCCTCACGGTTAAAATTATCGATAACATTCAGCAGACGGACTGAGCGACCATCCGATAACTGGTCGTGCATGAAGTCCATCGACCAGCATTCGTTGCTGCTTTCAGGCACTGCCAGCGGTTCAGGTTTATCCCGTTTCAGTCTTTTTTTCGGCTTGATGCGCATGTTCAGCGATAGCTCGCAGTAAATCCGGTACACCCTTTTGTGGTTGAAGCGGAAGCCTTTTACGTTGCGCAGGTACAAAAAACACAGGCAAAATCCCCAGTTGCGCTGACTGCCCGTAATGCGCAGTAGCCAGTCGGCAATGACCTCATTTTCCTCATTCAGTTG